>JAUXGL010000250.1 GCA_030622135.1 Deltaproteobacteria bacterium
ATGTGGCGGGGGCTGGAAACGGAGCTATGGCAAGCCGGACTGAGGCGCCGTCATCGAAAGGGGCGGCTAAAGCCACCGGAAGCCTAATGGACTACCGCGCCAGTCTTCGACCCTAGCCGGCCCGATAAAGTTATGTCCATGGTGTCCGATAAAGTTAAGTTTTTCACAAATATCCGAAAGTCATGTCTTAGGTCTCCCAGCAGCTGGCCTGGCCCAGGGCGGTGTTGTTGGATTCGAAACATTCGGTCACGATGGCGTCCGGATCCACCACGGCTTCGAACTCGCCTTCGGCTTCGACCTGCGCCACACAGCTGAAGGTATGACAATATCCCGGAGGCACCGGCTCATCCGTGCGTAGTCGACAGAGCTCGTCTCCGGCGGGCCCCCGGAAGATGACTTCGATGCCCATGTCACTGAGAGCCGCACCCCGGTTGCAGACGTCTGCGCTCAGCCGGGTGGTGTCCGGTTGCTCACAGTATGCTGCCAGATTGCCCACGGTGAGATCCGGCCGGGGGATGTCTGCCAGCCCGCCCTGCCCGTTCTGGCGGAAGTTGTTCAAATCGTCCTCTTGCCAGTTGCGTTTCGCCAGACTGGTACGCGGCACTCGCCCGTCGTCTTCTACGTTGGTGATGTGATAAGCGTGCTGGTTCCAGATGGGTCGCGATGCCGCCCAGCGGTCGCGCCCATCCCGATAGACCCGCAGACCCGGCTCGCAGTCCAGATGGCGCGCGCGGCAGACGTTGCCTGTTCCGGGAGTGCTTGGCAATGGCTCGGAGCACCCATAGGTATCCCCACACTCGTCGTCCGAGGTACAACGACAAAGACCTTCGTCGCATGCGCCTCCCGGACAGTCGGCAACCTCATCGCAACGTAGCCCGGCAAACAAGGGATCCCACAAAGGGCAGTATTCCGGACGGCACGGTCCGCTCATTCCCATGACCATCTCGGCGGCCGAATCTCCGTCCACATCCGCAACAATGGGATTCTCCTCCCAAGTGCTGGAGAAACGGGCCTGGGAAAAGAGCACTTCTCCGGTTTCACCATCGTAGACGCGAACGTAGCACTCGTCCCCGTATACTACCTCGGCCCGGCCGTCACCGTTGAAGTCGAAGACACTCGATCCCGTCCGGGCGCTGCTCAAGTCCTGCGACGGTTGGGTCCACAGGACCCGGTCCTCGGCCACGTCGTACACCAGGTAGTGACCGGCGAAGGCCGCGCCTACCTCGGGTATCTGATCCCCGTCGTAGTCGGCAACGGTGGGCGGTCCTCCGCCGACCGACGGTGCGGTGAAATCCCGAACAACTGTCCCGCCAATGCTTTGCACCACCAGGTGCTGGTTGCCCACGATGACGATCTCCGGGCGGCCGGGGGCGTCGCCGGCGGCGGCCGGGAAGTCGCCGAAATCGGCAATCGCCACAAACCCGCGGAAGCCAGCGTCGCCGAAGCTGCTTTCCAGCCCGAAGGCCGCGCCGTCCCATTCCCACACCCCTTCACCGGCAACCAGCTCTACCGCTCCGTCTTCGTCCACGTCTGCAACGACGGCCGGCACGCCCCATGGATATCCCACCCAGCCCGGTACCGTGGCGATTCTCTCCCCTTCGTTCGACCAGACCGCGCCGTCTAACAGGATCTCGGGCAGTCCGTCGTCGGTGAGATCCACCAGAGTTATGCCGCCCCACAGGCAGGTGTTTCCCCCGTGCAGGTCTTCGCTCCCGTCCGGATTATGACTTCGCCATTGGCGAACGAACTGCCACTGATCGGGATCCCAGCCGAAAGCTATCACACCACCATCGGCAGCGGCGGCGACGACTTCCGGGAGTCCGTCGCCGTCTATGTCTCCAACCGCGGGGGTGACCGAAGAATTGGTCCGATCCTCCGGGGCGGTGGCCGAAGCCAGTTCGCGGCAAGTGGCTCCGTCGATGACCCGCAGGGTGCCGGCGGCCTCGCACCGGCGCTGGGTTCTCTCCTGGTAGGTGTTGTCCGAAATGAAGATGACACAGGGGCGTGGTGGCAACTCGAGGCCCGGCGGAATACCGAGAGTAGCGACCAGCGGTGTATGCAGTACGTTAACGTAGTCCGGCGCGATATCCCCGTCGGGTGGACGTCTCCACACACACTGGAGCTGGGGTCGCACCGGACCCGGAACCGCCTCCTGGATGCAATTCTGGTTGAAGTCGAGATCTTCCCACGGCAGACACTCACCGTTTACGCAGTGGGAGTCGTTCTGACATTGTCCCTCCTGAACACACGACTCGAAGGGCAAGCAAAAGCCGTTCTGGCAGTGCTGGCCCGTGGGACAATCCCCATCCGCCTGACAGGGCTGCAGGCAGTAGCCGGACACGCATTGCCATTGGTCGGGACAGTCGGTGGTGGTGGTGCAGGATTCTCGGCAAACCCCGTCTACGCAGCTCATGTCGTTCGGGCATTCTTCGTCGGAAGCGCAGCGCGCAGGCCCCGGGGAGGTATCGTCCGAGCAGGCCGGAACGACCCCTGCGAGACAGCCAAGGATTAACAAAGCAACCAATACGGGCTGACAGTTCATTTACTAGCTTCCTTATCTTCACTCGCCTTTGCCAGGATGCCCCGCGGCTTGCCGCGGGGAGCTTCACGAGAGCGGCATTTGGATGCCCCGCCCGGAAGGGCGGGGAGGAAAAATGCCCGCTGTCGTGAAAATAAGCCAGGGGAAGGAAAAGTGTCAAGTGTCAGGGTCTGACCCCATATCCGATCCCCGAGTGGAGTTGACCCCGGCATCCGACCGGATCACAGTCACCCTGGAACCGGGCGCCGAGGACAGGCTCGCGCGTGTGGAAGGCCTGGACACATCCGGGCGCATGATCCCGGGTCCGACCGGCATGACCAGCATACCCCTGGATCCCGCGTTCGGATCGCGGTGGAAGGTGATGCCGTGAATGTCTTTCTCGTATTTCTTATCGAAGATCGGCCGCACCAGCGTGGGATCGTCGGACGTGTTGCCTGCCTGGGCGTTTGTGCCTTCACTTCTACTACTCTCGCAAAACTCGTTGACCGAAAGCGAAGATCAGCTCCCGCTGCTCTTGCTCGTGGCCTCGAGCTCGGAAGTGATGGTTCCCCCTCCCATCATGGCCGGGAGCTTGTTTCGCTCCGGACGACATGATGCGGCGCCTTGCGTTGGTCATTCAGAGTGTTCCGCGAGTTTCCGGCGCAGCTGATCGTGCTCCGCCTGCATGGTAACACCATAGGAATTTTCGACAAGACTCCATTTTATAGAACAATCAATGTATTGCGACATTTTCCCTCCAAGTGACAAGTGACCAGATCCCATTTTCAGACCCAGTAGGCAACCTATTGGCTGGCGCTGCTGGATTTCGGCGGATCGGTGATGTCGTCGGGGGCTACGCAGATCACCAGGGTGCCTTCGGGTGCGACTTTGAGTTTCTGGCTGCCTCCGCCCGGTTTCATCTGGTGGGTGGGGTGAAGGAAGCGAGTGAAGCAAAGACGCTTGCCGTCAGGTGTCGGCGCCGAGTGGAAGTAGGCTCCTTTGACGGCCGTTCCAGCTTTTGATCCCGCTGTCTTTTCGCCTGTCGACCCGCCGGTTGATGATCTGCCGGTGGAGGGCCAGAAGAGGGTCGCTTCCTTTCGGATGCCGTGATCATGGCTTATGCCCACGACGCCCCCGCTGACGCCGCCGGATAAATCACGGGGCCAGGCGGCATCGACGAGCACCGTGGCTTCTACGCATTTGCGGGACCAGGAAACCAACAAGCCTTGTTCGGTGCCAACCTCGCGGCTAAGCAGGAGGGAGTTCCAGCGTTGGGTGATGATCATGGTCCCGGTGTCCCCGTAGTGCATGCGCTGCGTCGTGGGTCGATAGCGCTTCTCGCCTTTGGGCCCGTGCTTGTCCGGATCGATTTCATTATTTGGAAGGTAGCGCTCGGAGGTCACGCTGGCATTGTGATGCACCTCGCCATTGAACCACCGCCCCACGTCGTTTTGGGCCAGGAAGATGCTGAACGAAATTCCTTCATGGCGGATCTCGAACAGATTGGGCTTGTCCAGAGCAACGAGGTGAAGACCCTTGTTCAGCATGACCCGCGTGCCATCCGGCCAAGTGATCTCCCGGTCTTTTCTCATCACGGGATCGGTCTCTGTTCGGCGCACAAAGAAGGGGATGGCGAGGCCCTTGAGCGCGAGTCCTGGCCCGCTGCAAGAAGTCGGCGCATCGTCTTCTCCGATGTTCACGGGCAGCACGGTTAGCCACTCGCCGCGCTCATCGACGACACGAAAGAGGTAGACAAAGTGCGCCCGCTGTTTGGCTAAGGCCGGAGGAGATTTGGTGAAAAATCGTCCCGAGACGTCGGGGGCCATGAAGAGGCGCGTTTTGCTGCCGATGTAGACAAAGGAGCCCGGCACCAAGGCATCGTCGGACCCGCGCGCCTCGGTTGACGACGGGGCAGAGTCAATGGCCGGCTTTGAAGTTTGGTTCGTCGTCGTCGAGCAGGCCACGATCTGGGCGACGACGAGTTGGATGGCGAAGAGCTGGGCGACAAGGGGGTAGAGTGTGATTTTGGCTGTTTGCGACATTGGATTTCCCTCCGGTCCGGGTGACGTGGATCATGTCCCACCCTCCTCGCACACCAACCCGTGTTCTGATTTTATGAACCAAGCCGTATTGTATTTGGATGCCATAGGGATTTTCGACATGCTTGAGCTGTAAGCAGAAAGTGCTTGTCTGTCAAGTTTCCAGGTTCCCGCGGGTGCTTAACTGATTTGGGGGTCACGCCCCGGGATGCTGTGGTAAGCATCCTCAGTGGTCAGGGAGGCGAGGATCTTTGCCTCGGCTTCAGCGAGGGGGCGCCTTGTTCTGAGCGGTAGAAGGTCGAGGAGGTCCCTGCGTGCTTGTGGAAGTTCTTCGAGCGAGGCAAGGGTATCGTTTACCATGGCCTCGGAGTCCAGATCGGCTGGGGGCTGATCCATTACATAGAGGGCTTCTGCAAAATCAGCATCCAACTCAAAAAGCTCGTGCAGTTCTTCCTGAGGCATCTCCTCTGGGGTGATGTCCAGCCCGTCAAGAGCGCGAAAGAGGGCCAGAAGTTCCCGCCGTGTTATCTCAAGCCGAGTCCTCAACTCGGACGGAACCGTGAGACGCTTTCGCTTCACCATGGCCGGCAGTATACAACGCCAACACGATGACGCTCAAGTGTAGATGATATAGCTCGTATCATAAGTTCTGCGACAAAAAAGCTTGCTTTCACCGATAGGCTATGATCTACTTGATTCATGACACGGGCCGAAGGGTATTCAACCTACGACATTCGAGTTCG
>JAUXGL010000182.1 GCA_030622135.1 Deltaproteobacteria bacterium
CAACAGCCACGGGCGCTAGCCACTGCTGCTCCTCGACCAAAGCCAGCTTCGAATGGGTGGGGATTCCCTGACGGAGTTCATCGAATACCGCGTGGGTTGTGACCCGCCGGCCCTTATTTTTAGTGAGCAACTCCAACACTTGGAGCTTGTCCACCCTCGAAAAGCAGCTCAACACGGAAGTGTCGAAGACCAGGGTCATCGGCCAGAACCGGGCTCGAAATCGGCCTGGAGGGCTTCGAGCGGTGGGCCGACTCGCTCGGGCAAGTCACCCGCCTCGATTGTGCCCCTCAACATTTCCATTGCCCGTGCATCGGAGATCTTGTGACCCTTGTAGGCCTTGACCACGGCCTGTGCGAACCTCGGTGGTACAGAGGGCGGTAGCAGATCCTCACGCACCGAAACTCCGAGTTCCAAGTAGTCGTACCGACGAGGAGGTTCGCTGTACAAGCGCTTTTGCACCTGCCGATCGATCATGTCAAGGTTGTACAGATGAGCACAGATGGCAGACCAACTCAGGCCAAATTCGACCGCGAGCAGGATGGCGGCTTTGCGGGAGGCCTGGTTGCCCTCCAGTTTCGTCCAGCGCTCCTTAGCCACCTGGCCAGGCAGGAGAAGGTGGATGGCGAAGGCGTTGACCACCTTCTCGCGGGACCCCACCGATAGGTCCACGACCCACTCGTCGGAGTACGGATCCTGGAACAGGTGGTGACCCAATTCGTGGGCCAACGTGAACCTTCTACGGCCAGTCGGGGCTCTGCCGTTGATCATGGCCACACCGCCATTGCCGACGGCCAGGTACGATCCATCCAGGTTTTCATCATCCAAATCGATGGAGAAGGCGTGCAGCCCGGCGCTCTCCGCTAATAGATGAAGTTCCCACACTGGTCCCTTGGTAATACCGACCTGCTTGCGGAAGGCTTTGGCGGTTGCCTCGGCATCCTCGACCGTCTTTACCTTGCCCCTGGGCTTGAATAGTGCATCCACCCTCAGGAGATCGAACGTCTGGAGCAGCTCGACGTCACGGGCAAGTTCCTCCAGGGCGATATCCGCAGGGGAGTCGTCAATAACCTCCTTCCTACGAGCATCACGGCGACCCGCGGCGGCTTGGATTGGCTGCGACACAAACCAGTCGATGGGCCGCTTCAGGACCTCTGCCAACTTCGCGAGTTCGAGCGCATCGAGCCCGCGCTTGCCCGATTCGATCTTGGTCAGAGCTGTGCGGTCGATCCCGATCTTGGTCGCCAGGTCCCGCTGGCTAAGGTGAGAAGCATTCCTGGCGCGAGCAACACGCTCCCCCAGTTCCTTCCAATCAGTTCGATTTCGTAACATTGTGCGAAAATAGCACATCAGTTTTCGGGAGTGCAAGGGGAAATTTTACTCGGGCAGGAAAACGTTCAAAGGCCGACCATGCTACATCACCTCTATCCATCCAAATAGAATCAACTCAGGGTGCCAACCGATCCGGAGAGCGTGGCCACTTTCGCGCTAACCCGCTAATTTCTTAGGACAACAATCAGGCTTTGGGGATTACCCCGAATCGGGTGGCACCTCGTTTGGCACCTCGTTTGGCGGGACATCGAGAACGCATGATCTCGTGATCCGGACGGTTCTAAACACCCTCGCCCTCCCGACTATGCACCTCGTGCTGCACACCGGGACGCCGAGGGGAACTTCGAGAAGGTGACATCTGGGGCCGAGATGCCGGCGGTGCTACCCGACTCAGGGAAGATTCGGAAGTGGTAGGCGTTCACCCGTTCCGTCTCAAGCAGGTCGATTGCTGGATGATAACTTTTGACCACTGCAGAAGCTCCGTGTAAAAAATGTCATTCTACCCAGGTAGGGAGAATACCATGAGAATGCTAGTTTTTTCCTTGGCTGCATTACTGGCGCTGGGTGCCCGCCGAAAACAACGATGTGCGGCGCGTTGTGCTGGATTGGGGTAATCTTGACTGCGTTTTTCGGTCTTGCTAGCTTGCGCAGGTAGAAGGGAGAATCAGCAATGCCAGCCAAATGTGCTAAGATCAAGAGCGTGGGGATGTACCTGCCGAGTAAGATCGTGACGAACGAAGAGCTGGCAGCGATGGTGGAATACGATGTTGAAGAGTACCTGAAGGAGAAAGGAATAAGGCTAAGGCATCAAGCCGCAGCGGGTGAGGCTACATCGGATATGGCGGTATCGGCGTCCCGGGAGGCACTGGAGAAATCGGGTATGACAGCAGGAGAGCTTGATCTAATAATCCTGTGTACGGATACGCCCGACTACGTCACCCCTCCCACGTCGGCAATAATCCAACACAAGCTCGGAGCGACACAGGCTGGCTGCTTCGACGTAAATGCAGCCTGCGCCGATGAGACTATTGGCATGGTTCTGGCCTCGCACTACATTATGCTCGACGAAGCAATCAAGAACGTGCTTGTCATCGGAGCATATGGCATGACCAAGTGGATAGACTGGAGCAAGTACTCGGAGTCGTCCTCGAAGGTGCTCGCCATGCTGTTCGGAGATGGGGCCGCATCTGTCATTATATCCGAGTCCGATCAGCCTGGCTACCTATCCTCATGCACCTGCGCTGTTGGCAGCTACTGGGATACGTACGGTATATACCTTGGCACTGCTCGACCTCCAGACAGCATCATGATTGAGCAAAAGAATCATTGCCTCAGGTTCCATGAGAACCAGAACCGCGTCCCCCCTGACTTCAATACCTCCCGCTGGCCGCCCTTGATCAAAAAGACGGTGAACAAGGCAGGCTGTGAGGTCAAGGATCTTGCGTTGATCCTGATGACCCAGGTCGAGCTTGGTGCAATCAAGGAGACAATGACGAACCTCGGCCTGCCTCTATCAAAAACTCACTGGGTAATGGACAAATTTGGGTATACTGGGTCGGCCTCTGCGCTGATGGCTCTTTACGATGCACTCGAACAGGGCAAGATCGAATCAGGAGATCTGGTTGCTTTTTCCACGACAGGGGCCGGTTTTATCCTAGCAGCCGCGCTATTCAGATGGATCTGACCAATGCCAATCGCCAAGGTCGGCAACATCAAAATGTACTATGAAGTACATGGTCAGGGTGAGCCCCTGCTCTTGCTCAACGGCCTGGGATCTTCGGCGCGGACTTGGCTTGAGACACCTCCGCAGCTGTCTTCCTTCTTCAAGGTGATTGTGTTTGATAACCGCGGCGTGGGGAGGACGGACAAACCGGATATGCCCTACTCGATGCTTCAGATGGCGCAGGATACTGCCGGGCTGTTGGAGCAGTTGTCAATTGATTCCACCCATGTGCTTGGTCTTTCGATGGGCGGATATATCGCCCTGGAGCTGGCAATCAACTATGCCTCACGTGTCAGAAAGCTGATTCTACTGTCTACACATGCAGGCGGACCGGAGTACTTCGAGGCAACTACGAAACTGTGGGATGAAATCTTGGATGTAGAGGGCCTTACCCAGCAGGAAATGTTGCGCCGGGGAATCATGTACTCGATGACCCCGGAATTCTTCAATCGAGAGCAAGAGCTGGTAGAACAATTGGTCGCAGCAAAGATGGAGGATGCTCAACCAGCATACGCCTTTCACCGTCAATTCCAGGCCGCTGGAAAATTCGACGCGCGGGATAAATTGTCAACAATAGCAGCCCGGACTCTCGTCATCACGGGTAGCCAAGACAGAATTGTTCCACTAGAATTCAGCAGAAGACTCAGTGCGGGCATATCCGGGGCCCAGTTCAAGCTCATCGAAGGAGCAGGGCATCTTCTGCATCTGGAAAGGCCCAAGGAGGTCAATGCCAGCATCATCAGTTTTCTCAAGGGTGATTCGCCATGAAGGCAACTGTTCCAGAGATACTCGCAAGACGCGCAATGTTGACGCCCGAGCGCGTTGCAGTGCTGGATTGGGACTGTGGTCGTGAGGTCAGGTACCTCGATCTTGAACACCGAGCCAACACGGCAGCCAGCTTTCTTCAACGCATGGGCATAGGAAAGGGAGACCGGGTTTCGATCTTGGCCAAGAATGGAATTCACTATGTGGATATGTTCTTTGCGCTCGGCAAGATAGGGGCAATCTTTACTCCCTTGTCATTCCGCCTTGCTCAAGCCGAACTTGAGTATCTTGTGAACGATTCCACACCCAGAATCCTGTTTTACGGACCGGAGTATGAACAAACTGCTCTGGAGCTCAAACGCAGAACGGCTTTGGAAATCGTCGTCAATCTGGACGATTACGAGCGAATACTGAAAGCTGGCCCAACTTCGACCCCGATGGCTGCTGAAATATCAGCCGAGGATCCTCACTCAATCCTGTATACCTCGGGAACCACGGGGAGGCCAAAAGGTGCGATTCTGTCGCACAGGATGATAGTATGGAATTCATTCAACACAATTGTTAGCTGGGGACTACGGGAAGACGACCGGGGGCCGATATTCACCCCGCAATATCATAGCGGAGGCTTAAACGTCCTGATGGTATCGCTGTTCCATATTGGCGGAAGTATCATTCTGACGAGAACATTCGACCCCGATGAAGCCTTGAAGATAATAGAACATAAGGAAGCCACGATAGTCTTCATGGTACCGACAATGTTCCAGATGATGGCGGACAGTTCAAGCTTTGAGCGGTCAGACTTGATCTCCGTACGATTCTACATCTCCGGTGGTGCACCGTGTCCGTTGGATCTAATGGAGGTGTACCGGCAGCGCGGCGGGGTATTCAAGCAGGGTTTCGGAATGACCGAGGTTGGAGTGAATTGCTTCACCATGACTGCCGAGGAATCCGTCAAGAAAGCCGGATCGGTAGGCAAGCCCATTTTTCATAGCCGGGCAACAATTCTTGACGAGGCGGGTTGCGAGGTTGGCTTGGAAGAGGTCGGCGAGCTGGTAATATCCGGACGACACCTCTTTTCAGGGTATTGGCAAAGAGAGAATCAGACGGCTCAAGTGTTGAACGAGGGATGGTTCCACACTGGCGACTTGGCCAGGAGGGACAAGGATGGATTTTTCTATATAGTCGGGCGCAAGAAAGACATGATCATCTCGGGGGGAGAAAACGTGTATCTCGCTGAAGTAGAAAGCGTCATCTGTTCACATCCGGCCGTGAAAGAAGCCGCAGTCATCGGAGTACCCGATGCCAAGTGGGGGGAGGTCGGCCACGCGATAGTGGTGCTGCGAGAAGCCACGGAGTGCAGTGAGGAAGAGATCGGGAAATTCTGCGAAGGACGTCTGGCACGCTTCAAAATCCCCAAGTCGTTTGTGTTCACCGATTCGCTACCGAGGAATCCCTACGGCAAACTCGTGCGCAAGGAGATCGTGGCATGAACCTAAACGGGTTGTTGTGTTCAATGTGGTTCTTGTTGGTCGTATTCTGTGTCGACGCGGCGTCTGCGACGGCCGATGACCGCAACTCAGACGCGGGCGCCAAGGCCGGGGTGGAGATGCGCTTCGACGGGGCCAAGCCCAAGGAGATGCCGCCGGGCGTGACCATCGCCGAGACATCCGGCAAGGGCAAGCCCGCTCGTTGGGAAGTGGTGCTGGCGCCCGACGCGCCGAGCCGGCCCAACGCCTTCGGGATCACCGCCAACGAGAACCGCGGCCGGACGTATAACCTGGCCCTGGTTGCCGGATCCAGCCTCGAGGACGTGGACATCTCGGTCAAGGTCAAAGCCGTCTTGGGCCAAGAGGATCAGGGCGGCGGGCCGGTATGGCGGGCCCGGGACGAAAACAACTACTACATCGCGCGCTGGAATCCGCTGGAGAACAATTTCCGCGTCTACTACGTCAAGAACGGTCGGCGCAAGCAGCTCAAGTCCGCCGGGACGAAACTGGGCCGGAAGACCTGGCACACCATCCGGGTGGTAATGCGGGGCGCGCGCATCGAGTGTCACCTGGACGGCAAGAAGCTGCTTACGGTCACCGACGAGACCTTCGGGGATGCCGGCAAGGTGGGCCTGTGGGTCAAGGCGGACGGGCAGACCCTGTTCGACGATCTCACGGCGGGCCTCCCCAAATGACGGCGAGAAACCTCCCGGCATGGCTCACGGTCTGCGCGCTTACCTTGTTCGTCGCCGGCTGCGAGAAGAAATCGTTGGAGGTGGTAATCTATACGTCGGTGGACCAGGTGTTCTCCGAACCCGTGCTTAAAGACTTCGAGAGGGAGACCGACATCCAGGTACGCATGGTCTTCGACACCGAGGAGACCAAGTCCACCGGCCTGCTCAACCGCCTCCTGGCCGAGTCGGAGAATCCCCGGGCCGATGTGTTCTGGTCCAACGACCCGGTACGCTCCCAGGTCCTGGTGCGCCGGGATCTGGTGGTACCCTATGTGCCGTCCACGGCAGCCGACATTCCCGCGGCGTTTAAAGATGCCCAGGGCCGCTGGGTGGGTTTCTCGGCCCGGGCGCGGGTGATCCTGGTCAACCTGAAGCGGGTGGGTGCCGGACCCCGGCCGGCAGGTGTCGAAGATCTGCTCGATCCTCGCTGGCGGGGACAGGCGGCAATCGCCAACCCGGCCTTCGGCACCACCACCATGCACCTGGCCGCCCTGTTCGATGCCTGGGGTGACGCAAAGGCACGGAAATTCCTCACCGGCCTCAGGAAGAACCAGGTCAGGGTGGCCAGCTCCAACGGCGAGGTAAAGCGACTGGTCAGCACCGGCGAAGTAGCCTGGGGGCTGACCGACACCGACGACGCTGCCGTGGCAATACAAGCGGGCGCGCCGGTCGAGGTGATCTACCCCGATACGGATGGGATGGGTACACTGCTCATGCCCACCACCGCAGTGCTGATCCGGGGCGGGCCACATATGGCCGCGGGCAGGAAGCTCCTCGATTACCTGGCATCCAGAGAGACCGAGCGCAAGCTGGCGCATGCACCCTGTGCGCAACTGCCGCTACGCAAGGAAATCCCGGTTCCCTCCCACGTACGAACGGCGGACACCTTCAAGGTCATGAAAGTGGACTATTCGAGAATAGCCGCGGTGATGGAGAGGCTCCACCCGATGCTGCGCGACTGGGCAGAGGGAAAGCCGATCGAAACCGACAACAAAGATACCCAATGAGGATCCGATAAAGGTGAGAATCCGTAACCCGGGATTAAAAGCGGGTCTCGCCGCGGTCTTCGTCACCGGTCTGGTCCTGGTGCTCGTTCCTCTTGTGGCCCTGCTCTTCGGCAAAGTGAACGCACCAACCGCGGATCCGCAATCCTTGTGGGCCTCTTTCAGCGAGCCGCACTTGCGCGCTCTGCTCATCGGCAGCATCGCCCTGGCCCTGGGCGTTGCCGTCGGGGCGGTATTCCTGGGAGTCCCCATCGGTCTGCTGCTGGCTTCCAGCCGCGGCCGCGCGGTTCGGGTATTTGCCCTTTTGCACCTGTTGCCGCTGTGCCTGCCTCCCTACCTGGCCGCACTGGGCTGGGCCGGGCTCGCCGGTCGCGCGGGTTCTCTCGGGAGCATGCTCGGAGAAAATGCCGGCACATGGATGAGCGGCATCCTGTATTCGAAAGCGGGATTCGTCCTGGTCATGACCATCGCGCTGACCCCGGTGGTGAGCCTTCTTACCTGGGCCTTCGCCCGGAGCATCGACGCGTCCGCTATCGAGGCCGCCCGACTCGGCCGGCCGCCGGGATCCGTGTTGATCCAGATCGTTCTCCCTCTCTGCCTGCCCGGCATCGCCCTGGGCGGGCTTCTGGTTTTCGTCCTCACGCTTGGCGAGGTGGCCGTCCCGCAACTGCTCAGGGTGCCGGTGTATGCCAGTACGGTGTTCAGTCGCCTGGCGGACCTGTCGTTCTTGCCCTTCGAGGCACTCGCCCGGGCGTGGCCGCTCGTTTTCGTCGCCGTCGCCGTGGCGGCGGCCTGCTACCTGGTCGAGCGCCGGGGCCATTCGGCCCTCGGTCTGCGGGACGCAGGCGCCACCGACTGGCTGCAAGGCACTCAACGCGTCGGTGCCGCCGCATTGCTCGTGGTGGTGGCGACCCTGGGCACGTTGCCCATCGGCTCGCTCGTGGGCCGGGGGATTTTCGAGGTGGGCGGCGGGGTAACGGGGATGGCGGGAGCCTTGGATTCCATGGGAAACAGCCTGCTCTATGCCACGGTGGGGGCGACCTGCATGCTCCTCATCGCCGTGCCGGCGGGCTACCTCTGGTCGCGGCGCCCCCGGGCCGGGTATGTCGTGAGCCTGCCATTGCTGGTCGGGCTCACGCTGCCCGCGGTGGTTCTGGGGCTCGGCCTGGTGATCGCCTGGAACCGGCCGGCCACCCAGTGGATCTACCAGGGCATCGGCATCGTGCTCCTGGGCCTTATGGCCCGCTACCTCTACCCCGTCGTCCGGACCGCCAAGCTGGGGTTCGACCGCCTGCCCGGCACCTGGCTGGACGCTGCCCGGATCCACCAGGGGTCTCTGTGGCGCAGACTGGTCCGGGTAATCCTTCCGGCCAGTCTTCCCATCGTCGCCACGGCCTGGACGCTGGGTTTCCTGCTGGTGCTGCGCGACATGGACACCACCATCATCTTCTATCCCCCGGGCGGCGAGTGCCTGCCGGTTAGGGCCCTGACCCTGGAAGCGAACGCGCCTCCGGGTCTGACCGCCGCGACGGCCGGCGTCCAGGTATTGGTGACGGCGGCCGCGCTCCTGCTCCTTTCCGGGAGTGCCAGGCTTCAGAGGAGGTTCCGTTGAACCATGCCGCTTTTATCGTCCTCGATGACGTCGGGGTAACCATCGGTGCGAACCGAATCCTGGACTCCATCAGCATGGAGGTGAGAGACGGAGAACGGGTGGCCGTCCTGGGCGCCTCCGGCAGCGGCAAGACGACCTTGCTGCGCGTGGTGGCGGGGCTCGCCGAGGGCGTGGGCCATGGACGCGTCATGCTGTCCGGCCGGGTGGCCGGCGTGCAGGACGACATCCGGCTGAAACCCCACGAGCGCGAGCTGGCCATGGTATTTCAGGACCTGGCCTTGTGGCCCCACATGAGCGTCCGCCGGCACCTGGGTTTCGTGGCGAAGCCCAAAACGAAGCCGGCCGAGCTGGCCGGGTGGATCGACGCCGTCGGTCTGAAGGGCCGCGAGCGCGCCAGGCCGGCCGAGCTATCCGGCGGCGAGCGCCAGCGCCTGGCTCTAGCCCGCGCACTCGCAAGCCGGCCCCGGTGCCTGCTCCTGGACGAGCCGTTCACCTCCCTCGACCTGCCTCTCCGCCGGGAAATGCTGGACCTGCTGCTCGCGTTGCACCAAAAGACCGGTTTCACCCTGCTGCATGTCACCCACGATCCGCAGGAGGCCATACGGGTGGCCGAGCGGGTGATCATGCTGGAAGGCGGTCGCCTCGTTTGGGACGGAAGCGCGCGCGATCTCGAGCGCGGCGGCGTTCCGGTACTCGATCGGCTAGCCGCCGCCCTGGACTGGTGGCGCAGAGAACACCACAGCTAAAGGAGGGTTGCATGAACCGGTTGTTGAAAGGTGCTTTGTTCGTATCACTTCTGGTCACAGGTTTCGCCCGAGCGGGTGACATCGGCTTCCAGGCTGAGAAACTATGGGAGGGCGACGACAAGTTCCAGTGGGTCACGGTGGCCGACGTGGATCTGGACAAGGCGGGTGACGAGATCGTCGGCGTCACGGCGAAAGGGCAGGTGATTTACGCCGTGGGCTCCGGCCCCGCCCCCAAAGGCAAGCTCCTGTGGAAGGACCCCCGACCCAAGAGCAGGATGGCCGCAGTGGCGGTCGGGGAACTCGACGCCGGACACGTGGGCCGCGAGATCGTGGTGGCCGGCTCCCTGGGTACCGTCGAGCTGTTGCACTTCGACACCGGCAAGCGCACAACCCTGGCCCAGGCGGCGCCTTCGATCCACGACATCACCGCGGGTGATCTCAGCGCTCGCTACGCCGGCGACGAGATCGTGGTGGTGACCAACCGCGGTCATGTCCAGGTATTGATCCGGGACAAGAAGTGGAAGGTCCTGGATGTCCACAAGGACCCCAAGCGTGTCCGCGACGTGGTCATCGGCGAATTCGATGCCTCGCACCCGGGCCTGGAGGCCATGGCCATCGGATCGTCGGGCAAGCTCTTCCAGGTTTACGAAGAGGGC
>JAUXGL010000055.1 GCA_030622135.1 Deltaproteobacteria bacterium
AAGACAGCTCAGTGTCGCCGGGCACGCCGATGGTACGGACGGTCACCGGATACTGGACGCCCTGCTTAACCGTGTTCGTATCGTGGAACTCGGTCTACTCGGTGGATCCCGGACGGGTAATCTGGATGGTAGGCTTCAGGTCGCATTTGTCTTTCTTGCCGTCACAATCGCATGCGCTGACGAAAGCCGCGGCCAACCAGGCCAACATTATTAGGTGAAAATATTTCATCGAATGAAACCTCCCCAAGTGTCAAAGTCCCTCATGTTAGCCCGAAAAACGCCTTCAGATCAATCCCGAGGGTGGACCCAGGATCCCCCACCCCCTTTCACGGCAACCCCAACACCACAAGGGTGCAGCACAAAACGCGTACGCCGAGTACAATGGGCACCTTAACCAGAGGCCAACAAGTGTGCGTTTTCGCCCCGTCCTCCACCGGAGCCCTATTGGGGTGGAGGCGGATTCGCTTCGGCGGGTTCCGCAAAATAGCGTGGAGGGGCCACGCGCATGCGCGTGGGGCTCCACACTAAGGCGATGGAGTTTGCTTTTTGCCTTCGGGAACTAGGGGTACTCAATCAGGCCCTTCTTGGCCAAGCACTCGGCAAACCACAGGGTGTCCTTCTCGGCTCGCTCCTGATCCACCTCGAACTCGACGCAAAGCACCCCGGCCACTTCGCTCAATGTACGCGTTCCCGCGATCAACTCCCAGATGCGCGTGCCCACATCGTTGAGGGTGTGCATGGTGCTGTCGGACGGAGTAATAATGACAGCTTCGCCGTCAATCATTCGCCAGGCAACGTCCTTCTGGCGCTGGATCTTGCTCTCCAGGGAAAAATCGCCGAGGTCTTTAGGGACTGGCGCCGACTGGGCTTTGGGCTTTTGACCCGACTTGGCCTTTTTGGGCGCGGCCGCTTGCTTGCCTTTGATCTCCTTCTTGGCCTTGGGCTTGGCTTTGGCCTTGGGTTTGGCCTTGGGCTTGGCCTTGGGCTTGGCCTTCTTCTTCGCGACGCTTTTTTCCGCGTCCTTGCTCGTGGCTTTCTTCTTCACTGTCTTTTTCTTTGCTTTACTTGTCTTTTCCCTGGTCGCCATGGGGTTCCCTCGTGGTCCGATAGTTCATGGTTCGCCCTGAGTCTATGGGGGGAGATTGGGCTTGTCAAATTTGAAGAGGAAAAGCGCCTCCGGGGTAGTTATGACTTTGAATCCGGGCCGTTGCCTTCCCATGGCCTCGGCGAGCTGGATCAGGCAGCCCGAGCATTCGGTGACCAGCATGTCCGCCGCGGACGCCAGGACGGATTCCACCTTCTGGCGCGAGATGGCCGTGGACAAATCGTAATGAGAGACGTTGAAGTTGCCGCCGTGCCCACAACACTTGCAGGGGTGATCCATTTCGACGAACCGGGCTCCCGGCAATGTGGTCAGAAGCTGCCGGGGGGCGTCCTTTTCCCCGAAACCTCGGGAGAGGTGACAGGGATCGTGGTAGCAAAGCAGCGGCCCCTGCGCCGATTCACCCGCGGCGGCACTTCCTCCCAACCTCACCGCCAGGCGGCTGAAGGGGACCACCTTCTCGGCCAGCGTTCGGGCCCGCGGATCGTCTGGCAGCAACTGGGGCAGGTGTTTTTTGAGCATGGCGGCGCAAGAGGCGCAAGGCGTGGTGATGGCATCGGGAACCGGCCCGCCCACGGGCATGCAAGCCTCCAGGTTCCGGCGGGCCAGCTTACGGGCGGCTTCCACCTCCCCCATCCCAAACGAAGGCAGACCACAGCAGCCTTGATCGCCTGGGACCCACACGTCGGCGCCCAGGCTTTTGAGCACTTGGACCGTGGCGGCCGCCGCCTGGGGCCTGAGGTAGTTGGAAACACAGCCGACGAACACCAAAACCTTCATTCCCTCACCCGCGGGGGCGCGGGGCAGGTCGCCGGCCTGGAAGGACTTCTTGGCAATCGGAGGAATCCGGCGGCGCTTTTTCTTGCCGGAGAACCGTATGTACAGCCCGGAGTCCTCGGGAATCTTGGCCGCCCACAGGGCCCGGCTCCATCGGGCTCCCCGCAGCAGCACCGGCAGAAAGCGCCGAGACGGCAGGAGTCGTCTGAGCACGAACCGCCTGAACCATCCAAGCTTCTTCTTTACAGCCAGTTCCGCGCGGGCCACCTGCACCACCGCGGCCGTGTCCACTTCGTTGGGGCAACTCTGGGTGCAGGAGCCGCACAACAGGCAGGCGGTGATCAGGTCGCGGTACCGCCGCGACAGGCCCAGTTCCCCCTGGTGGTGGGCCTGAATCGTCATGAGCTTGCCCCGGGCAACGCCCCCCTCGCGTCGAGTTACAGAGTAGACCGGGCACACCGCCATGCAGGCCCCGCAGCGGACGCAGCGGGAAAGCTCCTGTTCGATCCTGGGATCCGTGGCCGTGCTCCTCAGGGAGAGGGAAAGATCTTGCCCGGGTTCAAGACGCCCCTGGGATCCAGCGCTTGCTTGATGCGGACCATGGTTTCGATCGCCTCGGGCTTCAGCTCCATGCCGATGAAGCGCTGCTTGGTGGTCCCCACCCCATGTTCCCCGGTGATGCTGCCCTCGAGCTCGATCACCAGCTCGAAAATCGAATCCACCGCCAAATCCGCCCGGCGCAAGGCATCCGCGTCCCCGGTGTCCACCAGCAGGTTTACGTGGATGTTTCCGTCCCCCGCATGACCGAAGCAGGCACACTTCACTCCGTGCTTTTTGGCCAGTTCATGGATCCCAGAGACGGCCTGGGGCAGACGACTCAGCGGGACGACGATGTCCTCGTTCACCTTGATTGGGGCGATCCGCGCCAGCGCCGGCCCTACCGCCCGGCGGGACTTCCAGAGCGCTTCAGCCTCCTCCTCGCTCGCGCCGGTGCGAATCAGCCGAGCCCCGCTTTTTTCCATGACCGCCTTCACCTTTTCGGCCAACCGTTCCGTCTCCGGCGGGCTTCCATCCACTTCCACCACCAGAACCGCCGCGGCGTCGGTGGGCAGGCCGGCGGGCTCGTACTCCTCCACGCAGCGGATGGAAGCCTGGTCCATGAACTCGATGGCCGATGGCAACACACCCGCCTTGAAGGTGGCCGCCACGGCCCCGGCGGCGGCTTCCATGCCGTCGAATACCACCAGCAGAGTACCTCGTGATTCCGGGGCCGGCAGCAGCCGCAGGGTGGCCTCGGTGATGATCCCCAGCGTGCCCTCACAACCAACCAGGAGGGAAAGCAGATCGTAGCCCACTACCGACTTCAGCGTGCGCGCCCCCAGGCGCACCAGGGTGCCCTCGGGTAACACCACCTGCAGGGCCAGCACGTAGTTTCGGGTCACACCGTACTTGACCGCCCGGGGACCCCCGGCGTTCTCGGCCAGGTTGCCGCCGATGGTGCAGAACTCCTTGCTCTGCGGATCCGGGGGATAGAAGAGCCCGGCCGCCTCCACCTTTTCCTGGAGATCCTCGGTTACCACGCCCGGCTGAACCACGATCTGCAGGTTGTCCGAATCGATTTTCAAGATTCGGTCAAGCCGCTGGGTGCTGACCACCACGCCGCCCAAAATGGGCCGGGCCCCCCCGGTCAAGCCGGACCCGGCCCCCCGGGGAACCACCGGGAATCCCACCCGGTTGGCAAGCTGCAGAACCGAGGCAACCTCTTCCGCCGAACCCGGGAACACCACCGCGTCCGGCCTCGCCACGGGAGCAAAGGGAGTAGCGTCGTAAGCATAAAGAGCCACATCCTCGGGAGCGGACTGAACGTGCTCTTTTCCCAAAATACCGCAAAGCTCTTTTATGACAGACTTGTCCATCCTGAAGATAATATGGACACAATCATCCCCGGTTGCAAGCAACCGGTAACTGGTAACCGGGAACTGGTAACCGGGAACTGGGAACTAGCCTTTAACTTTCTTAATTTCCTCAACCAGCTCAGGGACGGCTTTAAAGAGGTCGGCCACCAGGCCGTAGTCGGCCACGTTGAAGATCGGGGCTTCCTCGTCCTTGTTGATGGCTACGATGACCTTGGAGCTCTTCATGCCGGCCAGGTGCTGGATGGCGCCGGAGATGCCGATGGCGAAGTAGAGATCCGGGGCGACCATCTTGCCGGTCTGGCCCACCTGGAGGTCATTGGGTACCCAGCCGGCGTCTACCGCCGCCCGGGTGGCGCCGATGGCCGCGGTGAAGATGTCGGCCAGCCGATCGAGCAGCTTGAAGCCCTCCTCGCCCTTGGTGCCGCGGCCGCCCGATACGATCACCGCAGCCTCGGTGAGCTCGGGGCGCTCGGACTTGATCTCCTCGAAGTTGAGGAAACGTTTCTTCAGGGACCCGAAGTCCAGGTCCACTGTGACGTCGGCCTTGTCGCCGCCGGAGGCCACCTTGGGCGCCGGCTCGAACTCGGTGCCGCGGACGGTCACCACCTTGAAGGGGGTCGTGATCTCGGTGTCCACGACCGCGCTGCCCGCCCACACCGGGCGCTGGAAGTAGCCCTGATCGTTGAACCCGAGAATATCCGAGGCCATGCCGGCCCCCAGCTTGGCGGAAATCCGGGGCAGCAGATCCTTGGCCATGGCCGTGGCCGTGGCGGCTACCACCTCGGCGCCCGAGTCCCGGGCCGCCTTGGCGGCCACGGCCGCGTGGCTCTCGGCCAGGTAGGGCCCCAGCCCCTCGTTGTCGGCGACGTGCACCTTGGCCGCACCGTAACAACTGGCCTCTTCGACCACGGAGCCGAGGTTGTGCCCCATCACCAGAATGTGAAACTCTCCTCCGCGCTGGCCGGCGTAGTCCTTGGCGAATGCAAATGCAGGCAGGGAGACGCTGCGAAGCTTCCCGTCCTTGTGCTCGGCGATTATAAGTGCGTTGCCCATGATTTCCTCCTTACAAGACCTTGGCCTCGTCCTTCAGCTTGGATACCAGCGTGGGTACATCCGGAACCTTGATCCCCGCCTTCCGTTCGGCCGGCTCCGAGAACTTGTGCCACACCACCTTGGGAGTCGTATCCAGGCCGAGCGAAGACAGCTCCATTTCGTTTATGGGCTTCTTCTTGGCCTTCATGATGCCGGGCAGAGAAGCGTAGCGGGGCTCGTTCAGGCGCAGATCGGCGGTGATGACCGCGGGCAGATCCACTTCGACGTGGTCGAAACCACCGTCCACCTCCCGGGTGACCCTGGCGGTTTTTTGGTCGTCGCCAAGCTCGATCTTGGAGGCGAAGCACGCCTGCGCGTAGCCCAGCATGTCCGCCAGGATCTGGCCGACCTGGTTGTTGTCGCCGTCGACGGCCTGCTTGCCCATCAGGATCAAGTCGGGCTTTTCGTCGTCCACGATCTTCTTCAGCACGGTGGCCGTGCCCAGCGAATCCAGGTAATCGTCGGTCTTGACCAGGATGCCGCGCTGCGCCCCCATGGCCAGACCGGAGCGAACCTCCTTGGTGGAGGCACCGGAACCGATGCTTACCACCACCACCTCGCCGCCCTGCTTCTCGTTGATCCGGATAGCTTCCTCGACGGCAATCTCGTCGAAGGGATTCACCTTGTAATCGATTCCCTCGGTTGCGATCCCGCTGCCGTCCGGCTTCACCTTGATCTTGACGTCTGGATCCGTAACCCGTTTCGTGGTGACAAATATTTTCACGATTAACCTCCCGGTTATATTAGGGCTTGGGTATCTTTTTATAGTCGGCCAAGAACTTCTCGATGCCGCTGTCGGTAAGCGGGTGATTCACCAGGCGATCGAGCACCTTGAAGGGCAGGGTCACGACGTGCGCCCCCAGCAGAGCCGACTGAACCACGTGAATGGAATGGCGGATGCTGGCGACGATGACCTCGGTCGGGTAGTTGTAGTTGCGCAGCATGGCCAGCAGGTCGCCGACCATGTCCATCCCCTCCTGACAGATGTCGTCCAGCCGCCCGATGAACGGGCTGACATAACCGGCACCCGCCTTGGCCGCCAGCAAACCCTGAAGGGACTGGAACACCAGGGTGACGTTGGTCTTGATCCCCTCGGCGGAGCATATCTTGACCGCCTTGAGGCCCTCGGTGGTCATGGGGATCTTGACCACCACGTTCTTGTGGATCCCGGATAACTCCCGGGCCTCCTTCAGCATGCCTTCGGCGTCCGGGCTGACCGCTTCGGCCGATATCGGACCGTCGACGATACCGCAGATCTCTTCGATGACCTGGTTGAACGGTTTCCCGGTCTTGGCGATGAGGCTGGGATTGGTAGTCACGCCATCCACCATTCCCATCGAGACCGCTTCGCGAATCTCCCCCACGTCCGCGGTATCCATGAATATCTTCATTCTGGCTGTCCTCCTTCGTGTTGGGGCGGACGCAATTGTTATGATCGTGGCACTTCCCTGTCAAGGGGATTTGGCTCGCCGGTCGACCAATCCGGATTTCTTTATCGTTGCCAGCTGCTTTTGCAGGCGCGGCAGGGCCCGGCTCACCATCTGTTTTTGCCTCGAATCCCCGGCCGCTTTAAGAAACCGCTCCCACAACGAAATAGCCTCCGCGAGGGATTCCGGTTCCTCGGGATGCCGGCTGGCCAGCAGTCCCCCCAGGGTGAACAGGCACTCGGTGTCCCGGGGGCAGGTTCTGGCGCAGGCGCGGAGAGAGTCGAGGGCGGCCGGTTCGTCCTCCAGGGACAGGAAAGCCTGGGCGCGCAGCTGCATGACATCGCAACGCTTGGGCTCCAGCTGCAGCAGCCTCCGGTACAGGTCGATGGCCCGGGGGTACCTTCCCCGCTGGTGAAAGAGCTTGGCGGTCGACTCCAGCAGCTTGGGATCGTCGGGGATCCGGTCGGCATGATCCCACAGCTTTCCCATCAGCGTGGCGTCATCGGTCTTTTCCTGTGGAGTCCCGGGCTCACTCTCAAGACAGCCGGAAAAGCCCACCAACAACAGCAACCAGGCAATCGTTCTCATGTCTGTTCCAGCTTCCTCACGCGCCCGCCCGCCTCGCCCAGATCCGCAAGCAACTCGGAGGCGGTCTTTTTCAGCAGCGGGTGCCGCGCCCGGGGCGCGATCTCCGAAAGCGGCTCCAGCACGAAGCGCCGCTCGTGCATGCGGGGATGTGGCAGAACCAGGTTTTCATCCTCGACAACCCGGTCTTCGTACAGCAAGACGTCCAGATCGACCACCCGCGGTCCCCAGCGCTCACCGGGTTCCCGGCCCATATCGTTCTCGATGTGCCGGCAGGCTTCGAGTAATGCATGCGGATCCAGCTCGGCGTTTGCCCCGACCACCCGGTTGATGAAATCCGGTTGATCGGTTTTCCCCATGGGTTCGGTCTCGAAGACGCCGGAAACACCAAGCACTGAAATGCCGGGAACCCGGCCCAGCCGCAAAACGGCCAACTCGCAGTTCTTGATCCGGTCGCCCAGGTTGGAGCCGATGGACAGGTACGCCCGCATAATGGATACTCTTTACCGTATGGGCTGCCGGCTTGAAAGGAGTATTTTCACTCGCCGTCGTCAGGATGTCCCGCGGCTTGCCACGGGGAGCTTCACTAAACCGTCTTTCCTATTTGGGGTGCAAGCTCGGATGATACGTCCGGGCCGGGTCAGCCGCTGACTCCGGCTTTTTCGATCCTCGTAACGGCTTCTTGCAACCGGTCCTCGTCCATGGTCAGGCAGAGGCGCACGTAGCCCTTTCCGGAGGGGCCGAAGCCGGAGCCGGGGGTGACGATGACGCCGGCGGTTTCGATTAGCCTGGTTGCAAAAGCCTGGTCGTCGCCGCCGGGGACCGGCATCCAGATATAGAAGGTGGCCCGGGGGGTGGGGGGCGAGTAGCCGGCTTGCTTGAGACCCGCGACCAGCAGGTCGCGGCGCCGCTGGTAGATCCGGTTCAGGTCGGGGAGGTGCTTGGGCCACAGGCGCATGGCCGCGATCCCCGCGGCCTGGACGGCGCCGAAAACGCCCGTGTCCAGGTTGCTCTTCAGAGTTCCCAGCGCTCCCACGATATCGGGCTGGCCGGCGATGAAGCCCACCCGCCAGCCGGTCATGTTGTAGGTCTTCGAAAGCGAATGAAACTCCACGGCCACGTCGCGGGCGCCGGGCAACTCCAATACCGACGGAGGCTGGTAGCCGTCAAAGCCGATCTCGGAGTAGGCGCAGTCGGCGCACAGGACCAGATCGTGCTCCTTCGCAAAGGCCACGGCTTTTTTCAGGAATTCCTCCGGGGCGACGGCGCCGGTGGGATTGTTGGGGTAGTTGATCCAGAGCGCCTTGGCCCGCTTGCGGATGTCCTTGGGTATGCCCTCCAGGTCGGGCAAAAAAGACCGCTCGGCCGTAAGCGGTAGCGGGTGGGCCTCGCCGCCGGCCAACCGGGTGGCGCCGGCATAGACGGGGTAGCCCGGCTCGGGGCACAAGACCACGTCGCCAGGGTTCACCAGGGCGAAGGGCAGGTGGCCGATGCCCTCCTTGGTGCCGATCAGGGCGACGATCTCCCGATCGGGATCCAGATCCACATCGAAGCGGCGCTGCATCCACGAGGCGGCCGCCTGTTTAAACGCCGGCGAGCCCGCGTAGGCGGGGTAGCGGTGGTTTTGAGGATCGGCCAGCGCCGCCTGGCCGGCTTCCACGATCTCTGCGGGCGTGGGCAGATCGGGATCGCCAATGGTAAAGGAAATGACGTCCACTCCCCGGGCCTGGGCCTCGGCCTTCTTCCGATCCAGTTCGGCAAAGAGGTAGGGAGCCAGCTTTTGCATGCGGTCGGCAAGGCCCTTGAGAGGCCGAGACTCATCGGATTTTGAGTTGGGCTTCATCGAAGTCTCCAGGCATCCGCGAGCCGGCCTAGTGCCGCGCTTTTTGCGGTGCGAGTTTATCTTTCATTCAATCCTCTCCAATGACGTCCGCCATCGTGTACAGCCCGGGTGCGCGCGTGGTCACGAAACGGACGGCGGCCAAGGCGCCGCGACAGAAGTGCTCCCGGGTGGTGGCCCGGTGGGTCAGGATGATCTGCTCCCCCGGCCCCAGGAACATGACCTGGTGCTCGCCCACCACGTCGCCGCCCCGCACGGCGGAAAGCCCCACTTCCCGTTCCTTTCGGCGCCCCCGGCGCCCGTATACCCGACCCTGGCGCCCGCCGGCAGATTCTACCGTCTTAGCCAGTTGCAGGGCGGTTCCCGAGGGGGAATCCGCCTTGTCCTTATGGTGGGCCTCCACGATCTCCACGTCGTGATCCGGCAATGCCCGGGCGGCCTGCCGGGTCAACCGGTTGAGCGTGTAGATCCCCCGGCTCATGTTGGAGCCAAGCACCAAGGGTACGCGGTCGGAGGCCGTCTCGATCTTTTTTTGCTGGTCCGGGGTGAAGCCCGTGGTGCCGGTCACCACCGGTTTTTCAAGCTCGACCGCGATCTCCAAGTGATCGAGTACGGCATCGGGCAGGCTGAAGTCCAAAAGCACGTCGGCCCTCCGGATGCCCGCGCGCGCCCGGTCTGAAAGCTTCACCCGGCCGCCCAGCAAGATCCCCAGCTCGGAGTGACCCGGACGCTCCAGCGCGGCCGAGAGCTCGAGGTCCTCCGCCGAAAGAACCAGGTCGGTCAGCATGCGCCCCATGCGGCCCCGAGCGCCGGATACACATACGCCGATCACTCAAGCCTCCTTGGAAACGCCGCAGTCGGCCATGATCTTCTGGAGCTTGGCTTTAAGATCGTCGGCCAGGGGGGCCAGCGGAGTGCGAATCTCGAACGAGCACAGGCCCAGCAGAGCCACCGCGGCCTTGACCGGAATGGGATTGGTCTCCATGAACAGGGCGTGCATCAGGGGCAGCAGGCGGTAGTGGATCCGCCTGGCTCCGTCTACATCGCCGCTGTGCCACCGGTTGTACAGCTCGACCATGGGTCCGGGCGCCACGTTGCTTACGACCGAGATGGCTCCGCGGCCGCCGATGCACAATTGGGACAGGTAGGTGAAGTCGTCGCCGGAGAGGATTTGAAGCCCGTCGCCGGCCGCCCGGACGAACTGGCTGTCCAGGTTCATGTCCGCGGTGGCCTCCTTGATGGCCACGACGTTTGTAAGCTTGGCCAACTGCTCCACGGTTTCTACAGTCAGGGAAACCCCCGTGCGGGACGGAACATTGTAGACCACCACCGGCGGCCCCACCGCGGCCACCTGCCGGTAGTGCTCCAAGAGCCCGCGCTGGGGCGGCTTGACGTAGTAGGGCGTGACCACCAGGACGCCGTCCACCTTCATGCTCTTGGCCCGGCGGGTCATCTCCACGGTTTGGCGGGTGTTGTTGGAGCCGGTCCCGGCGATGACCGGGACCATTCCCGCGGCCTGCTCCACCACGTGACGAATGACCAGCAGGTTTTCCTCCGGGGTCAGGTTGGCCGCCTCGCCGGTGGTTCCGCAGGGCACCAGCCCGTGGATGCCCGCGGCGATCTGGCGCTGGACCAGCGCCCGCAGGGCCTCCACGTCCACCTGGCCGTCCGAAAACGGCGTCACCAGCGCCGTCATGGTTCCCGCGAACATCACTTTCCTCCGTCTACCCAGCCGCCGTCGGCCGGCTGGGCCGGCTTGACCATCTCGGGAGGCCGGGGGGGACCCTTCACGCCACAAGCAACCAAGATCACAACTAGAAACAACAGCAACAAAATACCCGCCGTTCGTTCCCGGTTCCCGGTTCCCGGTTCCCGGTTTGAAATACCACTCTTGTTTTCCCTTTTGCTCACGAACGCGGTCCTCGTAACTGGGAACCGGGAACTAGAAGTAAAGGACGAACCGGCAGAGTATGCGATGGGCGATGTCCGTGTCTGTGTCCCGGTTGAAGTCCCGGCCATCGTCGCCCGGGATCATGTCGTCGCCCAGATCGGTCATGCCGGAGAACGGGATCAGGATGCCGTAGGAAAGGCCCGCGTGGAACTTGTCGTCCGAGAAGTAGAAGAAATCGAGGTTGAACTCCAGTCCCAACGGATGAGACTTGCCGCGGGTGGAGTCCTTGTAGATGGCCGAGGAGTAAATGGCCGAGACCTTGGTGCCCAGGCCCCCGGCGATGTTGTACTGCAGCGTGGGCTTGACATAGAAGGCGTCGGTGACCGTACCGACGATCTGGCGCCAGAGGATCAGGTCCACGTGGTAGTCCAGGTTGAAGCGGAAGTTATTCACGTCGTGATCGTCGCGGGCGTGCTCGTACTGCTTTTCTTCGAAGGGGCGCACTCCGAAGTGAGGGGAGTCGTCGCCGCTGGCGAAGCCCAACTCCAGGCCCAGGATCAGTGAATCGTTCAACATGGAATAGTCGGCCTGGAGCACCCCGCCGAATTGGAGGATATCCAGCTCTTCTCCGGCAAGCGGGCCGATCGGGTTACCCTCCTCGTCCAACAAGTTTCCGACCCGGTCATCGTACCCGATCCGGCCGGCGATCATCACGAGCTCCAGCTCTACCCGCAGCTTTTGCCACATGAGGCGCACCCAGACGTCGGGGATGTAGACATCCGCCTCGCGGATAGCGTAGCTTTCGGTCTGGAGCGCGCCCTGGGGGGGGGGATCCCGGGAGGGGTCCGGGGTCTGGAACTCAATGGCGTCGTAGGCCTGGTTGCGGAAGGTGAAGTGGAGGCCGTAGTTGAGCACCAACTCGTCCTGCTCCAGCGCGCGCCGGATGTCCTCGGGCTTGTCCCGCTTGGCGACGGCAATGATCCAGGAGTTCACGTCGTCGAGCTGATCCAGGTCGTAGGGCTGGCCCATGGTTTCGTTTTGCCGGTAGGAATAGGGCCCCTCGGAGGTGAAGTCGATCATCGGCACCACGTAGTGGCCGAAGATCTTGGTAATGAACATGATCCGGTCGGCGGTCGAGCCGTAGTCGCAGTCGAAGCACTTGCCGGTGGTTCCGAAGGGATCCGGCTGAGTCACCAGGGGGCCGCGGTCGAAGTGGGCCGGGCCGCCGTCGTTGGCCAGGATCCCCAGGCCCCAGTGGGAGCCCATGCGGCCGAAACGCAAGAGACCCACCGGAGTCATTACCTCGCCCCAGACCCTTTTTACCAAAATGCTGTCCTTCGTGGCGTTGAATCCGTCCGAGGGGGGGACTTGACCCTGGCTGAAGACCACCAGCGGGTAGTAGGCGTTCTGGGGATAACCGTCCGGCGTGGAGCCCAGGATCAGGTTGTCCAGCATGTCGATCTGGGCCATGATGCGCACGTCTTCGGATATGTTGATGGTGGGCTCGAGCCTGAAGCGCATGTTGGCGCCGGCCAGGGTGTCCTCTTTTCCAGTGGCCGACTTGGGGAACTGGGGGTAGAGATCCCGGGGGTCGAGGCCCAGGTGCAACCCGCTCATCAGATCCCCGCGCAGGCGCAGGTATCCGTGCAGATCCAGCACGTTTAGGGGCGGCTTGGCGGCGGTGGCATCGTCCATGCTGACTTCCCTAAACCCCGGAGGGGGCGGTGGAAGCGCGCCATCCAAGAGATCGTCGTCCTCGGGCGGCTCCAGCGGTGCCATCCGATCCTTGGCCGGCGGCAAAGGTACCGGTGATGCGGGTTTTTCTTCGGCCGCTTTCTTCTCCCCGGAGCCCTCGCTCTGTTGGGGCTGGGGCGGCTCGGTGGCCGCTTTCTTTTCTCCGGAGCCCTCGCCCTGCTGGGGCTGGGGCGGTTCGGTGGCCGCTTTCTTCTCCCCGGAGCCCTCGCCCTGTTGGGGCTGGGGCGACTCGGTGGCGGGTTTTTCCTGTGCAACGGCAGCGAACGGCACGGCAATGGCCAAGATCCCCACCGCAATTAGGGTCAACAGCGGGATGCGCATGGCGCCTCCTTTTCTCATGAAACCAAGGCCCTCACGGGGAAATTCCCGTTTGGAAAAACGGATTTGAAGTATCACAGCCAAAGTTGAGGTGTCAAGGCGCGCCTTGACGGATCCAATCATGGCATGTTAGTTTTGAATGTTGGAATCGTTTGCTTTTTAGCCGGTTTCCCCAGCGGAGTCTGAGCATGCGGGGTTTAAGGACTTGGCGGTATCGAACCATCCAAATCGTCGGCTTGATGGTCGCCGGCCTCACTCTGACCACTTGCTCCGCCGACAGCAACACCGGGTTGTGGATCCGGATCGTCAGCCCGGACGTGGCCATCGACCGCGCGGTGTTGGAGATCTCCACTACCACCTCTATTCCCCTGGCGCAGGGGGAGGTCACCCTGCCGGCGGCGAAAACATTTTTGTCTTCTCCCAACGAACCGTCCGAGGATCAGCTGTGGATACTGATATTCGTCGACCCAGGACAGACCGAGCGCGTGCGCATCTACGGAGCCGGTTACCGGCAAGGGATCGGCCGAAAGATCGCCGAGGGTTTTCTCAACGGCGTGACTTTCTCCCCCAACAAGATCGCCGATCACCCCACCCCGCTGGAACTGACCCACAGCGGCACGGATGCAGACGAGGACGGATTCTACGTTCCGGACGACTGCGACGACACCCGGCCGAAGGTTAACCCGGAGGCCCGGGAAGTCTGCGACGGCCTGGATAACAACTGCGACGGCTCCAACGACGAGGGCTGCGACTGCACGCCCGGAGAGCAGCGGGAGTGCTGGCCCCATTGGGCCACGGCCATCGACTGCGAAGTCGGATCCCCAACCTGCCCGTGCCGGACGGGCACCCAGAGTTGTACCGGTGGCCTGTGGGGCCGGTGCGAGAACCTGATCCCCCCCGACCAGGAGGGCGGCGCGCACCCTTGCGCCGACAACACCTACGACTGCTATCCAACCTGTTCCGACACGATCGACAACGACTGCGACGGCTACCTGAACGAGAGAGACCCATCGTGCGGCGGCTGCGAACCCGGCAGCGACCGATCCTGCTACTCCGGCCCGCCGGAGACCGAAAACGTGGGCCTGTGCCGCTCGGGCCGGCAGTACTGCATAGACGGGAGCTACGGGCCCTGCGAAGGCGAGGTCTTGCCCGCAAACCGAGAAACCTGTGACGGGCGCGACAACGACTGCGACGGTCACACCGACGAGTTCGAGCCCGATGATATGCCTAGCTGCTCCCTGAATTTGGGCGTTTGCGCTCAGGCCAAGAAGGAGTGCGTCGAACAAGGCGGCGAGTATTTCTGGGAAGACTGCTCACCGGAAGACTACCAGGTGTTCGCCGCCCAGTTGGTATGCGGCCTGTCGAATCCGCCGACCTGCTGTTCGGGCAGCTGCTACCAGGCGCCCGAGACCGTGTCTTTCTGCGACAACCTGGACAACGACTGCGACGGGTTGGTCGACAACGCCAGCGACGGAATCTGCCTCTGCTCACCCAACGGGACCACCCGTCCGTATTCTCTAGACGAGGGCGAATGCCGGGAGGGCACCGAGATCTGCGAGGAAGGAGCGTGGGCAATCCTCACGGTAGGGGTGCTGCCGGCGATCGAGCTTTGCGACAACCGGGACAACGACTGCGACGAGGCTACCGACGAGCCCCCCGACGCCGTACAAGACTGCGTGGACAACCACCCCCGGACCCACGCCAGCGAAGCCTGCGTGAACGGCAACTGCCGCATCGACACCTGCGACTACTGCTGGGGCAACTGCGACGGAATCGATCCCAACGGCTGCGAGATCCCGCTGGACACCCTGCAGAACTGCGGAACCTGCGCGGCCGCCTGCGCGCGGACCAACGCCACGGAGACCTGCGCGACTTGCTCCTGCCGCATCGAAACCTGCGATTCCCTCTGGGGCAACTGCGACGGCAACGACGGCAACGGCTGCGAGAGGCCGTTGAACACGCTGAACGACTGCGGGTGGTGCGGGAGCATCTGCTGGCGGTCCCACGCTACACCCACCTGTGCCACGGGCAACTGCCGGATCCAGTCCTGCAACAGCCTTTGGGACGACTGCGACTGGGTGGACTCCAACGGCTGCGAGCAGTCCCTGGAGACGCTCCAGCACTGCAACTCCTGCAACTTTACCTGCACCCGCGCCCACGCCACCGCCACCTGCTCCGGCGGCAACTGCCGGATCGACTCCTGCGACTCACCGTGGGGCGATTGCGACGGCTTTGACAGCAACGGCTGCGAGAGGCCGTTGAACACGCTAAGCGACTGCGGCTCCTGCAACAACCTCTGCTCGCGCACCAACGCCACCGCATCCTGCTCCGGCGGCTCTTGCCACGTCGACTCCTGCAATGCCGGTTGGGGTGACTGCGATGGGAGTGACGGCAACGGCTGCGAGCAGCGGCTCGACACCCTCCCGCACTGCGGCGCTTGCGACACCCCCTGCAGCCGGGCCAACGCCAGCGCCACCTGCGCCGGCGGTAGCTGCCAGATCGCCACCTGCACGGCTCCCTGGGAAAACTGCGACCTAATCGACCCCAACGGGTGTGAAACCGACCTGGACAACGATCCGGAGCACTGCAACGGCTGCTACAACTCCTGCGGCCAGGCCGCTCACTGCTCCGGCGGCGCCTGCGCCTGCGACACCAATTACCGCAACTGCGATACCAACTGGGGCAACGGCTGCGAGGTGGACATCCGGACCGATCCCAACAACTGCGGCGGCTGCGGCGATTCCTGCGGCCAGAACGCTACCTGCGCCGACAGTTCCTGCAACTGCACCGGTCCCTACGACAACTGCGACGGCGACTGGGGCACCGGCTGCGAGATCAACACCGACACGGATGCGGACAACTGCGGCGGCTGCGGCGACTCCCGCGGCCAGGGCGCCCACTGCTCCACCGGCTCATGCGCCTGCGACCTCGGTTACGGCGACTGTGACAGCGACTGGGGCAACGGCTGCGAGACCGGCCTGGGAACCTCCACGCACTGCGACTCCTGCGTCCATTCCTGTGGGCCCACCTCCGACCGGGCTTGCATCCTGGGGACGCCCAACTACTGTGGCTGCAACGACAACGGCGACTGCGCCGCCACGGGGGAATACTGCGACACCGCAATCCACGGCTGCGCCGCCTGCACCATTCCCGCCGCCTGCGGGGATTCATGCACCGACTGTGCCGGTCAGCAATACGACAAGGCTTGCATCGACTCGGGAACCTGGCGCTGCGGCTGCAACGACAACGAAGACTGCGGCCCCAGCCACACAGCATGCGACCCCGACACGAATTACTGCTACTAGCCCTTCTTTTTCCCGGCAGGTATTGTACAAACTTGCCGGGATTATGACGTCTTGATACCATGTCGGGCGATGGTGCGTATTCTACCGATGGTGCTCGGGGCCTTGCTGGTGTTTTCCGCGTTCTACGTGGGGGTGGCCCGGCCCTGGAAGCCCAGCATTCACCCGCCGGCCCGCGAGGCCGTGGGGGAGCGCCGTCCGGATCTTTGCGATAAAACCCACCGGCTCTTCGCGGATGCCTACCGGCGGGGCGCGGAGTTATTGAGTCAGGGGCACTACCGCGCGGCTCTCTCGGCTCTGGGCAAGGCCGTTCGCCTGAATCCCGACCATGCCGGTGCCCGCCACCGGCACGCCCGGACTCTGGTCACCCTCGGCTATCTGACCTGGAACCGTTCGCTGGTGAAAAAAGCGCAGGACGATGTTCGGCACGCTCTCGGCATCCAGTCCGAGGATCAGGGTCTGAGACGGCTATCCAAGCTCATCGACGGGCTTCTCAAGCGGATGCCCTCCGCGAGACGGAAGCGCACCAAACGGTAAGGACCCCATGGATCCGCGCAAGCTGGCCAAGGCCTACGAAACCGAGGTCATGCCCCACTGGGAAGACCAGTTCGTGCCCTTTCTCCTGGAGGTCTTTCCAGACGAACTGCCGGCCAAGTCAACGTTTCTGGAAATGGGATGCGCCAGCGGACGCCTGACGACCGAGATCGCCATCCGGCTGCCTCCCGGGTGCCATCTTATTGCCGTGGAGGACAACCCCGACCTGCTGGAAATGGGCCGGAATAAAATCGTTTGGGAGGATCGCAAACGGGTATTCTTCAAGCAGGAACCACCGGACAATCTCTCTTTTGCCGACGGGATTTTCGATGGGGTCCTCTCCGGCGGATTTCCGCCTGCGTTCGACCTCCAAACCGCCCTGCGGGAAGCCACGCGTCTCTTGAGACCGGGCGCGTTTCTCCTGATGGGCGTGCCCTTGATGGGAAGCTTCCAGGAACTCGTGGATGTGTTCCGCGAAGTGCTGGAGAAGGAAGATCTGGTCCCGGTACTGGCGGAACTGGACCGGTACTGCGCCCGCATGCCGGACTGTCTGGCCGCCAACCGGTTGCTCATCGAGGTAGGCCTGACCGAGTGCCGGGTGGAAACCCGAGACTACCCGATCGGATTCGACACCGGCATCCAACTTCTGGAGTCACCTTTGGTCAGGCAACACTGCCTGGATGATTTTCTGAACCTGATTTCCGATCGCGGCTGGCGGAAAGGCGTCGTGGCGGGAATGATTCGCGCACTGGATACCTATTTTCCCGACGGGATCGAAATGACAATAGTATTGGGAAGGCTTCAGGCCATAAAACCTCAGTCTCCGATCGACGATCCGACCAGGGACCGATCCTACCGGTTTCTGCGCCTATCCAGTCCATAGGTTTGAACCTTGCGGATCAGGTTCCTACGGGAAATGCCGAGTGATTTCGCCACCTTGGTCTTATTCCACTTGGCTTGCTTGAGATGATCGAGGATCATGGTCCGCTCCAGGCGCTCGATAGCCTGGGGGAGGTTGGGCGCCTGAGGAGAGCCCGGGCCGTCGTGGTAGATCTCGTAACGAATTCTCGGCGAGAGAAATTCTTCGCCGATCTCGTCGTCTTCTCCCTTCAGTACCAGCAGCCGTTCGATCTCGTTCTCCAACTCGCGGACATTGCCGGGCCAATGATAATCCATCAGCCGCTCCATGCAGGCCGAGCTCAGGTTGGACACACGATCCTTGTGGGCGTGCTCCTTCATGAAATGACTCACCAGAATGGGGATATCCTCGCGCCGGTCGCGCAGGGGGGGGAGCGAAAGAGTAATGACGTTGATCCGGTAGTAGAGATCCTCCCGGAACAACCCCTGCTCCACCATCGCCTTGATATCCCGATGGGTGGCGGCAATCACGCGCACGTCCACCTGCCTGGTCTGGGTAGCCCCGACCGGGATAAAGGTCCCCTCCTGAAGAACCCGCAAGAGCTTCACCTGCATGGCGGGACTCATATCCCCGATCTCATCCAGAAAGAACGTGCCGCCGTCGGCCACCTCGAACAAGCCCTGCTTTGCGCTAACAGCCCCGGTAAACGCGCCGCTGGCGTGGCCAAACAACTCCGAGTCGAGCAAGTTATCGTTGAAGGCGGAGCAGTTCTGAACCACATAGGGCTTGTCTTTTCGCGCGGAGTTGAAGTGAAGGGCGCGGGCCACCAGCTCTTTGCCCGTTCCGTTTTCCCCGGTTACCAGGATGGTTGACTCGGTGTCGGACACCTTGTCCAGCAGCCGGTACAGCTCCAGCATGGGCGGGCTCTTGCCGATGATGTTACCGTAGCTGAAACGCTCGGCCAGCTCCCGAGTGAGGCGGTCCAGCCGGCGTTCCTTGCGGGCCATCTCCGCCCTAAATACCAAGATCTCACGCACCACCAGCTCGAGCAGGTCTCGGAGTAACGCCTCTCCCTCCGCGGAAAGCACCGTGGTTTCCTGGCAGGCCTGCTCCAATTCGTGTTTCGGCAGCCCGAGATCCGAACAGAGCTCCACCACCTGGCCTCTCTGCTCCGAGAGGGTTTTCTCCTTGAACATCCCCCCGGCCAGAATCAATCCCCGCGCCTCCCCGTCTACGAGCACCGGCACGTAGATCTCGGTCAAGCCGGCGTGGCAGTCGAAGCAGACCGCCCCGGCGTCACCGGCGTCAACCTGGTGATCCCCCGGCTTCTGCCGGGAGGCCATCATGTCCCGGGCGGCCTGGTTACAGCGCTGCCTTCCCATGGGCACTGATTTGATCAGGTCGCAGAGCGGCCGCTTTGTGGCAAAGCGGGCCACCTCGGGCTCCTCGATCAGGTTCCCCGTCCTGTCGGCGAAACCCACACCCAGGTTCCAACGGTGGTTCACGATCTCCGCCATCCGTCGAATTACCCGAAGACCAGCCAGTTCTTTCCAATCCTGCATTTGCCATTGACTATCACGGCCACCCGCGGCCAGGCAAGGAAAGCAGGAGGTTAACTCCCAGGATTTTCACCCACCTTGTATTGGGATTGCCGCGAAATTTAGGTGAGATCCTGGGTGTAGATCCCAGTTGACCCCAGCACGGAGATTGTGCAATCTATGTACCGTGTTTAGGATATTCTGCATTTCCGCTCTGGTTGCCCTTTGTGCCGCCGGATGCGGTGACAAGACGGAGGCGCATCTCGAGCGTTTCCTGGACACGCATGAGAAGAAGCCCAAGGTCGAGAAAGCCGAGCCCATCGACGCGTTCGCGGTGGCGGACACCCCCGAGGTGGCCGATCGGGTAAATACCATGAAGTTCTCCGAGGTAGCCCGGCGGCTGGGGGCCCACCGCTTCCAGTCGCGAATGAAGTTCGAGTTCGTCAGTCCGGATACCCGCGCCGGGCTGGGGGAGAACGGCCTGATCGTGCAGGCCGCCGACGGAGACTTCCGGGTCAAGCTGGAGAACAACGAGGGGCAGGGCTACGAGATAATCTACGCCGATTCGAAATTCTTCGCGCGCAACCGCTATGGCCCCTTCCACGAGCGCGACAAGATCTCGGGCGATCACATCCGCTGGCGGGATGCGGCTCACGGCGGCTGGGCATCCATCTACCGGCTGTACCGCGGCCGGCTACGCTTTACCAAGTTGGACCTGACCCGCTACCACGGCCGGGATGCCATCCGGTTCTCCATCGGGCTTTTACGGGCGGAGCCTCGACTTCCGGGCACGCCCGAACCCCTACGGGTTCCCCCGGGCGTCACCAAGTACGTCTACCCCGCCGAGCCCACCCCCAGCGATTCCCAGCGCTGGCGCGACAAGGCACAACCGAAAAGAGCCAGCGGTAGCGTTCTGGTGGACGCCGACGTCGGCGTGGTTTTGAAGGTCGATTTCAGCGGAGAGCTCACCCTGTCCTCGCCCGGCAGCGACCACCGGATCGCCTTGTCGGTGCGGGCCGAAAACCACGCGGACGGATTCGGCAATCCCCCGTCCATCGCCCCTCCCCCCGAAAAGAAAGTGGAGCCGCTTCCCCGGCGTATCCCGGTGGACACCCATCCTCTCGACATCTACTTCGGAAAAGGATTCACGGCTGCGCTGGGCGCACCCGCCGGCGTTGCCGCGGATCGGAAAAAAAAGAAGAACCCGAAGAAGAAGAAAGAACCAGGAGGTACAGCATCGAAACCCTAGACCTGGCCAGGACCTTGACCGTGCTCGCAGCCGAGAAGAAGGCCATACGGCCACGCTTGCTCGACGTCGGCGAACTGACCACCTACACCAACTTCCTTCTCATCGTCACCGCCACCTCCGACCGGCACGCCCGCGCACTGGCCGATCACATGACGGAACAACTAAAATTGAAAGCGGTCAAACCTTTCGGGGTCGAGGGTCACGACACCGGCCAGTGGATCCTGCTGGATTACAGCGACGTGATCGTCCACATCTTCCAGGAAAACTCCCGCGACTACTACGATCTGGACGGCCTGTGGATCGACGCCGAGAGCCTGCCCGTCGAAGCCGTGGGATGATCCTGAGCAGATGGATTGGACCCGGCCTGGCCGCACTGGGCGATTTGCTCCTGCCGCCGGCGTGCGCCGTTTGCGGCGCCCTTTTGGATCATCCCGCACCCGCTGTCTGCCCGGAATGTCTCTTCGGGTTCGAGCATCTGTCCGGTCCCGGGTGTTACCGCTGCGGCCAACCTTATCCCGGGGCGGGTCTTTGCCCCGACTGCCGCGACGACCCGGGTCATCTCGGAAAAATCCGATCCGTATACGTCTTTGACGGCGCCCTGCAGGAGGCCGTGCTGCGTCTCAAGCTCAATAAAAAAACCCGGCTGGCTTCCTTCTTCGCCGACCGGATCGCCTGGGCGGATCTGCCGGACATGAACCTCCGGGCCCAGGATTACCTCGTACCCGTCCCGCTGCACAAGAGCCGACTGGCCGGCCGGGGCTTCAACCAATCGCAGTTGATCGCCCGCCGCCTGTCCCGGCTCCTCGGCGTTGGGTCGGCCCCCTATCATCTTATAAGAGCCCGGCCTACTCTCTCCCAGTTTCAAATGAAGTCGAAGAGAGCAAGACGAGACAACCTCATGGGGGCCTTCGCGGTAACGGGCGGCCACCCGTTTACGGGCAAAGATCTCTGCCTGGTGGACGACGTCGTGACCACCGGGTCCACGCTGGGAGCCTGCGCGGACGCACTGAAGCAAGCGGGAGCCAGGCGGGTGGTGGCCGTCACCGTCGCCCGCACCATTCAGCACCGGTCCCCGTAAGATATGATGTAACACGCTGACTTCACCCAGAAAACGGGTGTTGCAAAAAGCGCTGCAAAAAGGAACTAAAGATGGCCTTTCGACACGCCGTGATCCCCCATGAGTCTTAGCAGCCAGGAGATTGACGACGTCGTCTTCGAGCTCTCGATTCACCTCGAAGGCGCCCGGCTCCGCAAGCTGAACGCTCCGTCCTCCCGAACCTGCCAACTCGTCCTGGGCCGGCACGTTCTGCTTCTCGATCTGACTCCCTCGAGAACCCGCCTTCACCTGATTGGGAACAAGCGCCTCGCTCCGCGCACGCCGCCCGCCTGGGTCATGAAATGCCGGCGGGAGATCGAGGGCAGGTTTCTCGAAAGCATCGGCAAGGACGAAAAAGAGCGGGTGGTACGGCTGGTCTTCAAAGACCGAATTTTGCTCGCGGAACTATTCGGGCGCAGAGGCAGGTTGTTGCTTCTCGACGAGAACGATCGGGTGCTCTTTGCCCTGATCGGCCGGGCCACGATCGGCGGGTCCTATCAGGCGGTAAAATCAACCCGCACCCCGGCCGCCGCTTCCCGGTTTTCCGAAAGGGATCCGCGCACGCTCGCGGTCAACCGGGCGGTGGAGGCTCACTACCAGGAATCGGATTTTCAAGATCTACAAAAAGAGCTGGCCCGCTCAGTGGTCCGGGAAAAGAAGCGCCTCGATCGGCGGCTTTACAAAATGGGAGAGGATCTGGACAAGACCACCGGGGCCGGGAACCTCGCCCGCCAGGGTGAGGCCTTGAAGGTGAACCTGCACAAGGTGAAGAAGGGCCAGAAACGGATCAGCTTGCCGGATCCCTTCGATCCCGACGGGGAGCCGGTCGAGGTGAACCTGGATCCCGCGCTGGACGCCAAGGACAACATGAAGCGCCTCTTTACCCGCGGCAAGCGGCTGTCCGCCGCCCGGCCGCGGATCGAAGAGCGAATGCGGCCGGCCCGAGAAGCCTTGGCGGCCGTCGAGCGGGTGTCGGATGGAATCGAAAAAACCACATCTCTTGTGGAACTAAGTGAACTGGAAGAACGACTCGTTCGGGCAGGCATCGTCCGCCCGGTGAAGAAAACCGCCCAGAAGAAACCCAAGCGCCGGCTTTCCTACAAGGTCTACCGCTCGATCAAGGGTTTGCGCATCCTGGTCGGCCGCAGCGGCCGCGACAACAACGAGCTGACCTTCAAAGTCGCCAAGGGGTCCGACCTGTGGCTCCACGCCCGGGACACCCCCGGCGCCCACGTGCTCGTGCCGCTGGGAAGAAACCAGGACGTCGACGGGCAGACCCTGCTCGACGCCGCCACCCTCGCGGCCGCTTCCTCCGGGCAGAAGCAGGATGACCGGGTGGAGGTGACCTACACCCAGACCAAGAACGTCCACCCTATCAAGGGTGCCCCCCCGGGCCTGGTTTCAGTGGCCAAAGGAAGGACCATCCTGGTACGGATGGAACCGGAGCGGCTGAAAAGATTGAAGGATTCTGTAGAAAAATAGCCTCTTCGCTTTGAAATAACAAAAGAAAGTAAAGAGCACACTTGCGTGCGCCCGTGTAGGATAATGTGGTCAATTTTTTGACACAGACCTACACTCCTCTTACAATATGGCTATACAAAATGCCACCCCTCTAACCAGGAATGGTGCCATGAGCCGAAACCGAAAGAAAGAATCCCCCACCCACACGGCCCCGAAAAAACCGGGGCCGCAAACGGTCATTCGTGAACGCCAGCACGAGATGATCGGGGTCGTATTCCTCCTGGCCGCGGCCATCGTGGTGCTTTCGTTGGCTTCGTTTTCTGCCGACGATCCGGTGTTCGAAGGCATCGGCAAGAAAGCGACCAACTGGATCGGTCTGGTGGGCGCCTATCTCGCCCACGGGCTGCTGAATATTTTGGGGATCGCCTCGTTCGTCCTGGCCGGGGGATTGATCTACGGGGCGGTGGTGGCCTTCAGTCGGGGATCGGTTCCCTTCTCCTTCCGCCGGGTGGCCGAGCAGGTCACCCTGGCGATCTCGGGCACCATTTTCTGCCACCTGGTCTTCGGCGGCGAGCAGATCCTGAGCCACGCCCCGGGCGGAGTGGTGGGCGAGTACGCCGGCGGCTTGTTCATCTCGCTGCTCTCGGTGCCCGGCACGGTGGCCCTGATAGCCGCGGTGATGCTGGTCTGTCTCATCGACATGACCGGTCTCAGCCCGGCTCGTACCTTCGAGGCCGTCGGCCGGGGAGTCTTCGCGACTTCCCACGCTACAGTCAGAGGCATCGCCTGGGTGTCCGCCCACGTGGCCCGTGCCACGGCCCGCGCCGCCGTCTGGACCGGCGTCAAGCTGAAGGAGGAGGCCCGGGAGTTGGTAGCGTCGCTGCGTGAGCGCAAGGATAAGAAAGCGGCCGTTGTCGAACGGAAAGCGGCTCGGGATGAGCCGGAAATCTGTATCAGCCAGGCGCCAATCACCTCCAAGCCGCCCAGGAAGAAAACCGGCGGCGTAGATCCGCTGGACGGCATTCTCAAGACCCCCATTTCCCTCCCTCCCGATCTGGACCGGCGGGAGCCCGTGGTGGTGACCTCGGAGCCCGGGCCCGGGCTCAAGGAACCGGAGGTGGAGGCGGAGAAGTCGCCCAAGCGCACTTTCCACTCCATCAAGCGGGACCAGGAGCCGGAGATCGTCATCCCGCGCTCCGACGAGAAGGTCAAGGACAAGGACCCGGCGGCAATGGAAACCACGCCCCCGCCGACCATGGACTACAAGGAATACCGGCTGCCGGACATCGGGCTTCTGGATTTCCAGGAACAGCCCCAGGCAATCATCGAAAAGGATCAACTCCACGCGTACGCCAAGCGGCTGGAGCAGAAGCTGGCCGACTACGGCGTGCAGGGACGCGTGCGCAAGATCATGCCCGGCCCAGTGGTGACCATGTACGAGTACGAGCCCGCCCCGGGGATAAAAGTCAGCAAGATCTCCGGCCTGTCGGACGACCTGGCCCTGGCACTCGAGGCCCTCTCGGTTCGCATCATCGCGCCCATCCCCGGCCGCTCGGTGGTGGGCATCGAGGTGGCCAACAAAAAGCGCCAGACGGTGTACGCCAAGGAGATCTTTGGCCACTCCACCTTTCAGCGCACCCAATCCAAGCTCACTCTGGCCATGGGCAAGAACATCGAAGGAACTCCCTATGTGACCGACCTGAATAAGATGCCCCACCTGCTGGTGGCCGGCGCCACCGGCACCGGCAAGAGCGTGGCGCTGAACACGATGATCACCAGCATTCTCTACCGGGCCACCCCCGAAGACGTCCGCTTCATCATGGTGGATCCGAAGGTGCTGGAGCTATCCCTGTACGAGGGCATCCCCCACTTACTGCTGCCGGTGGTTACCGACCCGCGCAAGGCCCAGGCGGCCCTGTACTGGGCGGTAAACGAGATGGAGCGCAGGATCCATTTGTTGCACGGGGCCGGGGTCCGCTCTTTAGACAGCTACAACAAGAAGGCCGAGCAGCAACGACTGGAGTTTGAAGATTCCCAGAAACCGAAGAAGAAGGTGATCGTGCTCGACAAGACCGTGTCCCCAGACACATCCAAGGACAAAGCCGAGCCGGAAGAAGCACAGGCAACCAGTTCCGACACCCCGGTCGAGGACCTGCCTGAGGGCAGGCCCGAGGGCGGGCCCAAGATACACAAGCTACCGCACATCGTCATCGTCATCGACGAGTTGGCCGACCTGATGATGTCCTCCTCCCGAGAGGTAGAAACCGCCATCGCCCGCATCGCCCAGAAAGCCCGGGCGGCCGGCATCCACCTGATCATCGCCACCCAGCGCCCCTCGGTAAACGTGATCACCGGCCTGATCAAGGCCAACCTGCCGGCGCGCATCTCCTTCAGGGTGGCCCAGAAGATCGACTCCCGCACCATCCTGGATATGAACGGCGCGGAGACGCTTTTGGGCAGCGGCGACATGCTCTTCCATCCCCCCACCAGCTCGCAGATCGTCCGCATCCACGGCGCCCTGATCACCGAGGATGAAATCCGGCGCGTGGTGGACCACCTCAAGGCCCAGTCCCAGCCCGTCTACGACGAATCCATCCTGGCCT
>JAUXGL010000053.1 GCA_030622135.1 Deltaproteobacteria bacterium
CCTGTGACAATTGCCCGGCGGACCCCAACCCGGACCAGGGCAACGTGGACGGGGACAGCCAGGGTGACGTCTGCGACGACGATGCCGACAACGACGGAATCTTCGACGACGGCGACGGCAGCGGCACCCCGGGCGACAATCCCTGCACCGGCGGTGTGACCACCAACTGCGATGACAACTGCCCGCTGGCGGAGAATCCGAACCAGGCGGATGCCGACGGAGACGGGATCGGCGACGCTTGCGAGGAGCTTGTGTTGGTCACGTTTGCGGAGCAGGAGCCCAACGAGTACCCCAACTACCAGGATCTGGGTACGCTCAGTGTCATCGTGCCCTACCGGATCGTGGGTGACTTGGCGGAGGTCAGTGCCGAAGGTCCCGATTCGTGGCCGTGGACCGGTGACGAGGACTGGTTGAGCTTCGAGGTGGACGCCGCCGGTACTTTCGATTTGGCATTTGACTGGATCGCACCCGATGGCGACTACGACATCCTGATAGCGAGGGACGACGGGTCTGGGCCGGCTATCATCAATGGTGACGCCGCAACGGGGGATCAGCCCGAGCACGCATCGTTCTCAGTGCAGCCCGGTTCCACCTATATCATCATCGTGCTTGGCTATTCCGGCTCTCCGGGATTGTACTTTATCGACATGAGGTATGCACCATGACCGGTTGCCCACGTGAACCAGGTGAGGAAAGGAGGCCCAAAATGAGACAATACAAAATCGCGGCCATCGCGTTGCTGTTGGTCGTTCCGTTGCTGTTGACCTTTGTTTTTCCCGTGCAGGCCGCGGAGCAGACCGGCAAGATTAACGGTACGGTGTACGACCCCGACGGCGTGCCCCTGGCGGGGGTTGCCGTCACCGTCACCAGCTCCAACATGATGGGCAAGCGCCAGACCCAGACTGCCGACGACGGCGACTTCCTCTTCTTCGGCCTGCCTCCCGGAAAGTACAACATCGAGATCGAACAATCGGGTTTCCTGCCGTACAAGCAGGTGGAAGTCCGGGTATCCATCGGCGGCACCGCCTCTCTGGACATCTTGCTGGAGGTGCCCACCGCCGAGGAAACCATCACGGTGACGGCCAAGCGCCCGGTGGTGGACAAGGAGAGGACCCAGCTCGGCCAGAACTACGACGACGAGTTCCTGCAGGAAGTGCCCGTCGGTACCAGCTATCAGAGTGTGGCCCTGCTGGCCCCCGGCGTGGTGGGCGGGGGCAACCCCAATGTTCACGGGGGATCGCTCTACTCCAACCAGTATCTGGTCGATGGTGTGAATATCTCCGATCCGGTGCTCAACACCTTCGCGGCCAACTTCAACAACGATGCGATCAAGGAGTACCAGATCATCACGGGCGGCGTGAACGCCGAGTACGGCCAGGCCACGGGGGGGATAATCAACATAGTGACCAAAAGCGGCGGCAACGAGTTCCACCTGGACACGACCTTCCGCATGCAGCCCAACGAGTTCAATTTAAAGGACGACTTCGAGAAGGAAGGAGCGGGCAGGAACGACGCTTACACGTACAACATCAACGCCGGCGGGCCGATCCTGAGAGACAGGCTGTGGTACTTCGCCTCCGTCGAGTTCAACCGGAACATCTCTTCTATCAGCTCGACCGAGGACTTCTTCGATCCGACCAACCCGGACAAGGTCCAGCACGTATCAAGGAAGTGGTTCAGCGTTTACTACCTGGGCAAGCTTACTTTCCAGGCAACCGACAAGCACAAGCTGACCTTCATGACCCAGGGGGACCCGACCTGGATTGACAATACCCGCCAGTCTGCAATGGTGGCCTCGGACGCCGAGTCGTTCCAAAACCAGGGGGGCCAACTCTACAGCTTGGCCTGGGAAAGCCTCTGGTCCAAGAATTTCTTCCAGAAGACCCAGGCGGCCTACAAGTATACGTACTTGGATATCGGTCCCATGTCCGGCTGCACCGATGTATACGACGAGAGCTGCCGGAGCCACGGGGACACATCAACCGGGCTGTCCACCGTCAACTACGGCAGTGATGTTGGTATCGGGCGCCACCGGATCCAGTTCGACTCCACGTGGATCTATTACCTGGACAACCTTCTCGGAGACCATGAGCTGAAGGCCGGATGGAACTATATGCACTCCTGGGAGGATTATCTTGTGTCTGTACCGGGAGGAGCCAGCTACACGGACAAGGATGGCAGGCCTTATAGGATCACCAGGCTAAAGGCGAACGAGGAAGGCAAGCTGTTGCCTCTCGACATCACCACCTCCGGGGATATACTGGGCGTGTTTTTACAGGATTCCTGGAAGATCACCAAGACGTTGATCCTCAAGCCCGGTGTGCGCATCGACTGGAGCCAGATGCTGAACTACGAGGGCAAGCAGATCGTTGGCTTCCTGACCACCAGTCCGCGCATCAACCTGGTCTGGGACGCAACCGGAGACGGCAAGACCGTCGTCCGAGTGGGTTACAACCGTTACGTGGACTCCGGCTTTCTGTATCTGGGCAAGTTCGTGGGCAAGTCCCTGGAGACCGAAACGCTGAGCTACAACCCGGTCACGGGCCAGTACGACGATTTCCAGTATGAATCGGGTGGTGAAGAGGGGAGGGTGGTGAAGGACAACCTCACCGCGCCGCACAACGACGAGATCAGCATCGGGGTGGAGCGCGAGTTGTTCACCGACTTCTCGCTGCAGTTACAAGTCCTGTATCGCGAGATGAAGTACATTTACGAGGATGATGAGGCCAATTTGATCTGGAACCAGACGGGTGATGGCGTCATTGGCTACAAGAACGGAACCAACGAGTACGTCTGGAATCTGGGAACCCCGCGTGAGGCCTGGAGGCGATACTGGGGCGTGGAGCTGATCGCCAACAAGGCCTTCAGCGACAACTGGCATCTGAATGCCTCCTACACTTACTCCAGGTCCGAGGGCGCCCCGGACGGTTTCGTCACCTCCTACCTGGATGACCCGCGGCAGGACAAGTACTACTGGAGCTGGCTGGGCTATGATCGGCGCCACGTCATAAAGGCAATGGGGTCTTACCACCTGCTTTATGGCTTTGAGTTGGGCTTCTACGCCTCCTGGGCAACGGGGGCTCCGTACTCGAAGCTTTTCATGAACAACTTCTTCGGCCACTATATGAACTTTGAAAGCAAGCGAGGCTACGACCCGGACCACCCGGACGACGAGTACTGGAACAGATACCCTGACATCTTCACGTTAAATCTGAAATTGGTGTGGGATCTGAAGGAACTGACGGATCATCAGATAGACCTGATTGCCGACATTGTCAACGTGTTGCACCTGAGGAACAAGACGATGTTGGAAAGCCGTGCTTTGCCCGAAGGTTCGCCCACCCAGTACGGCCAGTTCTACGGACATCGGACGGGCTTTCGGGCGGCCCTGGCCGTGCGATACAGGTACTAGCGCCTCGCCGAAAAACGGCTCGGCGCCACCCGATCAAGGGCCGTATCCCTCTGGATACGGCCTTTTTTTGTGTTGCCTGCCGCACTTGCTTGTGCTAGGTAACAACCTTCCCGGAGTCGTCTGGAGGTCATGCCCAGGTGGTGGAATTGGTATACACGTACGTTTGAGGGGCGTATGGGGTGACCCTTGCGGGTTCGAGTCCCGCCCTGGGCATATAAAACCCGCCCTCTTCGAGGGCGGGTTTTTGGCTGTTAGCTATTAGCTGTAGGTGCGCTTCTCAGAAAAACTAAAGGCTAATTGCTAACAGCTTTCTGTTGGTATATCCTAAACACCGTGTCGACCGTGTTCCTGATTCTGTTCCTCATGGGTTTTCCCCAGCCCTCCGGCGGATCGGAGCGCCTGCTGGCCCAGGCGTTCGAGGTGGATGTGGAGGAGGATGCGGAGGATATAGAGGACATCGACGATGTCGATGACGAAGAAAAGCAAGACCGGCCCAAGCAGGTGAAGTCCGAGGAGGATCTCTGGACCGAGCCGGATAAAGCCAAGCCCAAACCCGAGAAAAAACCCAAGAAAGAGGAAGAGGACGTCGAAGAGATTACGGACGAGGAAGGCAAGGAGGAGTCCGGCGGCGACGTCGGGGGATGGGGAGCCGAGGCGGAGAGGGATACCTGGGGGGACGAGGAGCGGATCGAGAAGGGCGAGTCCCTGATGGGGAAGACCGGGGAGCCCGACCGGGTTTTGGTAAAAGAGCAGCAGAAGGAAGCCGCCCAGCCGGTCAAGTCTCCCGCCCGGCCAGAAAAGGAGAAAGCAGAGGAGAAAGCAGAGAAGGCAGAAGAGAAAAAAGAAGAGAAAACCAAAGAGGAACTGGTGTCGATGGCGATGGGGCCGGAGAAGGTTTTGCCGGTATCGGGGACCCTGGCCGATCTGGCCGCCATATGGGAGCAGCGACGCATTCACCTGGATCAGCGTGACTTTGGTCTGGCCCGGGCGGACCTGAAGCGGTTTTTAGATCTCAAGGATGAGCTGTATATCCGCAACATGTTCTTGCATGCCAATGTGCTCATTCGGGAAGCCGATCGGGCCCGGCAGGCGGAGGACCAGAACAAGGCGGAGCACTTGCTGGACGCGGCGGTTGAAATGGCGCCGGATTTCGCCGGAGCTCACCTGGCCCGGACTTCGTTCTGGTTTTCAAAGAGCACTCTCAAGATCGGCCGGGTGTTGGGTGGACTCGTGGATGCCGCAAAAGCTTCTTACCGCAACCCCATGGCGGCCGACCGGTTTCTGGTGAACCTGGTTACCGGCCTGTTGCTGGGTTTGGGGTTGGCGGCGGTCATCTTCATCGTGGTTCAATTTCTGCGTTGCGTGAGATTGTACCTTCACGATTTCCACCATCTTTTCCCGCGTGGCGTTGCCCGTTTGCAGACGGGTTTTTTGGGGGTTCTGGTTTTGCTTATCCCGATCCTCTTTCGCCTGGGTCTGCTTTCCGTCCTATTCTTTTGGGCGCTTATCGCGTGGATTTACCAGGAGCGGCGGGAGCGGCTGGTAACCTTCCTCGTCGTTCTATTCTTTGCCCTTTCTCCCTTTGCGTTGAAGTGGGTGGTGTCCGGGATGATCGTACCCGATTCCGTGACCGCGGACCTTTTAGCGGTTGCCCAGGGTCCGGCCGACTCGAGGAGCATCAGCCGCCTCAAATCCCGTCTGAGGAAGGAACCGGGAAACCACGTGATTTTGGCTACTCTGGGGGGCCTGTACAAGCGAACCGGCAACCTGGATCTGGCGGCTGCATTACTGGACCGGGCTTTGCAGATCCGGTCAAACTCGGCGGTTCTTCTGAACAACAGGGGCAACGTCCGGTTCTTGGGTGGCGATCTCAAGGGTGCGATCGGATTTTACGATCGGGCCATCCAGGCCCGCCCGGATCTGGCGGTACCCTACTACAATCTCAGCAAGGCGTACTACCGCTCCCTGGATCTCAACAAGGGCAAGCACTACCGCACCCAGGCTCTGCGACTGGATCCGGAGGGCATCGGAAAGGTGAACAAACGGGCCGAGAGTCGTCGGGCCAACGACGTGGTGGCGGATCTCGCAATTCCCATAAAATGGGTAGCCGGCCAGAACCACCGGCGCGATGGAGAGATGTTTACGCGGGCCGCGCGGAATCTCTGGCTGGCCTGGGGCGGGACGGGTTCCTCCGACACATTTCCCTTCGTGGGAGCCGGCGTGGTGGTTTTCTTCGGCCTGATCCTGCTTATGCGGAAGAAGGTGTATTTCTCCTCCGGCTGTGTTCGTTGCGGTCGCCCGGCATGCCGTCGCTGCTCGATCGAGCTCAGGGACGACACGGTTTGCGCCCAGTGTTTCCACGCCTTCGTTCAAAGGGAGCAGGGCATTGACGCCAAATCGCGGATCTCGAAGGAAATCCAGGTCCGCCAGTACCGGCGGCGCAAGGAGAACATCGCGCGCGGGATCACCTTCTTGTTGCCGGGAGTGGGGCAGCTCATCCACTCCCGTCCGTTGCGGGGCATGTTGTTTCTGATGGTTTTCTGTTGTGTCATTGTCCAGGTGTTGTTGGGGCACGGCGTGATGCGGGACGCCATGGCCCTGGGCGTGGGGATCGACTGGCTGAAGCTGGTACCCTTGATTGTACTGGGCCTGGGTTTTTATGCCTGGGCGATCTTGAACGTATTCAGATCCGAGACGTGAATCCATGGCGCTTCAAGGCACATTGAAGGACTTCGGTATCGCGGACATCTTTCAGCTGATCAGCCATCAATCCAAGACCGGAGTCTTGCATCTGCACTCGAAGAGCCAGGAAGTGCGGATATCCTTCGCCAACGGCGACGTCGTCCGGGCCGAATCCACCACCCGGAAGAAGCGCGACCTGCTGGGCGCCATGCTGGTTCGCGCGGAGGCAATCGACGAAGCCCAGCTGGAGCAGGCGCTGGAGACTCAGAAACGCACGCTCAAGCGCCTGGGTCACATACTGATCGAGCGCGGGTTTCTGCAGAAGGAAGCACTCAAGCAGTTCACTCACCTGCAAACCACCGAGACGATCTACAAGCTCTTCAACTGGGAAACCGGCACGTATGCGTTTGAGGCCGAGGAGGTGACCTACGACAAGGAGACCGTCGAGCCCATCCGGAGCGAGAACATCCTGATGGAGGGCTTTAGGATGGTGGACGAGTGGCCGATGATCCGGAAGAAGATCGTCTCCTACGAAATGAGCTTTAGGAAGATCAAGGACATTCCCGCGGTGGTTGCACCCAAGAGCGTCGAGGATGAAATAGACGGCGCCCTGGATGGCATGTTTTCCGACGAGGGAGCCAAGTCGGGATCCAAGGATCTCGGACGCAACGAGATCAAGGTCTATAAGACAATCGAAGTGGACTGGACCGTCCAGAAGCTGATCGACCTGTCCCGGTTGGGCGAGTTCGAAACCTGCAAGGCGTTGCTCAACCTCCTCCAGCGTGGATACGTCAAGGTCGACACCACCAAGCGGGAGCTCGTCAAGGCAGCGGTGAAACCCGGGGCCAGAATTCGCCGCATTCCTTTCGGCCGGATACTCCTCCAGACGGGAATGTACATCTTTATCGTCGGCCTGCTGTTTATCCTGTATCGCACCGTGCATGTGGATCTGTTTTCATTCTCGGGGGAGACGGGAATCCGCATGTTCAAGAGTCCGGCCGCCAAGGAGCTGGTGGGTAAATGCCAGCAGAGGCGCTTGCGCGCCGCGCTGGATGTATATTTTCTGGAGAGGGGTCGTTACCCAAACGAGTTGGTCGAACTGGTCCGGCAGGGTCTGGTGAACGAAAAAGAGCTTCGGTTTCCCTGGCAAAACCAGCGGGTCTATCAACGCCGAGACAGCGGTTACATGCTGCTCAGACCGTTCGAGTGAGCTTGCATGCCGCCTACCATGAAAAAAGACGAAGTCCCGGCTTCCGACCGCCGGTTGGCGCTGGATGACGTTGGGGTTGCCCGGATTCTTTTCGGACCGGGGAACGAAAACCTGCAGCTGATCGAGCAGTCCACCGGCGTGTCCATCTCGGTGCGTGGCACCGAGATGACCCTGGATGGCGACTGGGAACAGGTCACGGTCGTGCGCAGGTTTTTGGAGGAGCTTTATGGATTGATCCGCGCGGGACGGCCGCTCTACCGTTCCGATGTCGAACAGGCGCTGAAGGTGGTGGCCCAGGATGGATCGGTATCACTGGGCGACATCTTTCTGGACACCATTTACGTCTCCAACCGGAAACGGATTATTACTCCTCAGGGGATCGGACAGAAACGCTACATTGACGCCATCCGCAGCCACGACATCGTCTTCGGGATCGGGCCGGCCGGTACCGGCAAGACCTACCTGGCCATGGCCATGGCCGTGGGATCTTTAAAAAAGCAGGAGGTGCAGCGCATCGTCATCACCCGGCCGGCGGTGGAGGCGGGTGAGAGACTTGGCTTTCTCCCAGGAGATCTGGCCGATAAGGTCAATCCGTACTTGCGTCCCCTTTATGACGCCCTGCACGATATGATGGACCATGAACAGGCTGCCCGCATGATGCAGCGCGGGACCATCGAGGTGGCGCCGCTGGCATTCATGCGCGGGCGTACCCTGAACGACAGCTTCATCATTCTGGACGAGGCGCAGAATACCACTTCCGACCAGATGAAGATGTTTCTGACCCGTCTGGGCTATGATTCCAAGGCGGTGATCACCGGTGATATTACCCAGGTAGATCTGCCCGAGGACCGGGCGTCCGGTCTGATCGAGGCGGCGACAATCCTGGCCGGGATCGAGGGGATTGCGTTTTGTCGTTTCACCGAGCAGGATGTTGTTAGGCATCCGTTGGTGCAGGACGTGATCCGGGCATACGACAAGGTGGCTCGTCCTCGTAGGGAGAGTCGGGTTACGCCGGAGGGAAATGATGGCCAATAGCCGCAACAGCAAGGAGCGCTCCCGGGTGCCGCTGAAAGAAGTGGTCAAGGAGCGGGCCCTGGGGCTCCGCGAGTGGAAGCGTTTCATGTTTCCCGCCGGCCTGGTGCTGCTGGTGATCGTCCTCGGCTTGACCACCGCCTTGCTGACCAATCCGGCCGCGACCGGTCCCACGCTGCCGCTCAGAGACGAAGACGTGGGGAAGGTGGCCAACGCCGACATCCGGGCTCCCATCAGTTTCACGGTGCCGGACGTGGAATCCACCGAACGCAAGCGGCACGAGGCCGAGCGGGCGATGCGCTCGGTCTATGATTTCGAAGAGCGACTGGGTCGGGAGCACACCCGTAGACTGAAAGAGGTCTTTGCCGAGATGACCCAGGTCATCGATTCGTACGAATCCGTGCGTAAGCAGCCGCTAAACAAAGAGGATTCGGACGCGTCGGGTTCAAGGAAGAAGCCGCTCAAGCGCCGCCAGGGCGCGAAGGGGACCGCGACGATCCGGGAAGCCGACCTGGTTTTGCTGAATGAATCTCTCGATGCCAGGTTAAACGCGCGCAAGGACCGTTTCATCCGGACCCTTCAGGTGGTGGTGGGGGAGGAGGATTTCAAGCGCCTCAGGGAAAACCGCTTCTCCACGGCCGTCCTGTTGGCGGTGACCGGCCTGGTTGAGAAGGTCATGCAGCAAATGATCGTGCCGAACCGCGAGTTGATGGCCGCGGAAAGGAGACGCGGCATCACCGTGCGATCTCTCCGGGAGGGAATTCCATACCGCGAACGCGAGGTGCTGAGTTTCGAGAAAATCCTCGATCTCGAGGATGCGCTGGAACGGGTGGAGTCGACCGCCGCTCGGGAACTGGTCGAGGTGCCCTTGTCGCTCCGGGCTACGCAGGTAAGATTGGCCAAGAACCTGGTAGCTTCCAACTTGTCCTTCAACCGGACGGAGACCGAGCGGCGCAAGCAGGAGGCCCGCGAGGAGATCCAGCCGCTGGAGATTCGCATCAAGAAGGGCGCCAAGATCATCCGGGACGGCGACCTGATCGAGCGGAAGCATGTGCTCATTTTCCAGGAGATGAATAAGCTCACCGAGGTGACCAACGCCCTGGAGATGGCCCTGGGCACCATCCTTTTGGTGATTCTGATGCTGGTGATCGTAACGCGTTTCTCGGCCAGGAACATCCGGGCATTCCGCGCGGCCCCCAAAGACTTGTTGTTGCTGGGACTGGTGCTCTTAGTTTTCTTGGTCACCACCAAGATCTGGTTCTGGATTTTCGGGGCGGTGTGGGAGCGGTTCAGGGTTTTTCCCCTGGAATCCTACTACTACGCCATCCCCTTCGCGGCCGGCGCCATGCTGATTCGCTTCGTTCTCAACAGCGAGATGTCCCTGGTCTTTGCCGCCGTGGGCAGTCTGCTGGTGGGCATGTTGATGGAAAACAGCATCGGGTATGCCATCTTCTGCCTGGTAAGCTCGCTGGTGGCCGCCTGGGCGGTGGCCAGCGCCAATCAACGATTGTCGCTCCTGAAGGCCGGAGCGATCACGGGCTTATGTAACATGGCGCTGGCGGTGGGAATGTCCCTGTTCGGGGGCGCCTTCTGGTCTTTCGAGACGATCTTCAACGCCATCTTTGCGTTCTCCGGCGGTATCCTGGCGGCCATGATCGTTACCGCCAGCGCGCCGGTGATCGAGATGGTCTTCGGTTACACCACCGACATCAAGCTGCTGGAGCTCGCCAACCTGAATCATCCCTTGCTGAAGGACTTGATCGTCCAGGCGCCGGGCAGCTACCACCACAGCATCATCGTGGGGTCGCTGGTGGAGGCGGCCGCCGAGTCCATCCATTGCAACCCATTGTTGGCCCGGGTGATGGCCTACTATCACGACATCGGCAAGGTGAAGAGCCCCACTTATTTCTCGGAGAACCTGCGGGACGCCTTCAATCCCCACGATAAATTGAAGCCCTCTCTCTCCGCCACCGTCATCAAGAAGCACGTCAAGGACGGTGCCGAGCTTGCCCGGGCCTCCAAGCTGGGCCAGCCCATCGTGGACGCCATTCTCCAGCACCACGGGACTTCGCTGATCAAATTCTTCTACCAGAAGGCCAAGGATAAAGAAGACCCGGAGGACGCGGTCAAGGAAGAGGAGTTTCGCTACCCGGGCCCCAAACCGGCCACCCGGGAGGTGGCCCTGGTGCTGTTGGCCGACAGCGTGGAGGCGGCCGCCAAGAGCATCCAGGATCCCTCGCCCGCCCGGCTGCAGGGCCTGGTGCAGAACATCATCAATCGCATCTTTGTCGACGGGCAACTGGACGACTGCGATCTTACGCTGAAGAACCTGCATCGGATTGCCCGGGCCTTCAACCGGGTCTTGTCGGGCATCTACCACCATCGCCCGGACTACCCCGAGTCGGCCACCAAGGAGGCCGGCGAGCGGCCGGCCAAGACCACCGATTCCAAGATGGCCGCGGTCAAGAAGGAAGCCGACAAAAAAAAGGAAGAGGAACGGAAGCGCGAAGAGGACCTCAAGCGCTTGGGGATGTAAACCTTGGTTGTCCATCTAAAAAAGCGCAGGGGCCTGCCGGCCGTGGATAGCCGCAAGTTGCGGCGCCGGGCCGAGCGTCTCTTGAAGCTGCTCTCTTGCGAAGATAAAGAACTGTCCATTCTGCTGACCGACGATGAAGAGATGACCGAGCTTAACCGCGGCTTTCGCAACCGCGACCGGACCACCGACGTGCTGGCGTTTTCCCAAATGGAAGGCGAGCGCGGGGATCTGCCCGGTGAGATGCCAGGACGGCACACACCGCCGCACCCGGAGTTGCTGGGAGACGTGGTCATCTCGCTGCCCACCGCCAAGCGCCAGGCCCGGGAGTGTAAGCACACCCACATGCACGAGCTGATCGTCTTGTTGGTCCACGGCACCCTGCACCTCCTGGGCCACGAGCACGAGCGCACCGACCGCCGAACGGCCGCGGCCATGCGCCGCGAGCAGAAGAGACTGGTGGCTTTGCTCACCGGCAAGCAATGATCAAGAAACCGATTTCGGTAGATCTTGGTATTGCGGCGGGTTGCGGCCTGCTCATGGCCGCTACGCTGCCGATCGTCATTCCGTTTATTTCACGTAGCGAGATCTTGCCGGGTGGATGCTTGGAGCCTTTGGCCCTCTTGGGCCTGGTTCCGTTTCTGCATCGGCTGAGGGAGGCGTCGCCGCGCCGGGCCTTCGGTCTGGGGGTTCTATCGGGCGCGAGTTACTTTCTTTTGTCTCTCTATTGGCTGGACGTGGCCATGACGACGTTTGGTCACATGCCCAGGTACTTGTCCTTCCCGGTCTTGTTCCTGCTGGTGGGGTTCCTGTCGCTTTTCTGGGGCGTGGCATTTTGGGCCGCGGTTCGAATACGGGATCGGGCGGGGTTGGCGCTCTGGGTCTCGCTGCCGTGTATCTGGGTGGCGCTGGAGTTCTTACGCAACTACGTGTTGACCGGATTTCCCTGGGCGAGCCTGGGTCACACCCAGGCGCGCACACTCTGGCTGGCCCAGCTGGCCAGCTTGGGCGGGGTGTACCTGGTGGCCTTCGTGGTGGTTTGCTCCAACACGGTGCTGGAGGCCCTGTGGGCCTGGTGGCGCCAAAAGGCGCCGCTGCCGCGTAGCGGCCTGATCGCCTGGGCCGCGTTGCTGGGCCTTGCCTGCATTTACTCGGCCGTGCGCCTGGCGGGCGCGCCGGCGCCCGCGGATGCCGAGAGGATCCGGGCGGCGGTGGTGCAGGGGAACCTGGACGAGAAGGTCGATCTGCGTGGATGGGCCGGGCAGGCGTTCGTGTTCGGTCGCATGCTGGAGGTGAGTCGGGCGGCTGCGGCCGAGGGGGCCGCGTTGGCGGTATGGCCCGAGGGCACCCTGCCGGGATCGGTCCATCCCAATACGGAGACCTTCGAGCGCCTCGGTGCCCATACGAAATTGCCGGAAAGAACCGAGCTGATCGTCGGCGGAGTTACCCGGAGCATGCGGGACCAGAAGACGGTTCTGACCAACAGCGCTTTTCTGACCGGTCCGGATCTTCGCATTCGGGGGCGCTACGACAAGCGTCACCTGGTGCCCTTCGGCGAGTATGTGCCCCTGGAGTCGATGCTCCCCTACCAATGGTTCGTGCCCGCGGGGGTGGCCTTCTTTTCCTCCGGGCCGGATCATAATCCCCTGGATTCCTCGGCCGGCCGGTTGGGCCTGCTGATCTGCTACGAGGCCATCTTTCCGGAGATCGCCCGCGAGACCGTGGACCGGGGAGCCCAGCTCCTGGTCAACATCACCAACGATTCTTGGTACGGATTCAGCTCGGCGCCCTACCAGCACCTGGCCATCGCCCGCATGCGTGCCATCGAGACCGGCCGCTACCTGCTGCGCGCGGCCAACACGGGCGTCTCCGCCGTCTTCGACCCGGTCGGGCGCGAGCTGGGGCGCATCCCGGTGGGCCTGGTTACCACCAGCCGCGACCGCGCGCAGCCGGACGAGTTGGTCCCGCCCGCCCAGTTAACCCGTGGCGTGGCTCTACTTGACGGCCGCACTGTATACGTGATGCTGGGGGATCTCTTCGCCTGGCTGTGTTTGCTTTTATCCGCGGGGTTGCTGGGGTGGTCGTTCTGGTCAGGGCGAGGACACCGAGGGGCCTGAACGGGGACAAGGTACTGTCACCGCGTCAGTGCGCTCCCAGCTCCGAGGTGGCGCCGGCGCCGTGGCCGTCTAGCAGGATTTTGTAGCTGTTTCCCTGGTTGTTGGAGAACTGGTACTTGACCAGGCCGCCGGGGACCTGGTCCGAGAAGAAGAAGTCCGCCTGGCCGGAGGCGTCGTGGGCCTTGAAGCGGACGTGGTTGGTGCTCCAGGTCACGGTGCCCGAGGCCATCTCGACGGTTCCGACCGAATGTTTCGCCAAGACGCTCTCCTCGAATGCGTTGGGAGCCGGGAAAGTGTTTTCACCCTCTTTGAAGGTGATATTTTCGACCGGGTTGGTTCCGATCTTGCCCAGCATGCGCACGACGTGGGTGCGGTCGGCGGCGAAGAGCGCCTCGAAGACGACCGTGTCCTCCGGGTTTTGCTGGAAGGCCTTGATGCGCCACCACTCGCTGCCGTCGTCGTTTCTTTTGATAAAGGCCTTCTCCACGAAGAGGGGCTGTTTGGGGGCGCCCTCCTCGGATTCGGCTTCCTCGACCTCGTGCTTCCACTTGGTCCATTCGCCGGGCTGATAGGGGTGCCAGGCCAGCCAGTAGCCGCCCGCCCAGAAGTAGGCCGCCATGAGGGGCCAGGCGTAGACCCGGTACAAGGGCCCGGTTATTTCCGCGGCGATTTGCTGCCCGATAGACTCGCCGACTTCTTCGCCGGCCGAATCGATGGCCGTATCCATGATCAGGCCGCAGCCGGAAGCGCAAAGGGAAAGAACCAGAACACCCGCAAGCAATCCAAACGTGCTTCTGTGCATTTTATGTTCCTCCTACGTTTTCTCGTTGCCGCAATTGAATATCGGCATAACCGGCTTGTCAATAACAAAGAAAGATGGTAGCTCTCGGGCCAGTTACAATTAGGAGAGACACATGTTTAGGGAGATCAAAGAGCGTTTGGAGGACCTGAAAAAGAGGTTCGGTGCGCTAAGGGGGCCTCTTTGACGTCGAGGCGAAGCGAAAACGGGTCGTGGCCATCGACGCCGATATGGAGAAGCCCGGCTTTTGGGACAAGCCCAAGGCGGCGGCGGCGGCTCAGAAGGAGCGGGCCGATCTACAAGAAACCGTGGATTTCTACGCCAAGACCGAAAAGAAGATCCAGGACACTCGGGAGCTTATCGATCTGGCCGAGGCCGAGGGGGACGAGCAGATGGAGGGGGAGCTCGAGGCGGAGACCGCCGAGATCGAAGAGAGCGTGCGAGCCATGGAGCTGGCCCGCATGCTGTCTGGTCCCAACGATCGGCGCAACGCCTTCGTGAGCATCAATGCCGGAGCCGGCGGCACCGAATCGTGTGACTGGGCGGACATGCTTCTGCGCATGTACCTGCGTTACAGCGAGACGCGCGGTTGGAAGGCCAGCATCACCGACCACCTGGCGGGCGACGAGGCCGGGGTCAAGTCGGTCACCTTCTCGGTGGAGGGGAAGGCTGCCTACGGTTACATGCGGGCCGAGGTGGGCATCCACCGGCTGGTGCGCATCTCTCCCTTCGACGCCGCCAAGCGCCGGCACACCTCCTTCGTCAGCGTCTTCGTCTATCCGGAGGTGGAGGAGGACATCGAGATCGAGGTGCGCGACGAGGATCTGCGCATCGACACCTACCGGGCTTCCGGTGCCGGTGGACAGCACGTCAACAAGACCGACTCGGCGGTTCGCATTACCCACCGGCCCACCAACATCGTGGTCGCCTGCCAGAACGAGCGCAGCCAACACCGCAACAAGGCCACGGCCATGAAGATCCTAAAGAGCCGGCTCTACGATCTGGAGACGGAGAAGCGCAAGCAGGAAGAAGACGCCCTGCACGGCCAGAAGAAGGAGATTGCCTGGGGCTCCCAGATCCGCTCCTACGTCCTGCAACCCTACCGCATGGTCAAAGACCACCGCACCAACCACGAGACCGGCAACGTCGACAAGGTCCTCGACGGCGATCTGAACGGCTTCATCGAGGCCTACCTGATTCAGGAAGGCGCGGGATCGGATTCTGCTTAGATTTTCCCGAGTAGAAAAACGTTGACAGTTTGCATTCAACCGATTACGGTTACCGTTATCGGTACCCGATATGAAACCGCTGATACGTGAAATCCTGTTGAGTTTCTGGAAGATCCACATCCTGCACCATGCGGCCAGGGGCCCCGTGTATGGGCTGTGGATGATCGAGGAACTATCTGAACACGGTTACAAGGTGAGTCCCGGCACTATTTACCCCATCTTCAAGCGCATGGAAAAGAACGGGTGGCTGTATTCATACGAGGAGACTGTGTCCGGCAAGGTGCGCAAGTACTACCGGCTCACCGACAAGGGGGCGGAAGTCCTCGCGTACGTGCGTGGGGTTGTTGCCGAGCTTCACCGGGAGGTGGTGCTCGGCCGCGAATCCAAGTTGGAGAAGCAGCGATGAGAAGGCCGCTTCCCGCGCAGGTCAGGCGCCTGGGCCTGGTGAGTTTTTTCAACGACTTCGCCAGCGAGATGGTGGTGCCGTTGTTGCCGGCCTTCGTCACAACCTTCCTGGGGCTGGGCCCGCAGATCCTGGGCGTCATGGAGGGCATTGCCGAGAGCACCGCCTCGTTGTTGAAGTACTTCGCCGGCTGGTGGTCCGATAGGCTCGCCCGCCGCAAGCCCCTGGCCGTCTTCGGCTACACCCTGGCGAACCTGGTTCGTCCCCTGATGGCCGTGGCCGGCGTGGGCTGGCACCTGGTGGCCATCCGTTTCGTCGACCGGGTGGGCAAGGGCATGCGCACCGCCCCCCGCGACGCCCTGCTGGCTCAGGCCGCGGACGTAAACCAGCGCGGCCGGGCCTTCGGTTTCCACCGGGCCATGGATCACTCAGGCGCCCTGATCGGCCCGGTGGTGGCCCTGGTGTTGCTGGGTGTTTTGGATCTTACGCTTCCCATGGTGTTTCTGCTCTCGGCCGTCCCCGGCGCGTTCGCCGTCCTGTCGATCGCGTTTCTGGTAAAGGAACCAAAACCGCCTGACTGCCGGACAGACCCGCCAGAATGCGAAACCGACGACCGGGATCGTAAGCGATTTTCGGTTTTCATCGTCGCCAGCGTGTTTTTCACCCTGGGCAACTCCTCGGACGTCTTTCTGGTGTTGCGGGCCCACGAGCTGGGCCTGCCGGTGATGTTCGCGCCGGTGGTATGGATGGTGTTGCATTTCGCCAAGGTGGTCAGCTCTACCCACGGGGGAGCGCTCTCGGACCGGATCGGCCGTAAGTGGACCATCTGCATGGGCTGGGTGCTGTATGCCTTCTGCTACCTGGGCTTCGCCCTGGCAACCTCCCTCTGGCAGCTTATTGCAGTGCTTTTTTTCTATGGTCTCTCATATGGGCTCACCGAAGGACCCGAGAAGGCCCTGGTTGCGGACGTCGTCGGTCCCGAGCGTCGCGGGCGCGGGTACGGCATCTACCACCTGGCCGTGGGCGCCGCGGCCCTGCCCGCCAGCGTGCTCACCGGGTTTTTGTGGAAAGCCTGCGGCCCCCTGGTGGCGCTGGGAACGGGAGCGGTGCTGGCCCTGGCCGCGGCAAGCGTCTTGTTGCTGGGACTCGATGGGAAGAAGTAAATCAAGGTTCATTCGCACGGACACTTTGTAGGAATGATCCAATCATCAGGGCTGTTGACCTACAAACCGGGTTGATCCCGGTGTGGCCGGTGGGCTGATAACCCCCAATTTTACTTGACCGTTGCCTGGTTATGGGCTATGGTACCGCAGCTTTTGGCGTGTAAAAGTCTTTTTGAAACGAGAGGTTATGCAAGACGGCCCGGAAGAACAGGTGGAGCAGAGGCGTCGCAAGCTCAAGGGGCTTCGCGAGCAGGGCGTCGATCCCTATCCCAACGATTTTAATCCGGAAAACATCACCGCCCAGATACAGGCGGCTCACGGGGAGCAAAGCGCCGAGGATCTTTTAGAAATCGGCGAGGAATACAGCATCGCCGGTCGGGTGATGGCCCGGCGCTCCTTCGGTAAGGTGGCCTTCATCAAGGTGCACGACCGCGGCGGAGCCATCCAGGTGGTAGTCGAGAAAAATGCGTTGGGGGACGAGGTTTTTCAGATCTTTAAGCAGTTCGTCGAGGTGGGCGACATAGTGGGGGTCGTGGGCTCGCCCATGCGCACCCGCACGGGCGAGCTTTCCATTCACGCGAAAAAGTTGCGGCTTTTGACCAAGAGCCTGCGTCCGCTGCCGGAGAAGTGGCACGGTCTCAAGGACGTGGAGCTTCGTTACCGGCGGCGCTATCTGGATCTGATCGTCAACCGGGACGTGGCCGGCGTGTTCGTGCTGCGGGCTAAGATCATCCGGCACATCCGCTCTTACCTGGAGGAAAGAGGTTTCATCGAGGTTGAGACCCCCATGATGCATACGCTGGCCGGCGGGGCCACCGCCCGGCCGTTTGTCACCCATCACAACGCCCTGGACATGCAGCTTTTCATGCGGGTGGCGCCGGAGCTTTTCCTCAAGCGCCTGCTGGTCGGAGGGCTGGAGCGCGTATACGAGCTGAACCGCTGCTTTCGAAACGAGGGCATTTCCACCCAGCACAACCCCGAGTTCACCATGGTTGAGTTCTACCAGGCCTACGCCACCTACACCGACCTGATGGAATTAACCGAGGAGCTGATCTGCTCGCTGGCCGACGAGGTCAAGGGCACGCGTAAGCTTTCCTATCAGGGGCGGGAGATCGAGTTGACCCCGCCGTTTCGGCGGTTGACCGTCCACGAGGCGCTGAGCGAGGCGCTGGGTGTCTCCGCGGAGGTTCTCGGGGATGAGCAAGCCTTGCGGAAACTCGCCGACTTGCATCAGGTGACGGTGGCTGACGACTGGCCGCCGGGCCGGGTGTTGATGTCGCTCTTCGATGAAAAAGTGGAGCCCAACCTGGTCCAGCCCACCTTCATCCTGGATTTCCCTTTGGGTGTATCGCCGTTGTCTCGGAAGAAGGCCGGGCGCGAGGACCTGGTGGATCGCTTCGAGCTGTATATCGCGGGCCGGGAGATGGCCAATGCCTTTTCGGAGTTGAACGATCCCGATGACCAGCGGGAGCGCTTCCGGGCCCAGATGGAGGCCAAGGCGCAGGGTGACCTGGAGGCCATGCCCTACGACGAGGATTACGTCCGCGCGCTCGAGTACGGCATGCCGCCGGCCGGCGGCGAGGGGATCGGGATCGATCGCCTGGTGATGCTGTTGGCGGACGTTCCTTCCATCCGGGATGTCATCCTGTTCCCGTTGCTCCGGCCAAAACGGCAATAGCTCACAACTCGCTCGCTGGGAGGAATCTTGGAGAAACGCCGCACTTGGTCGTCCTTCGGTTTGGCCACCGGCATCGGTATGACCCTGACGCTCGTGTTGTTGCTGGGCGGCGAGCACCTGCTCCAGCAGGTTTTCAAGGACACGGACACCGCCCGGGACGTGTGGCCCTACCTCCTGGTGGGCCTGGAGGGCCTGTGCGTGGGCGTGGTTCTGGGCTTTCTGGTGGACTATTACCCGTCCCTGGAGGGTTTCCTTTCGAGCCTGGTCGTGGTGGGACGGCTGGTGGTTCGGGACGGATATCAGGTGGGCCTGGATAACTGCGTCGAGTTTCTCCTCAAGTTCGAGGCCCACTTCGCCGCGTTGTACCTGGCGGCGTTCGTGCTGTTTCTGGTTCGGGGAGGCGGGCTCTACTATCCGTTTCTGGTGGGCATGCGTTACCTGCGCTTCAAGGTGATCACCTCCATCTCCGTGGCGGGCGTGGCTCTGGGCGTGGCGGCCATGGTGGTGGTGCTGAGCGTGATGAGCGGGTTCGAGACGGACCTGAAGGCCAAGATCGTGGGCACCAACGCCCACGCCATCGTCCAGAAGCGCGGCACCGACTTCATCGAGTATCCCATCGTGTTGGAGAAGATACGCCGGATACCCGGTGTGGTGGCGGCCAGCCCGTTCGTTTACAACGAGGTGATGGTTTCCTCCGAGTACAACATTTCCGGAGTGTTCATAAAGGGGATCGATCCCGACACGGCCGGCGCGGTGACCAATCTGGACCGGAGCATCGACGAAGGGGATCTGGATCTGTTGGTGCATCCGGAGAAGATCGACGCCTATCTGGACAAACGGATGAAGCGATCCCTTCCCCGGGCGGTGGAGATCGAAAAGGCGGAGAGCATGGTCGAGCCGCCGGCTATAAAAAAAGCCCCGGGCGGCATCCCGGGGCTACCGGACGGCCTCGGCGGCAAGGTGCCGCCGCCGGAGCCGCTTTCCATCAAGCCCAGGTCCCAAAAGACGATCCCGGGCATCTTCATCGGCAAGGAGCTGAAGAAAATACTGAAAGTTAGCCTGGGTGACCGGGTGAACGTGGTGTCCCCGCTCAGCGAGGAGTTGGGCCCGTCGGGTCCCGTGCCCATGGCCCGATCTTTTAGGGTGGCCGGTGTCTTTTACACGGGAATGTACGAGTACGACGCCAAGTCCATCTACGTCACCCTGGCTTCCGCCCAGGATTTCTTCTCGATGGGAGATGCCGTCACCGGGATCGGCCTGAAGTTCAACAACCTGGATCGGGCCGGGCCCATTTGCGCCGATATCTTGTCGGCTCTGGACGGCTATCCCTATTTCACCCGGACCTGGTACCAGATGAACAAGAACCTCTTTACCGCGCTGAAGATGGAGAAGATCGGCATGTTCATCCTGGTGGTGATCGTGACGCTGGTCTCGGCGTTTGGAATCATCTCCACGCTGATCATGCTGGTGTGGGAGAAGGTCAAGGAGATTGCCATCTTGAAGTCCATGGGTGCCACCGGCGACGGCGTGATGAAGATTTTCATGCTCGAGGGGATCACCATCGGCATGGTCGGGACAATTTTGGGTCTGTTGATGGGCTGGGGGATGTGTGAGTTGCTGCAGAGCATAGGTCTTCAGCTGGACCCGGAGGTGTATTACATCGAGGGCCTGCCGGTGAACATGGACGCGGTGGGGTTTGCCCTGATTGCCGGCATTGCCTTTCACATCAGTTTTATCGCCACCATATACCCCTCGCGCCGCGCTTCCCGACTGCGGCCGGCGGAGGGGTTGCGTTACGACTGAGGAGCCAGAACCTTGGAAACGATGGTTGAAGTCACCGATTTGAAAAAGACCTTCTTTTTGGGCAGCAAGGTCATCCAGGTACTGAGGGGCGCCCAACTGAAGGTCCTGGAGGGGGAGATGCTGGCGGTGGTGGGCCCGTCGGGAGCCGGCAAGAGCACCTTGCTGCATCTGTTGGGCGCGCTGGATACGCCCACCCAGGGCAAGGTCGTCATTGGCGGCGAAGACGTGAGCACCTTTTTGCCGGATAAGCTGGCCTCGTTCAGGAACCGGACCATCGGGTTCGTGTTCCAGTTTCATCACTTGTTGCCCGAGTTCACCGCGCTGGAAAATACGATGATGCCGGCCCTGATCCAGCGCATACACCGGCACAAGGCCGCGCGGATGGCCCAAGACATTCTCGAGCGGGTGGGGCTTTCCGATCGTCTGGAGCACCGGCCGGTGGAGCTTTCGGGCGGGGAGCAGCAGCGGGTGGCGTTGGCCCGCGCCCTGGTTCTGGGGCCGCGCCTGTTGCTCGCGGACGAGCCTACCGGTAATCTGGATGACCTGACCAGCGAGGGCGTTCACCAACTGTTGTTCGATCTGAACCGGAGTCTAAATATGACCACCATAATAGTGACCCACAACACGAAGCTGGCTGCGTTGCTTGGGCGGACCGTATACATTCGTTCCGGACAGATTTACAACGAGCCCGACGGTTTGGGGAAGGAAGGGGGCACCTCGGGATGACAGGGCACTTGGGCGCCAGAGCTCTCCGCATGCTGCTGCCGGTCGTGATGGTCATGGTGGGCTTCGCCGCGCCGGCCCGGGCGGGAGACCTGCACGGCGTTGCGGTGCGTGGAAACAAGCGGGTGGAGACGGATGCGATTCGCTTGGCGATCAAGTCGCAGGTGGGTGAGCCGTTGGATCCTAAGAAGGTGGCGGCGGACATCCGGGCCATCTTCGCGCTGGGCTATTTCGGCGATATCCGCGCGGAGGTCGAGCAGCGGCCCGAAGGCGAGCTGCTGGTGTTCGTGGTGACCGAGAAGCCCTCCATCTCCAGGATTGATTACCGGGGCTACGACGAGCTGGATCTTGACAAGATCAAGGAGGTGGTGGATATCCAGCCCCTATCGGTTCTAAACGTCGCCAAGATCGGCAAGAACGCGGACAAGATCAAGGAGTTGTACCTGGAGAAGGGGTTCTTCCTGGCCGAGGTGGACCATAAGCTGAAAAAGCTGCCCAAGAACCGCGTGGCGCTCACTTTCGTGATCAACGAGCGGGCCAAGGTGGAGATCAAGTGCATCACCTTCATCGGGAACGAGAAGATTACCGAGGACGAGCTGGAGGGGATCATGGAAACCCGCGAGGGGGATTTCTTCTCCTGGCTCACCGACTCCGGAACATTCAAGCAAGAAGCCCTCAAGCGTGACATGGTTCGCATCAGCGAGTATTACTACAACAACGGCTTCATCAACGTGAAGGTATCCGAGCCCATCGTCGAGATCTCCCGGGATCGGTCCTCCCTGTTCATCACCATCCCGGTCGAGGAGGGCCTGAAGTACCGCTTCGGCAACATGGGATTCTCGGGCGATCTGTTGGTGGTAGACCGCAAGCTGCTCAAAGAGATCAGGAAGGCAATCGACGACAACGGCATCGGACTGGTGTTCTCCAAGGAACTGGCCCAAGAGCTTCAGCAGAGGATGAGCGACCCGGAGATCCGGCGCTTGAAGCTCGAAGTCCTGACGGCGCTCGAAAAGGAGGTTTTAGATCGGATCGCGGCGGGCGTCTGGGAGGAGCAGCAGCCCCCCCGGCCTCAGGGCGAGAGGCTGCGTGAACTGGTCCGCCGGGAACTGCTTTTGCGCTTGAAGACCCGGGCGCTGGAGGATCTCTTGCTGGTCGCCTCCGGGGAGGTGTTCAATCGCCAAAAGCTGGGCATGAGCATGTTCCGTGTCCAGGACGTGTTCAAGAACCGCGGGTACGCCTACGTGGAGGTGGTTCCCGAGACACATATCGACACCGAGGCTCGGATCGTCGACATGAACTTCAACATCCAGAAGGGCAAAAAAGTTTTCATCGAGCGCATCGAGATCAAGGGCAACATAAAGACCCGCGACAAGGTAATCCGGCGCCAGTTGCGGATCTACGAGGGAGAATACTACTCCGGGACCGGGATGGAGGTGTCCCGCCGCCGGGTGAACATGCTGGGATTCTTCGAGAAGGTGGACATCTCGGAAAAGCGGGGCAGCGCGTCCGACCGCATCGTGATCGTCGTGGAGGTGAAGGAGCGGCCCACCGGGACGTTCCAGATCGGCGCCGGCTTCTCCTCGGTGGAGAACTTCATCGCCACCGCGCAGGTATCCCAACAGAACCTTTTCGGTCGGGGACAGACCCTGGCGTTGATGGCCCAGCTATCCAGCCTGCGCCAGTTCTTCTCGCTCAACTTCATCGAGCCGTACTTTTTGGACTCGAACTGGTACTTCGGCTTCCGGCTTTACAACACCATGCTCGACTACATCTATTTCGTTCGCCAGTCCATGGGAGGCGATCTGACCCTGGGCTACGAGATCATCGACGACTGGCGCCTATCGGTCACTTACACCCTGGAAAACGTGGACGCCTCGAGCGGAAGCTACGGCGGGAACACCATGCCCGCCAACCTGTTCAACGACGGTTGGACGTCCAGCGTGCGGCTGACCCTCACCTGGGACACCCGGGACAACCGCTTGTTTCCCTCGGACGGGCACATGCTGCAGGGATCCATCGAGCACGCCGGCCAGTACACCCTCAGCGAAAACGATTTCACTCGCTACACCGGGGTGGCCCGGTGGTACTTCCCGCTTTTCTGGGGGGTCGTGGCCAAGACCAACCTGACCCTGGGGTACCTCACCTCGACCTCCGAACGGGGTATTCCGATATTCGAGAAGTTTTTCGTCGGCGGTATTTACACGGTGCGGGGCTACGAGCCGCGCTCCCTCGGCCCCCAGGTGAAGATCGGCTCCGAGATGGATCCGGGGGCGTCCTTGAGATTCGCCAACGTGGGCGGGAACAAGCAGATCATCGCCAACCTGGAACTCGAGTTTCCCATCTTTCCCCAGGTAAACATCCGCGGCGTGTTGTTCCTGGACGCGGGCAATGCTTACGCGGAAGGGCAGGGATTGCTGTCCGAGCACTTCAATTCGGAAGACCCGACCATGAAGGAAACCTTCTGGGGGTTGTACTGGTCCACCGGCTTCGGGTTCCGGTGGTTCTCGCCCATCGGTCCGCTGCGCTTCGAATGGGGCATACCCCTCACCCGGCGTCCGGGGGACAAAGACATTCTGTTCGAGTTCACCATTGGGAATTTCTTTTAAGCGGGTTGAATTTTAAAATTGGATTTTGGGTCGAAACCAACCATGGAGGAATTTTGACATGAAAATCACAACCTGGTGTACCACTCTGACGGCTGCCTTTTGCTTCTTGTGCTCGGCGGAGGCGTCGGCCCAGCGGGGCAAAATCGGCTATCTCAACATCACCCAGGTGTTCGAGAGTACCAATGAGGGCAAGGGCATACTACAGCGCCTGAAGAACGAGCATTCCAAGAAGCAGAAGGAGTTGGATCAGCGCATGAAGACTTTCGAGAAGAAGGCCAAGCAGTTCCAGGCGCAGGCGTCGATGCTCAAGAACGACGTTCGCCAGGAGCGTCTCCAGGCGTTGGCCAAGGAAGAACGGGAGCTGCAGAAGCTCTTCATGCAGTATCAGACCGCCATCAACCAGAAGAAGGCCGAGGCCCTGGGGAAGTTCGAGGAAAAGGTCATGGGTGTGGTCCAGGCCGTCGCCCGGCGTGAAGGGCTGGATTACATCCTGCGCCAGGAAATTCTCCTGCATGGACCCACCAAGATGAACCTGACCAACCAGGTGATCCGGGAATACGACAAACGTCATCCAGGAACCAGTAAGAAGAAGAGCAAGTGACCCTTGTCTGTCACCTCGCTGGCTGAAATTGGAGCCCTGCTGGGTGCCGAGTTGATCGGAGCGGACGCTCGAGTAAGTGGGGTGGCCGCTTTAGAGGACGCCGGTCCGTCCGATCTTACCCTGTGCTTCGACTGGCGCCGCATACCCGATTTGGAAAAGACCCGGGCCGCGGGCGTGATTCTCCCCCGGCGTGCGACCGGGCTGCATCGGGCGGCTCCCTGCGCGGCCCTGTTGGTCGAAGAACCGCGACTGGCCCTGGCCCGCGTGCTTCGGCATTTTCATCCCGAGCCCGTGGAGGCCGGCTGCGTACGGGAGGGCGCCCGGGTGGAGGCGGGGGCGTCCGTGGGTGCCCGGACCATCGTGGCCACCGGGGCGGTGATCGAATCGGGCGCCGGCGTCGGCGACGACTGCCGCATCGGCCCCAACGCGGTGGTGGCGTCCGGTTGCACTCTGGGCAACCGCGTCATCCTGGGGCCGGGCGCGGTGATCGGTTCGTGCGGTTTCGGCTTTGTTCCCAGAAGAGCGGGCGTAGTCAAGATACCCCAGGTGGGGCGGGTGGCGATCGAAGACGACGTGGAGATCGGCGCCAATACCACGGTGGATCGCGCCACGCTCGGGGAAACCCGGATTGGCCGGGGCACCAAGATCGACAACCTGGTTCAGGTGGGTCATAACGTGTCCATCGGCGAGAACGTTCTCATCGCCGCCCAGGTCGGCCTGTCGGGGAGCGTAAAGATCGAGGACGGCGCGATCCTGGGGGGGCAGGTGGGCGTGGCCGACCACGTGGTGATCGGGGCCGGGGCCCAGGTAGGCGCCAAGTCGGGTGTGGGCACGCACGTTCCACCGGGTGCCCGGGTGGCCGGATATCCTGCCGTCGAAGTGAAGCATTGGCTGGAGAACGCCTTCTTGTGGCGCCGGATGCGCAAGCTTCTCAAGCGATTGGGAGGGGAGGGGAGCCGGCCGTGACCGACGTGCATGCCCTGGCCGTGGTGGACCAGCGGGCCGAGTTGGCCGAAGGGGTGGAAGTGGGCCCGGGCGCGGTGATCGGGCCGCACGTACGGGTGGGTGCCCGTACCGTGATTGGCGCCCACGCCATTCTGGACGGACATCTGGTCATCGGAGCGGACAATCGCATCTTTTCCCATGCCGTGTTGGGCACGCCTCCCCAGGACATCAATTACCGGGACGAGCCCACCCGGTTGCAAATCGGCGATCGCAACCTGATCCGTGAGTTCGCCACCGTCCATCGGGGCACCCCCCGGGGCAAAGGGGTCACCACCATCGGCTCGGACGTTTTCTTGATGGCCTATGCCCACATAGCCCATGACAACCTGATCGAGGATCACGTGGTGGTGGCCAACGGCGCGCAGATCGCCGGCCACGTGACCCTGGGGGAGTACGCCATCGTGGGTGGCTGCAGCGCGGTTCACCAGTTTGTCCGCGTGGGCCCGCACGCCTTCATCGGGGGTGGGAGCGTGGTGGTCATGGATGTCCCCCCGTTTTGCAAAGCCACCGGAAACCGCGCGCGCCTCCACGGGTTGAACACCATCGGCGTCCGGCGCCGCGGTTTCGACGCGGACGAC
>JAUXGL010000236.1 GCA_030622135.1 Deltaproteobacteria bacterium
CCCGGGTAAGCCATTGAGTTACTGTCGGTCGGGACTGGCCGAAATTGACTGGGGTATTAAGTTGTTGCCCCGACCTCTTGCTAGGGGCTAGATTTTAATTCAAGTTACTTAAGGCCCGGGTAAGCCATTGAGTTACTGTCGGTCGGGACTGGCCGAAATTGACTGGGGTATTAAGTTGTTGCATCTCAACGGTGATTTGCTATTGTTTTGTCGTTATGCGTGCCGTTATGCGCGATTAGCTCAGTTGGATAGAGCGTTGGCCTCCGGAGCCAAAGGCCACAGGTTCGAATCCTGTATCGCGCGTTTTGTACTTTTACATACGGTAGGAGTAACGGATGGTCAAAAAGGATAGAAGGCAAGATCGGCCGGATTCTCGGGGCAGTGACGAGGTTGTGGATCGCAGGAAGGCCGATCGGCGCGGCGGCACCCGGGTGTCGATTAGCCTGTGGGTCGAGGAGAAGAAGGGGGAAGACCTCTACTTCCAGCAGGCGGGCAACCTCTCCACCGGTGGGGTGTTCTTCGAGCGGACCATTCCTCATCCCATCGGCACCCAGGTGAAGCTGAAGTTCGAGTTGCCCGGGAAAGAAGGAGTCATCGAGACCACCGGCGAGGTGGTTTCCGCTCCGGGAAGCTCGAATGGTTTCGGCGCGGGAGTGAGGTTCGTCAACCTGGATCCGGTGGAGCAACGCCTGATCGAGGAGTTCGTCAAGGAGAACCTTTAGAGGGTTCCACCCCTGCCCGCATTGCCAGTTCGGCTTGACAAAAGCCCGATGACACTTATACTTACCCCGGTACTTTGGGCGTAACGGGAGTTTTTGTGCGACTGTCGTTGACACAGATAGGCGAGGACGGCTGCCAGATCGAGCGCGATCTGGATATGGATTGGCTGTCTCAGGTGCTGACGGGAAAGCTTACCTCGGACTTCAGGGTTGTGGGTGAGCACCGGGTTCGCATAAACGCCCAGCGCATGGGTCTGGACGTATACTTGTCGGCCGAATGCGTCCTGAGGTTGCAGACCGAATGCTCCGCCTGCATGCAGGATTTCGAGTTGGAGGTGCCGGCGGTGTTCTCGCTGACGCTCAAGCCCCGGCCCCAGTCGGGCCAGGCGTCGCCCGACGACGTAGAGCTTTCCAGGGAAGACTTGGAGGAGTGCTTTTACGAAGGTGATGTGATTGATCTGACTGAAATCTTGCGCGAGCAGATCATATTGGCTCTGCCCATGTATCCGCGGTGTTCCCCGGATTGCAAGGGTTTGTGCCCGGTTTGTGGGATCGATCTGAATCAGAAAGCCTGTGACTGCCGGCGGGACGAAGTGGATTCCCGCCTGGTGGTGTTGAAGACATTGACAAAAAACTGAAAGTAAAGCGAGAAGAAGCCATGGCCGTACCCAAAAAGAAAAAATCCAAAGCCAGGCGGAATACCCGCCGTTCCCACGGTAAGCTCACCGCGCCAAACGTGATCGACTGTTCACAGTGCACCGAGCCTATGTTGCCGCACCGGGTTTGCCCCAAGTGTGGTTACTACAAGGGTCGGGAGGTGGTGCAGGTTTCTTCGTGAACCGCTCCGATCGTGAGGTTGCCTTTCTGGCCCCCGGCCAGGGGCCCCAAATCCCGGGCATGGGTCGGGGCGGAATCGAGTGGGAGTGCGGCCGGGTTGAGCCGCGCCATCGATTGCTTCACCCGGATCCTGGGTTTCGGCGCACCCGCGGCGACTAGCCAGGCAACCTGATTGATTGGTCAGGAGAAGGCATCATGACACCAGAAGATCGGGTGAAGGAGATCATCTCGAACGTGATGAACACCGCCCCCGAGCACATTCGCCGGGAAGCCAGCCTGAAGGACGATCTCGGAGCCACCTCGCTGGATCGCTACACCATCCTGATGGACATCGAGGATGCCTTCTCGCTGGATCTCGACGAAGTGCCCGAGGAAGAGCTCGAGGACAAGATCGTCACCGTGGCGGACATCGTCGCCTTTATAAAAGAGCGTGTGGGAGAGTAAGCCGTGCCCGCCAGCTGGGACAAGAGCCTACCCGCCGCCGTCGCTTCCGATCACGGAGGCTTCCAGCTCAAGGCCCACCTCCTGGGCTGGTTGCGGAAGTGGGGTTGGAAGACCGAGGACCTGGGTACCAACGGCTCGGAGTCGGTGGATTACCCGGAGTTCGGTGCCAGGCTGGCCGAGGGTGTTGCCGCCGGGAAGTACTGTGTAGGCATCCTGGTGTGCGGGACCGGCATCGGCATGTCCATGGTCGCCAACCGGCGCCGCGGCGTACGGGCGGCCCTGTGCACTTCGGCCTACATGGCCCGCATGGCCCGGGCACACAACGACGCCAACGTTCTCTGCCTGGGCGGGCGGGTGATCGGGACCGGACAGGCCGAGGACATCCTGAAGACGTTTCTGGACGGCGAGTTCGAGGGTGGGCGCCACACCCGGAGAATCCAGGCGATCGAACCGGGGTAATCGGCATGAGCACGCGGCCGGACTGGGATACCTACTTCATGGATTTCGCCAAGTTGGCGGAGAAGCGTTCTACTTGCCTGCGCCGGCGGGTAGGCGCGGTGATCGTCTTGGACAAGATGGTCATGGCCACCGGCTACAACGGGGCGCCCAAGGGGGTCCCGCACTGCTCGGAGACGGGTTGCCTGCGGGAGGAAAGAAACGTACCCTCGGGACAGCGGCACGAACTGTGCCGCGGGCTGCACGCGGAGCAGAACGCCATCATTCAGGCGGCGTATCACGGTGTTAGCATCAAAGGTGGTATCATGTACTGCACCTTCAAGCCCTGTACCATCTGCATAAAGATGATCATAAACTCGGGCATCCAGCGGGTTTTGTACCTGGGTGATTACGACGATCCTCTGTCCGCGTCCATGGTGGAGCAGTCGGGTCTGGAGTTGGTCCGGATGGAAGATACTCTTGCCGCGAACGGTTTTGGTGCGGTTGCGCCGCGCCGGGAGAACCTGACGTGAAATGTCCGTTTTGCGATCGGCTTGAGAACCGGGTGATCGACTCCCGGTTGAGCAAGGACGGTTACGCGATCCGCCGCCGGCGGGAGTGCACCGATTGCCGCCAGCGTTTCACTACATACGAGCGCGTGGAGATCTCCATCCCGCTAGTGATCAAGAAGGACGGCCGCCGGGAGCGTTTCGACCGCGATAAACTGAAATCGGGTATCATCAAGGCCTGCGAGAAGCGTCCGGTGAGCGTAGATGAGATCCAGCGCTTCGTCGACGAGCTGGAGCGGGGGATCCAGGAGCAGGGAGATCGGGAGATCCCCGGCGAGGCCATCGGGCGGCGGGTGATGGAGTACCTGCGCGAGCTGGACGACGTGGCCTATGTGCGCTTCGCCAGCGTCTACCGATCTTTCAAGGATCTGAAAGAGTTCATGTCCGAGGTGCAGGATCTCATCCAGGAAGACTCCGGCAAGGAACCCACGCGGGGCGGTCGGTGAGTCGCGTCGCGACCGCCGACGAGCGCTTCATGGCGCTGGCTCTGAAATGGGCCCGGCGGGCGCGGCGACGTACCTGGCCCAACCCCATGGTGGGGGCGGTGCTGGTCAAGGGCGGCCGCGTCCTGGCCGCCGGCTATCACCGGCGGGCCGGCCGTCCGCATGCCGAGGCGGAGGCCATCGAACAAGCGGGTGGCCGGGCGCGGGGCGCCAGCCTCTACGTGACCCTGGAGCCCTGCCACCGCACCGGCCGTACCGGCCCCTGCACCGATCTGATCCGGTCGGCCGGCATCCGCAAGGTGTTCGTGGGCACCCGCGACCCGAATCCGGACGAATCCGGCCGGGGCCTGGCGGTCCTGCGCCGTAGCGGAATACCAGTGGTCGCGGGAGTGCTGGAGGGCGCGTGCCGGTCTCTAAACGAGGTCTACAACGTGTTCATCCGCGAGCGGCGTTCCTTCGTTTTATTGAAGGTGGCTTCCAGCCTGGACGGTCGCATGGCCGCTTCCGGAGGGGATTCCCGCTGGATCAGCGGTGAGGCCTCCCGGCGCCACGCCCACCGGTTGAGGGCGCGGTCCGACGCCGTGCTGGTGGGTGCCGGAACCGTCTTGAAAGACAATCCCTCCCTGGACGTTCGTCACGTGCCGGGCAGGAATCCCGCCGTGGTGGTTCTGGATTCCGATTTGCGCATCTCTCCGCGGTCCCGGTTGCTCCGGTTGAAGCGGGGCGCGCCGATCTGGATCTACAGCAAAAAGAGCCCCCCGTCCCGGCGAGCCGCCGGGTTGCGCTCGGCGGGGGCGGAGATCGTCGAGGTGCCCGCGCGCGGAGAGCTTTTGGATCTTCGCGTGGTGTGCCGGGACCTGTACAAGCGGGGCGTGTACCAGTTGTTGGTGGAAGGCGGCGCCGCGGTAATCGGCTCGCTGCTGCGCTCCCGCTTGGTCGACCGGATGGAAGTGCATCTGGCCCCGCGTCTACTGGGCGCTGGGGGGGTGCCCCTGGGCGACTGGCAGGGACCTGGAAAGGTGGCGGTGGCGCCGCGCCTCCTGGATGTTCGCTGGCGGCGCCGCGGAGAGGACATGAGTTGCTCCGGCCTGGTTTGGTGGCCGGGCGGGAAGGCGTGATGTTTACCGGGATCATCGAGGACATCGGGACTGTCCGGGCCCTGGACAATCAAGGTGGCTCGCCGGCGCTTTCGGTGGAAAGCCGGCTGCCGGCCGATGAATTGAAGCTGGGAGACTCCGTCGCGGTCAACGGCGTTTGCCTGACCGTCTCGGATATGTCCAAAAGCATGTTCACGGTCGACCTCAGCCACGAGACTCTCTCCTCGACTACCCTGCAGTATTGTATGCTTGGCCACCGTCTGCACCTGGAACGGGCTTTAACCCTGAGCGGGCGGCTGGGTGGGCACCTGGTGACCGGGCACGTGGATGGGGTGGGGGAGGTGATTTCCAAAACGTCTCGCGGGCGCAACCTGGATCTGGTGTTGCTGGCTCCTTCCGCTGTGGTTCCCTATTTGGTTTCAAAGGGTTCGGTGGCGGTGGACGGCGTCAGTCTGACGGTGAACGACCCTAACGGGCAGCGCTTCCAAGTTACCCTGGTTCCCCACACGCTGGACCAGACCACCCTCGCGGAGCGGAAGCCCGGCGACCGGGTCAATCTGGAGGCGGATCTTTTGGGCAAGTACGTGCGGCATTTCGCCTCGGGGCACAGCGGCAGGGGCATCGACGAGCAATTTCTTCTAGAGCACGGTTTTCTGAGCAAGGATCCTGCGAAACCTTGAATGCGGGAGGCTATTGAGCTAACGTCGCCATGATGACCGGCAAGTGCATAGACAGTGCGGCTATTTCCAGGGTCGAGCGGGCCATCGAAGAGATCCAGGCCGGCAAGATGGTTATCTTAGTCGACGACGCCGACCGCGAGAACGAGGGAGATTTGTGCCTGGCGGGTGAACTGGTCACGCCCGAGGCTGTCAATTTCATGGCCAAATACGGCCGCGGGTTGATCTGCCTGGCCCTGACCGAGGAGTGGATCAAAAAGCTGCGGTTGCCCATGATGGTGGATGACTTTGTCAACGAGACCAAGTTCGGCACCGCGTTTACCGTGTCGGTCGAGGCCCGCAAGGGTGTGACCACGGGGATCTCGGCTTTCGATCGGGCCACCACCATCCGGACGGCCCTGAAGGGCGACGTCTGTCCGGATGATCTGGTGTACCCGGGGCATGTGTTTCCGTTGCGGGCGCGGCCCGGCGGCGTCTTGGTGCGGACCGGTCAGACCGAGGGGTCGGTGGATTTGGCCCGGCTGGCCGGGCTCAAGCCGGCGGGAGTCATCTGCGAGATAATGAACGATGACGGCGAGATGGCTCGCATGCCCGATCTGGAGGTGTTCGCCCGCACCCACGGGCTATGTATCGTCTCGATAGCCGATCTGATCGAGTACCGGTTGCACGGCGAGACCCTGGTTCGCCGGGTGGTGGAGAGCCAGGTGCCCACCCGCCACGGCGTTTTTTCGGCCATTGCCTACGAGAACGATGTGGATTCCTACACCCACCTGGCGCTGGTCAAGGGCGCGGTCGATACGGACAAGCCCGTCCTGGTGCGGGTGCACTCCGAGTGCCTGACCGGCGACATCTTTGGTTCCTTGCGTTGCGACTGCGGCAAGCAGTTGGCCGGTGCCATGGACATGATCGAACGCGAGGGGCGGGGGGTGCTCCTTTACCTGCGGCAGGAGGGGCGGGGGATCGGGCTGGTGAACAAGCTCAAGGCCTACAACCTGCAG
>JAUXGL010000108.1 GCA_030622135.1 Deltaproteobacteria bacterium
ACGAGAGGACCACAAGTAAATTATCTCACTAGTATAGTGGCACCGCGTATATTGAGTTCCTTTGGGAAGTCAATATGTTATGTCGAAACGTAGGGGCACCAGTGGGAGATTGGGGCCATCCCCGGTCTCTTTACAACCCACCGGTTTTCTGTAGAATGTACCCTGCATACGATTGGTCTAATCCTACATAACCACGGAGGACGCCATGAGGCTGATGCTGCTTGCTTTTGCCGCGCTGTTGTTGGTCGTGACTCCGGTCCAGGCAGGAGACCAAAACCAGGTCGAAGTGACCGCCAAGCTGGTGGAAATACCCGGCAAGTTCCCGCCCGATGACCTGTACGACTACGCCTACGTAATGAAGTACAAGGTCACCGGCGGAAAACTTGACGGCCAGACCATCCTGGTGGCCCATTACAAGCCCCGGCGGGCGCGGAAGAAGATCAAGGACCAGATGAATAAGCACGTCGGCGGCAAGCTCAAGCGGTTCAAACAAGGCGACGTGCACGTCATGACCCTGGACCCGGATCTCCAGAAGATCTGGCCGGGCGCGGTCATCGACGACTTCTTCGCGGCCGATCGCACCAGTACCCGGTACTGGTGCCTGAAGGTGGATCCCAAGAAGTAGCCCGCATGTATCCTCCCTGATGGTATTCACCTCGCATATCTTTATTTTCTATTTCCTCCCAACCGTTCTGCTCACTTACTACGCCCTCCCCTACCGCCTACGCAATCTGTTTTTAACCTTCGCCAGCTACTTCTTCTACGGATGGTGGAAGCCCTGGTTCGTCACCCTGATGATGACCTCCACCCTGGTCGACTACGTCGCCGCCCGGGTGATGTCCGCCGAGGGGGCCACGCCCAAGAGGCGCAAGCTGGCCCTGATTGCCTCCATGGTCACCAACCTGGGGCTCCTCTGCGTGTTCAAGTACGCCATGTTCACCCAGGCGAACATCAACTGGCTGATCCAGGTATTCGGCGGCGAGGGTTTCGGGATGCTTCAGATCACTCTGCCCATCGGGATCTCCTTCTATACCTTCCAGACCATGAGCTACACCATCGACGTCTACCGCGGCACCGCCCGGCCGGTGAAGCGGCTCTCGGACTTCTCCTGCTTCGTGGCCCTGTTCCCGCAGCTTATCGCCGGCCCGATCGTCCGCTACAATACCGTGGCCGTACAGCTATACGAGCGCACCCACACCATGCAACGGTTCGCCTCGGGCGTGTCCCTATTCATCATCGGCTTCGCCAAGAAGATCCTCCTGGCCAACCCGGTGGGCAACATAGCCGACGCGGCCTTCGGGGCGGAATCCCCCACGGCGCTGGTGGCCTGGGTGGGCGTGGCCGCCTACGCCTTTCAGATCTACTTCGACTTCTCCGGCTACTCGGACATGGCCGTGGGCCTGGGGCGCATGTTCGGATTCGAGTTCATCAAGAACTTCAACGACCCCTACCACGCCGACAGCATCACCGACTTCTGGCGGCGCTGGCACATCTCGCTCTCCACCTTCTTGCGGGACTATCTCTACATCCCCCTGGGCGGAAACCGCCTGGGGCGGCGGCGCACCTACATCAACCTGGCCCTGGTCATGTTGCTGGGCGGGCTGTGGCACGGGGCCCACTGGCAGTTCATCGTCTGGGGGGCCTTCCACGGCCTGCTCTTGACCTCGGAGCGCCTGCTGGGCAAGACCAGTTTCTACGGGGTCATGCCCCACCCCGTTCGGGTGGGCCTAACCTTCGTTTTGATCTTGATATCCTGGGTTCCCTTCAGGGCCGACAACCTGTCGATCGCCGTCAACTACCTGGGAGCCATGTTCGGCCTCTCCACCCCAGCCGCCGCCGCTCCGCTGCTGGGCGGCGAGGTGCTTTCGATAAACAGCCTGGCGATGGTGACCATCTGTGGCCTGATCGTCGCCCTTGGGACCCAGGCATGGGATTTCGTGCAGAACATAACCTGGGGCAAGGTTTTGTTGTCGCTGGGCCTGTTCGTCATAGCCGTCGCGGCGATGTTCGCCCAGGCCTACAACCCGTTCTTGTATTTCCAGTTCTGAGGCCGCCATGCAGTGGGCAAAACATTTCGTTCTGGTTTTCTTCTTCCTGGCGATCATCTTCGGGGTACCCATCACCCAGGCCATCCTGGACATAGCCGACGAGGAGTCGCCGCAGATCCTGGAGCTCTTCAGCCAAGTGCCCACCGAGGAGCACCTGCGCCAGTTCGAGTCGGACCTGGAAGAGTACTCTTTCTTCGAGGAAAACATCCGCCCGGTCTACCAACTGGTACGCTACTTCGTCCGCCGGGGACTGGGCCACAAGGTGCTTCTGGGCAGGGAAGGCTGGTACTTCTATCACCCCGGGGTGAAGTACTTCACCCAGCCGTACTACCAAGACGTCGCGGCCCTGATGCCCGAAGGCGGTGATCCCCTCGAGGTCATTTGCGACTTCGCCAAGCAGATGCGAGAGCGGGGCATCCAGGTGGTTGTCGTTCCCATTCCCGGCAAGGCCAGCATCTACCCGGACAAGCTGTCGGCCCTAGTCGATCCCGGCCAGCCGGTCCACGCGCACACCCGGCGCTTCACAAAGGAGCTTCGTGACGCCGGCGTCGAGGTGATCGACATCCACGACGTCTTCCTATCCCGCCGGGCCGAGGCCGACCGGCTGAACCGGCCGCTGTACATGCGGACCGATACCCACTGGACCGGCCACGGCGTGATCCTGGCCGCCGAGGCCATTGCCGGACGGATCAAGAAAGAGTTCTGGTACCGCGAGATGGAGCCCCCTCCCCGGGATCGCTACGAACGAATTAAAGTCATGGTCGAGCGCCGCGGCGACATCCCCAAGATGACCAAGATCCCCATGCAGGAGCGGCTCTTCTCCCCGGAGCTCGTGGACGCTTACCAGGTGATGGAGAAGAAATCGAGAGAGCTGTACCAAGACGACCCCCAATCCCCGGTCCTGCTGCTCGGCGACAGCTTCTCCAGAGTCTTTCAGACCGACGCCCCCAAGTCCGCCGGAGTGATCGCCAACCTGGCCTACGAGCTGCAGATGCCCATCACAACCATCATAAACGACGGCGGCGCCTCCACCCTGGTGCGGCAACAACTGGCTCGAAATACGAAAATACTCCGGGGCAAGCGCCTGATAATCTGGGAGTTTGTAGAACGCGACATCCGTTTCGGCATGCGCGGTTGGCAACCCATCTTCTACCAGGACGCTCCCCCTTCCAGCGCCGATGAGGATTGACCGGCCCGGAAACACACCCATTTACCGGCACTTCCCCGGCACTTCCCCGCTTTCGGGACAAGCGGTTCTACACGAACATCAATAAAAAATGTCCGTTTTAGAAGCAAGAGTCCGGTCTACGATGAAAGGTGCCCTTTGCTTGATACCCTTTGCTTGATACCCTTTGCTTGATACCGATGCCCTGCATGGATAATGTGGCCTGGGTGCGCATCGGTGTTGCTTGCGTCTGACGGGCAACCAAGCACGGGTACTCGACTTGACCCAGGAGGTTTTCTTTCGTGCCCATTGGTACCGCAAATCCTTACCGCGGGGAAGGCTTGCCTTCCTAGGAGAATTCACATGAGCATTGAAAAAACGCTGGCCGGTTTGTGCCTGGCAATCACCCTTTTGGCTCCCGCAAAAGACGCCGGAGAGGAGTTGTTCCTGTCGGTGAATTTCGAACCGCCGGTTCACTCCACCCGCGCCGTCGGGGAGGTGCTCGAGGTTCCCGGCGCGGAACTCATGGGCAATCCCGGAAAACCGCTGCTTCCCCAAAAAACCCTATACTTCTTACTGCCGTACGGGCACAAGGCCACGGACGTGCGACTGGAGGCCCTGGTGGTCGAGCCCCTCGACGGGACCTACCACATCATGCCCGCCCAGCGCCCGGTCCCCCTCTCCAAGATACACCTGGCCCGGCCCACGGCGCCGGATCCGGCGGTCTACGACCGAGAGGATGCATTCCCGGAAAAGTGGATGGAAACCGGCTCGATCCAGTTCAAGCACGGATACGCCGTGCTCCCGGTGATCCTGCACCCGCTGTCCTACCATCCCCGTTCGGGACTGGTGGACCGGATCACCGCGGTCACGGTGGTGCTCGAAACCAGCCCGGGCGGCCCCATCTCGCCCCGGTTCCGGGCGAATCCGGCCGACACCGACCGGATCATGCGCCTGGCCGACGAGGTCACCCCGGTGCGCTCGTACCGCCGCGTGATTCCCCGAGGGCCCAGCCGGCTCCCGTCCGGAGATTACCAGTACGTAATCATCGCCCCCCAGGCCTTCGTGGGCCTGGGCGATCCCAACTCTCTGGAGAATTTGCGCGACGCGAGGATCGCCGGCGGCTTGACCGCCCGGATCGAAACCATCGAGTGGATCCAGGCCAACTTCGACGGCCAGCGTCCGGACGGAAGCCAGGACGACGCCACCCGCGTCCGCCAGTTCCTCACCGCCGCCCACGACGAGTGGGGCACCCAGTACGCTCTTTTGGTCGGCGACGCCGACGCCGGCGACGTGGGCGGCGAGAGCGGGGACAACCTCATGCCGGTGCGCGGGCTGTGGGTCGACGGCGGCCAGGGCATGCGGGATTTCCTCCCGGCGGACATGTACTACAGCTGCCTGGACGGCAATTACGACCAGGATGCCAACGGGCTCTACGGAGAACAGTGGGACGGCCCCGGCGGTGGTGAAGTGGATCTGCTGGCCGAGTTGTACGTGGGCCGCGCCCCGGCCGACAGTGCCATGGAAGTGCAAAACTTCGTGGCCAAGACCCTGGCCTACGAAAACGGGGCCGGCAACTGGCTCAAGGAAGTCTGGATGCTGGGCGAGTGGCTCTTCGAAGGCCCGGTCTGGGGCGGAGACTTCATGGACGGGATCGTCGACGGCACCAGCGCCGGAGGCTACACCACCCTGGGCTTCTCCAGCTACCCCTTCTATGAATGCCAAACGCTCTACGATCGCGACGAAGGCGGACAGAACTCCTGGGATGCCTCCAACCTGCTGCCGATTTTGAACAACGGCCCCCACATCGTCAACCACCTGGGCCACAGCGCCACCTACTGGAACATGCGCCTGACCATTACGAATGTAGACGGCTTGCTCAACACCCGGCCGTTCTTGCATTACTCCCAGGGTTGCTACAACGGGTCCTTCGATAACCAGATGATCTCCGAGTCCGGGAGCGTGGTTTCCACTCAGGACTGCATCGCCGAACATCTTCTGCTGGGCAAGCACGGCGCCTTCGCCACCTGCGCGAACAGCCGTTACGGGTTGGGATCCTACGGCTCGGACGGACCCAGCAACCGCTTCCACCGGCAGTTCTGGGACGCGTTCTTCTCCGAGGGCAAGACCACCATCGGCGAGGCTTTCGCCGACTGCAAGGACGACAACGCTACCGCTTTCGCCGAGTTGGGAAACCGCTGGGCCGGATTTACCGTCAACCTGCTGGGAGACCCGGCCGTCGCGCTGAAAAAAAGCATCAACACGACCGATCCGCTGTTGGGCCTCTACCCGCCGGGCTTGAGCTTCTTCTCCCGGATGGGTGATCCCTCGCCGGACCCGGCCGAGCTTTTCGTGCGCAACGACGGGGTGGGTCAGCTCACCTACACGGCCGCGACCGACCGGACCTGGATCGGCCTTTCCGCCAACTCGGGCTCCGCCCCGCAAGATCTACAGGTGCAGGTGGACACCACCGGCTTGGCGCCGGGCACCCACGCGGGCGTGATCACCGTCAGCAGTCCGGAGGCCCCCAACAGCCCGGTAGCGGTACCCGTCGAGCAGATCGTGATCGAGGTCCCCGAGCTGCGCTTGCCCCACATCGAGACGGCTCCCCAAATCGACGGCGAGATCGTCCCCGGCGAGTACGACGGGTTCTTACAGCTACTCATCGACGAGGAGCAAAACGGCGACGTAGTTCTCTACCTGGGTGTTGCGGGCAACCAGCTACACCTGGCGATAGAGGACTTCACCGACCTGACCGACGGAGATGACGAGTTCATCTTTCTCTTCGACCGGGACATGGACGAGCAATGGCCCACCAGCCCCGGGGACGAAGGCGCCTACTGGCTGTTCGGTAACTGGAAGGCGTTTTTTATCCCCTTCTACAACGCCGGGGGCGGGTACGAGACCGGCAACTACAGCACCTGGGACGATAACCCGGTGGGCTTCGACATCCAGCTAAACATGCAAGACGGCCACCGGGTGTACGAGGCCTCCCTGGACCTCGACACCTCCCGTCTCGACGTGGGGCTGTACGGCGCCTTCGGGTTGTACTTCCAGGTCCGCGACACCCTTGACTGGAGCATCCGGGAGGTCACCGGGCGCTGGCCGCACTTGGTACCGGAGTTCGACGACCAGCGTTTCTTCGGAAAGCTCGACCTGGCTCCCGAGGGCCCCCGCCTGGACTCCACGCCCACCAGCCTGTTGTTCAACTGCACAGTCGACGGAACGCCTCCGGACCCGGCGACTCTCTCGGTGTTCGATCGGGAAGGCGGAAGCATCGCCTACACCGCCGGCACTTCGCCCGGATGGCTTTCGGTGGCCCCCGCCGCGGGGCAGGCGCCCGGCGAGTTGACCGTGTCTATTGACCAATCCGGCGTGGCCGTCGGCGATCACTGGGGCACTGTGATCATCGAGGGCAACACCTGGAACAGCCCCTACGAGATCCCGGTAGCCCTGCGGGTCTGGGGCGTGCCGGCAAAGCTGGGTGTGGATCCCACCGATCTCCACATCACCGCCGTCGAGAACGGCCCCGATCCCCTAGTCGATCTAGAAATCTCCAATCTGGGTGGTCGGCCCATGGAAATCGCCCTGTCGGCCTCGGTGCCCTGGATAAGCTTGAGCCCAGACAGCGACACCATCGGCCCCTTCGGCGACCGGAGGGTGCTGGTCACCGCGGATCTTTCCCAACTCGACATCGGTAGCCACCCGGGCCAGATCACCGTGAGTGGCATCATGGCCGCAGACAGCCCGCAGACGGTGTCGCTGCAGGTGGACGTGGTCGAAGAACGACCGGTTCCTCCGGTCGAGAAACTCGACCTGGGCAGCCTCGACTCGGCCCTGCAGGTATCCTGGACCTGCCCCGACGATCCCATCGTCTCCGGCGTTCTCATCCGCAAGAAACTGGGAACACCTCCCGATGGTCCCCAGTTCGGAGATTTTGTCTACGACGGCAGGGAGGAACACATCACCGACGCAGACCTGCAAAACGGCACTACGTACTGCTACAGCGCCTTCGCACACGACAGCGCCGGCCGCTACGCCGAGCCGGCCACGGCCTGCGGCATTCCGGGGCCGAACCGCAAGCCGCCCGTGCCCGAGCTGCTCTCGCCGGCCGACGGCGGCGTGGTGCCCGCCACCCCCGAGTTGGTGGCCTCCACGGTGGTCGATCCGGACGGGGACGTGGTCACCTACACCTTCGTCCTGCTCGGATCATCGGACAACCCGCTGGACTCGGCCACCGTCGAAGGCTCCGGCAGCCGGGTGAGCTGGCTTCCCAACGCGGAGCTTCAGCCGGAGGTTTCCTATCGCTGGCAGGTGGAGGCCGTCGACTCCCAGGGCGCCCACAGCGGCTTCGCCGAGACCTACTCGTTTTCCATTCGCACACCCACCGACGGCGGACCCGACGGCGGCGAGCCCGGCGACACCGAACCGGACTGCGGCTGCGGGTATTCGAACACCGCGTCCCCCTGGCTACTTCTGTTGGTCGCGGGCCTGACGCTGTTGAGACGACGGAGAAAACGCTAGCACCGCATTCTTCGCGGCATACCCGGGGGACCTGAACGGATACAAATATTGTCATCGAAGCACTGGCCTGTGGGGCAGGCGCAGATTTTAGAGTTGGTTGTTCAACCAGAGATCGATGATTTCGCCGTACGCGCTGGGGCACTTTGACCGGTCGCTGCTTTCACTCGATGGCTCCTGCCAACCACAGAAGTTCAGGAGGGTCCAGTAAAACTCATGGTTCTCGTTGAGTTGGACATCGTCGATAATCTGCTCGACCGGGTTGCCGATGTTTCGGTCCCGCTCGATGCCAACCCGCTCAAGGGTTCCTTCCTCACAGTGGTCGTTATATAGGGAACCAGCGTCACACTCCTTGAGGTTCCGGTAGTTGGAATGTTTCCACTCCGAGACATAGATCACTGGATGTGAGTAGCCCTCATCGTCCACCTCGAAATCCATCTCAGACGGAGTACACCACTTCGACGAGTCATTCCACATCCGATGGTGTGACGAGAGAAACACATGGCTGAGTTGCCACTGCGCGTTCAGATTCACGACCAAAAACTCGCAATCTCCTGGGTGGTTGCTCATCCCGCCAAAAGTCGGGTCACCATAATCTCTAAAATAACTCAAAGCATAAAAGATCGATACACCACCATCACTGCCGGGCTCGACTGCGAAGTGTGGTATCCGGTCGTTGCGAAACCCTTCTTCCGTCAGGGAAAACCAGAGGTAGGGCTCGAACTGCAGCGCCAAGTCGAACTCGCACCCATCGTCTAGACCGTCCATGTCCATGTCACTGTCCATGTCACAATATGCTTCAAGGCGGTACGCCTGGTTCGGACTTGGGATACCACCATAGGTCGAAGCCAACACCCCATAGGTCCCCGGAGTCAGCTCCAAATCCGTGATCAGAGAGAAAAGCGATGAACCTCCATCATCGTTATACGCGATCTTCGTCTCAGGCAGATTGCCTTCGGAGTCGCGAGGACCGTACACGCGCAACACGGTGTCTAGGCTGCTCCCTTCAATCCCGTCGAGAGAGATATCAACCTTGACTATTTTAGTCACGGTCAGGTCGTACATGTGGTGGCTCGACTCGTCGAATGCCGCCTCCACTGGGACACCAAACTTAATTTTCCCCCTGAAGCTCGCACCTGCTGAAGCGGTATCAGCTTTGCCGTCATTGACACTCGGATCAAAGTCGGGGCCCTTGCCCGCGGTATCTTCGCCACATCCCCCCCATATGGTACCGAATGCGACCAGAAGACATAGCAGCGTGCAGTGCCAACCACCGAAGGACCCGACTTCGCCAAGGCTACGTCGGGTTGCCTCGCCATTCCTCCCCGTGGCAAGCCGCGGGGCATCCTGGCGGAGGCAAGTGAATACACGTTCCATGGCGAACCTCCCTCAATTTGGGGAAAAGACTAAAGAATCAATCCAAGCAAAATACGCGCCAAGAGTCAGGAAAAACGGGCATGTCGAGTCATGTCCTTGGTTTTGCAGGTCATTGTGGCTCTCGATATGCCGTTGCGATCCCAGTTGCCCGTTGAGTCAAGTTGTCGCGTTCGGGACGTACGGCTGCAAGAAGTTTCTTAAAATATCTTTTAAAACGGGCGCTTGCATTCTCTGTAAAGTTTTCCCCGCTCCGGACACTCTCCTGACCGGTACCTCTTATTACAGAATCTCCCAGTGAATTTCCGGTCGATCCCAATCTCCCGTGTAAAAAGGGACACTTACACCGTCCGTTTCACAAGCGTGCGCTTTTGTGCCGTCCGATGAAACGGACGGTATCGGACGGTGCAAAAACGCACACTTGCGAGAGGACCACAAGTGAATTATCTCACTAGTATAGTGGCACCGCGTATATTGAGTTCCCCTGGGCAGCGTTTTTTGCAGCACCCGTTTTATGGGTGAAGTCAATATGTTATCCCGAAACGTAGGGGCACCAATGGGAGATTGGGGTCTAACCCCTAACATTGACAAGCCGAGGCTAGGCGCGGATATACTGTTTTGGAGATTAGAAAACAAAGGAAAGGAGCAGACATGTTCGTTCGATCCACTCTGCTGATTTCGTTGGCTGTTTTACTGCTGGCCGGGCCCCCCGCGGCCCGGGCGCAGACCGGGACGCTGTTGGGGACGATTTCGGATACCAATCAGGGCGGGGTCGGGGGCGCCGAGGTGAAGGTCTCGGATCTCACCGCGACTACCGACCACACCGGTGCCTATACGATCCAGGACGTTCCCGAGGGGAGCGTGACCGTCGAGGTTAAGGCCGACTGGTTCGAGGACAAGAGCCAGGCGGCCAATGTAGTGGCCGGGCAGGACAACACCGTGGACATCACTTTAGACGCCAAGGCCTTGCAGGTGATCGAGGGCGACTTGGCCATCGCCGAGGCTTACAACCAGACCTTCGACTGGACCAGTGACAAGCTGTCGATTACCTACATCGCGCCGCCCACCCGGGCCAACATCGACCTGGGCCTCTACTTCCGTAACCCGGCGCTCTTCCCCCGCGACACCTCCGGAGAGTCGCCAGTTACCGCCGGCGATTGGGACTTTCCCGTCCCCGCCGACGCCCCCAACGAGGGCCTTCAGGCCTTCGAGGAGGGCAGCATCAAGGACTCCATCTGCAAGACCCCGTTGACCAAGGAGGAGCGGGATAAGGCGCTTTTATGGGAGCCGGCGGTCGAGTTTCTTACCAAGTGGGACATCGACAAGGCCCAGGGCCTCTATTACGTCACCTACGCGGTGGAGGGCCAGAAGTGGGGCGGATCGAGCACCTTCGCTCCCCAGACCCCCCAGCGGGTTTACCTGCACGAGGGCGAGATCTGGGTGGAGGTGGTGTTCGAAAACTGGGTGAGCTTAGGGAACAAGGTCACCGACTCCAACGGCGACGGGTACAACGAGATCTTCGCCAAGGTGGCCGCGGCCCACTACACCACCGAGGTGTACAACCGGCTGGCCGGAGACTACCTGACCCACAAGTGCCAGACGCTCGAGCTGCGCGAAATCCTGAACGTCATGCTCGACGATCTATACAGCCGCACCAAACCGATGTTCACCAGCGTCATCGGAGTGCCCTACGACGTCCCCGGCCAGGGCATCCTCCAGTACCCCTTCGTGGTCCTGACCCACTCCGACGGAAGCGTGAACGTCCTGCTGGTCGATTCGATCACGCCGGAGATCAAGAACGAATGCGGCGGCGATGGCGATGGCGGCGGCTGCAGTTGCAGTGCCGCTTACAATTCCAGATTCCCCGCCGCCGTCCTCGCCCTGATCCCGCTGCCCTTCCTGGCGGTTTTCCTGTTGCGGAGAAAACACCGTCGAGGATTATGCTCATAGCCGGTGTGATGACCCGGCCATGTCGTCGCTATGGGAGATCCCTGATGTCACCGCAGCCAGAGCCCGCGGTGCCGTCGCACTTCGTGCGCCCGAGGAACCACTGTAGCGCATCCCCGGCTTCGCTCCTGCCGGGTGCACAGCAGTGGCCGGAGCACAGGGCGGTCACCCATTCGGCCTCGTGGCCATAGGCCACCATGGTTTCATAAACGTCGCGGGCTCCGTCCCACAGGAAGTCATCGTCGGAGATGTGGAAACGCCCGTCGACCTTGCAGGTATCCCGTGGCGGCGCCGTGTACCATGCATTCGATCCTCCACAGCACCACTGGATACCCGCGAACACGTCCTGGAACTGGAATCCGTGCCACCCGAGCCAGACAGAACCACCTGAATACCCAATCGCATACACGCGATCGATGTCGACGTTGTACTTCCCGGCCACGTCGTCGATCACGTCGTCGATGAAGCCGACATGGGCATGAGTGTCGCTATCCCACCAGCTTCCGTTGGCGGCCGGGCACTTCGGCATCACCAGGATGAAATCTTGGCTCGAGGACCAAACCGGCTCCCAAAAGTACCGGATAGCAACAAGGGGAGAGCCTTCATCCCCGTGCAGCGCCATCACCATGGGTAGCGGATTCTCGGGATCGATTGGAGGCGCGTACACGAAGTAGTCGCCCGACGGCAGTGAAACCTGCAGGCACTCGCCAATCGGTCCACCGGTTCCACATGTTCCGTAGGGGCCTACCTGGCAGCAAGAGTCGCCCGGCTGCCAGCACTGGGAGTCGGTCTCGTTGCAGTCCGGGCCCAGGCAGTCCGCGCCCTCACCATACCCATCGTCGTCCGGATCCACACAGTCTACCTCGTCACAGCAGGAGCCCTCCCAGCACTGGGTGTCGGTCTCGTCGCAGTCCGGGCCCAGGCAGTCCGCGCCCTCACCATACCCATCGTCGTCTGGATCCACACAGTCTACCTCGTCACAGCAGGAGCCCTCCCAGCACTGGGAGTCGGTCTGGTTGCAATCCGGGCCCAGACAGTCTACGCCATTGCCGTATCTATCGCCGTCCGGATCGTGACAGTCGGGAGCGGTGGCGTCCGCGCCCACGGCGGCGTCACTCCCCACGTCGATGATTCCGCTGCAAGCCCACTGGGCCGATATCAGGCCCAGCAACAACCCGTAGACGCAAAACCTCAGCATAACTCAAACTCCTAATCACCATAAGTGTAGCGCAGACAAGTAGCTGAAATCAACAGGGGACCACTTCCAATCTCACCTGAATTTCGCGGCCCTGGGGCGTTTGCATGGCGGTGTTTCTCCTGGTAGCCTGGTGATGGCGAGGGATTGACACATGAGCAAGCTCATAGTCGCGGTTGTGATCCTGGTGCTGGGATGGCCGGCTTACGCCGAGCCGCCCGAGGGGTACCTGGTGTGGATCAAGGGGGGGCTGGGCAAGAAGACCTCCCGGAAGGTCTACCGGATGACCTTGCCGGGCAAGGAGGATGTGAAGGCGCTGACTTCCGGGGAGGACGTGGAGTGTCAGATCAGTCCGGACGGGAAGTGGGTGGCTTATGCCAAGGCCAAGCTGCCCGACACGGACTATCACCAGTTTGCCCGCTGGAAGCTTTACCTGGTTTCCATCCACGGGATCGGAGACGGGCGGGAGGAGATCGAGATCGACGACAACGGCTACTGGCCCGGCTGGGGGGACGCTGGCATCCTCTACTACTCCCAGGTCGACGCTGCGCACGATCAGCACACCCGGATCGTGAAGGTCACCCTCGACGACCGGGGCGAGGTGACCGACCGGACCGTCGTCTTCGAGACCCACCGGCACTTCTCCGACATACGGGAGGTCAACGAGTGCTACCTGTCCCCTGACGGGAGCTGGTTCGCCGCCCGGACCCGCGGCGCCGCCGCGGTCACCGGCGTGGGCGCCTTCGCCACCAATCCGCCCGAGTTTATGCTTTTGGCCAAGGCCGGCTCGGTGGGCTGCATGCCCTACGTGGCGCCCGACGGGGAATGGGGATTCATCGCCGGAGCCGAGCACGGCATCCGCTGGGGAGACGCCCCGCACGTACAAAACCGCCGGGAGGACCAGGAGCTAATACCTCCGCTCACCGCTGGCGGTCTGTGCTACCACCCGGGCATTTCCACCGACGGAGAGTGGGTGCTGGCCGCGCACAACGACGGAGGAGCGGACCATGAGCACAACGACGGCGCCTACGACGTCCACCTGTACAAGCTGGACGGGAAATCCATAGACACCGGTGCGGTCCTGGCAACCGGCGGCTTCAACGGCTGGCCCCACCTGTGGGTGGGCGCGCCCACCCCGCCGCCCCCGCCCGCGCCCATCATCGACTCCTTCACCCCGGATTCCTACACCATCCTGTCCGGCGAGGACGTGACCCTGTCGTGGACCGTCCGCTTCACCGAAACCCTGAAGATCAACGACGTGCCCGTCGATCCCCCGGCGGTGGAGGGCAGCCGAACCTACTCGCCGGCGCAAACTGCCGAATACCTCCTGCTGGCCGAGAACGCCGAGGGAACCGACACCGCTGCCGTCACCGTCACCGTCAACGCCACGCCCCAGGCGGTAACCATCGACTCGTTCGCGGCCGATCCCGTCGAGATCGAGGTGGGCGAAAGCACCACGCTTTCCTGGACTACCCGCAATCCCGAAACCCTGGACATCAACGGCTATGCGATCCCGCCCGCGGGCGACATGGAAGTGAGCCCCACCGAGACCACCGAGTACGTGCTCACCGCCCGGGGTCACCAGGGCCCGGCGGCGAAGACGGTCTGGGTGACCGTCCTGGGCATCGGAGATCTCCTGCCCGACCGGGGCGGATGTATGTGCGCTGCTTTGCATCGCACCAAACGGCACGGCACACTTCGCCGTCCTGGCAGCTCACCGGACAGTGCATCCCATTTACCCGGCGAGTTGGTGCTGGGAGTCTTGCTGCTCGCTGTGTTGCGGCGACGTAGAACCTCCTGATGCCCGACTCCGAGACGTCCCGCCTTAATGTGCTGCTGGGCAAGTCCCTGCCGGCGGTGTTGTGCGGTTTCGCCTTTCTGTCCGTCTGCTTTCCGGTCACCAACACGGACATCTGGTGGCACCTGGCCGCGGGCCGGTGGATTCTGGAGCAGGGGGCTTTTCCGGATATCGATCCCTTCGCCGCTGGCACCCTGGGCCGGGAGTGGATCGACGTACACTGGCTATTCCAGGTGATCGCCTATGCGGTCCACTCGGCCGGCGGCCCGCTTGGCCTGGTTTTGATCAAGTGCCTGCTCTTCGCCGCCGCCGCGTTCTTTTTGCTCAAGGCCGCGGAGGTAAGCACGGCTTCGCGTTTCCGGCCCTTGATTGTCGCCTGGCTCTGCCTGCTGATGGTGGCGGGCCAATCCTGGGTTTTCGCCCGGCCGATCGTCTTCAGCCTGGTTTTCATCGGCGTGTTTCTCTGGGTCCTGGAGCGTTTTAAAAAAGACGGCCGGCTCTTCCCGTTGATCCTGCTGCCCCTAATCCAACTACTTTGGAGCAACACCCAGGCACTCTCCGTGCTGGGGCCGGTGATCTTCTTGTGCTATATGGTCGGGGAGGGTCTGTCCCACCTGGCCGTGCGAATGCGAATTCATGGTTTCGAGGCCGAACACAACCTGCCGGCCACCGCCCTGGCGCGCCTCTTGCGGGTGTTCGCGCTGGTCGGCATCGCCTGCCTGCTCACTCCCTACGGCCTTTCCGCCCTGGGGCTGCCCTTCAAGCTTTTGGGCCGCATCGACCCCGTCTACGGCCAGTTGTTCTCTCAAAACGTCTCCGAGAACCTGCCACCCTGGATCCTCGAACGGGCCGGCGCCCACCCGGTGGGATATTTTAAATGGATCGCCGTGGCCACCTTCGCCTCGTTTTTGCTGCAGTTGAAAAGGATTAGCCCGAGCCGCCTGCTGCTGACCGGAGCCGCGTTCTTTTTGGCGTTGCTGGCCAACCGCAACGTCCTGCTGTTCTACCAGGTGGCCGGACCGGTGACCATGATCAACGTATGCGCGGCCGCGGCAGAGCGCTTCAAAACGCGCCGACCGCGTTTCAGCGCCCGGGCGCTGGAAAGCCCACTGCTTGCCATCGCGGTCGTGGGGGCCCTGGGCCTCCAACTTGGCATCACCGCCAAGCACGATGGATCGGTGGCCCGGGTTTCGCCCTTCACGACGCCCAAAGAGTCCGCCGAAATCCTGAGGAAGCAACCCGAAGGCGGCCGCCTGTTCAACTCGGTCCGCTACGGGGGGTACCTGATCTGGGCGTTGCACCCCGGATGGCAACCCATTATCGACGGACGCCTGGTGATCCGCTCCGCAAAGCAGTTTTCCGACTACCTGCGTGTGGTGGATCAACCCGAACGGTTCTCCGCCTATCACCACAACTACCGCTTCCGGGCAGTGATCCTGCCCGCGGCCACAACCGATCGCTACCGGAAGCTGATTCGACACCTCTACAACGATCCGGAATGGAGCCTGGCCTACACCGACGGAACCCAGGTCCTCTTCTTGCCAAAAGAGTCGACCGCATCCATCGACCTGTCCTCGAAAAAGACGGTCGACGAGATTCTCACACAGCTCGACGCTCGCTACGAGAGCAACCCCCGGGTCACCCGGCGGGCCGTCTACCACCTGGGCTCCCTGTTGTTCCTGCTGGGCCACTACCAACGGGCCGAAGCAATCCTCTCCGGTCTGCTACTCCCCGAGGCCCGGCCGCTCCTGGCCCGCTGCCACTACCACCGGGGCCAGCTCGCGGAGGCCCGCGCCCTGAGCCTGGAAGTTCTGGCCGAAACCGGGGATGCTATCGACAGCCTCAACCTGCTGGCGCTAATCGCCTTGGAAGAGGCTAACTTCGCCAGAGCCCTGGAGCTTATAGAAAAGGTGTTGCGACTGGATCCCCACAACCCGGAGGCCCGGCAGATCCTGGAAGGGATGCACGGGAGGCCGACTCCATGAAACCACTTCTGTTCTTCTTGTTGTTTACCCACGCCGTCTGCCAGGACGGCCCGGCGACCGCCTCCAAAACGCCCGCCGTCCCGGTTCCCGCGTTGCAGGCGAAGCAAACCGTGCTGTTTCTGGGAGACAGCATCACCTGGCAGAACCTCTACACCACTTACATCGAGCAGTACTTCCTGGCCCGCCGCCCGGAAAAACAGATCCGCTTCATAAACCGCGGCGTGCGGGGCGACACCGCCGCCGAGGCCATCGCCCGCCTCGATCGGGACGTGATCGCGGACCGGCCCGACGTGATCCTGGTAATGCTGGGAATGAACGACGGGGGCTATCGGGGCTACAACCGCGGCCTTTTGAAGTTCTACCTCAAAAACATGGAGAAGCTCGTCGGCTTGCTCAGGAAAAGGACGCAGGCAATCGTCATCCTGGTGACGCCCACCTGCGTGGATCCGGTCGACTACAACACCAGGCGCTACAACAAGATGCTGGCGGCCATGGCCGGGGGCCTGGCGGAGCTGGGTGAAAATCTGCGCGTCCCGGTTATCGACTTATTCTCGTTCTTTTCAGAAAAGCTCCAAGAGGCCAAGGACAAAAGCCCCCCGGTCCGGCTGATGCTCGACTCTGTCCACCCGGGACCGGCCGGCCACCTGGTGATCGCCCATCACCTGCTCACCTTTTTGGAGCCGCGGCCGGCGACTCCAAAAAGTATCGTGGTGAACCTCGAACCGGGCCAGACCGGTTTCAAGCTGACCCTGACACACCGGGGCGTCCATCTCCCCCGGTCGGTTTTGTCGCTGGCGCCGTTTCAAGAACGGTTCAACCGGCAGCTGCTCATCGTCAAGGGAGTCCCCGGCCGGGTAAAGCTGCAAGCCGGCAACCGGGAGTTGGGCGTTTTCACTCCCGAACAGCTCTCGTCGGGCGTGGATATTTTCACCCTGGCCGACTCGCCCTGGATGCGGGAGGCGGAGCGACACCACCGGCTACTGCAGGACCGCTGGCGGTGGTTTTACTGCCTCTGGGATCCGAACCAGGTTGGACCGGAGGTCTTGCGGGAGATCGGCCCGCTGGGAAAGAAAGCGCCGGCGCTGGCGCGTGAGGAAGCCCGGCAGGCATACGAAAAAGCCGTCCGGCGGCTTGGAGAGCTCAAGCCGTCCGAACCCGCCACCTACGAGATCAAAATGGCTCTCCCCGGCGAATAGACATCTGGCCGAACTGACTTGTCAGCCGGCCGGATGTATCTTATGCTGCGGCA
>JAUXGL010000228.1 GCA_030622135.1 Deltaproteobacteria bacterium
CCGGTTCAGGGACTCGTTCCCCGCCGACACCCGTCTCAGCTCGCCAGTGCCCCAAGCGGGGGCCGCCGGCCCTCGGTCCGAGTCTGCGCTGGCACCTTTTCGGCGAGGGTCTAGCTATCCCTTATCCCTTATCCCTTATTCCGTCCCCGGATTCGCCCGGATTCGGCGGATCATTGCGCAGAGGCTTGACGGGAAGCGGGAAATATAGTAATTACAATGTAGATACAGAGGAGGTGCGCCTATGGGATCTGTGAAGACCAGCATCGTGCGGATCGGCAACTCGCAAGGCATCCGCATACCCAAGACCCTGATCGAACAGTGCCGTCTTGATAAAGAGGTAGAGCTCGAACCACAAGGCGATCAAATCGTAATCCGGTCGGTTTCCAAGCTCAGAGAAGGCTGGGAGGAAGAGTTCAAAACCATGGCCGAGAGGGGAGATGATCGCCCTCTTGGTAACATGGCAGTTGCCGGCTCATGGGACGAGGAAGAGTGGGAGTGGTGATGAAGCAGTTCGACGTATACGTTGTTGACCTCGACCCCACCAAGGGCCGCGAGATCAGGAAAACCCGGCCGGGTCTGATCGTATCTCCCGACGAGATGAACCGTCACATCGGGACGGTCATAGTTGCCCCGATGACAACGAAAGGTAGAGACTATCCCAGTCGTGTCAAGGTCACATTCCAGAAAAAGAAAGGTCAAGTCGTACTCGACCAGATCCGAACTCTGGACAAGAGACGCCTGGTCAAGAGGCTGGGGAAAATCGACAAGAGGACGGCTAACAAGATCCTCCAGGTTCTTTTAAAGATGTTTTCGCCCTGATATACCCCAATAAGGTCAGTGCATCCCATCCCGAACTGCATTGACCGCTCGAACTCGAACCATAATCTCCCAGTGAACTAGCGCGGCGAGTACGTCACGAAAACCTTCGCAGCCACCCAAGACGGCCCCGAACTCAGCCCTGCGCGCCAAACTCCAGACCCGGCCCGCCACGAGCCCCCGACCAGCACCAACGACATGGCATGCCCGAGAGCGTCCGCGAAATCCCGGGCACCAACTACATGGGTAACTCGGCCAAACAGGAAAAGACCACCACCTGCTCACCTATTCGCCGCGAGTAGGGTTTCTTCACAGCCGGGCTGACGACGTAGTTACCACCCTGCGGGTACATCTTGCGAAAGACTCGAAGATTTTTTCCCTCGATTGCTTCCGGGTTGATCTTGCACTCGAAAGTGTCGACGACTCCCTTGCCGCGCACTACAACGAAATCGATCTCTCTGCCGGATTTGTCTCTCCAGTAATGGAGACTGCCGTCGAGCAATCGGGATCTTAACGTATCGAGAACCAGGTGCTCCCACAAATCACCGCGATCCTCGTTCCGCAGAGAATCCAGGCCCCTGCAATAGGCGACAAAGCCTGTGTCAAACCCATACGCCTTGGGCCTTTTTGTGATTTCGCTGCGGCCGGCGCCGTGAAATGGAGGGAGGAGAAACACCGCATGCGCAACGGCAAGAGCCTCTATGTGCGCCATCACGGTGGGACGACTCAAACCCGAGAGATTTGCAACTTGCGAAAAGTCCAGCAGGCCCCCGCTCTGTCTCAACAGAAGCCTCAGAAGCTTCAGAAAGCCGGTTCGCTGACGAATAGAGAAAAGCTCCTGGATGTCACGTGCGTAAAAGCTGTCGAGCCATTCAGCGTAGAATTCCGGGTCGGGAGTCTTCGCCAACAACGCCTCGGGCAAGCCTCCGTACAACAACCTCTTGTTGAGATCGGTAACGCCGAACTCACCCAGGCACTCTTCCCACAGGACCGGCGAGAGATAGACCGAGCGCTTTCTCCCGGCAAGACTGTCTTTGAACTTCTTAGTCGCCGCCAGGGTAGAAGAGCCGGTAGCGAGCGCATTCAGCTTCGGATATGCGTCGGCTAAGATTTTCAGCACTCGACTTGGATCCTCGATCCTGTGGATCTCGTCAAAAACAACCGACGTGCCAGGAGTCAATCCGTCAAAAAACAGCTCCGGATCATCCAACCGGCGAACGCTTGACGGCAAATCGCAATTGATAAAGACAACATCCCCCAGCATTCTCGCCAGCGTGGTCTTGCCGACACGCCTCACACCGGAAAGCCAGACAATAGAACATCTCTGCCAGCCGACACTCACCCTATCCAGCCAAAATGGACGACTAAACATAACCGTATTTTACATTTAGCCTACCATTTGTCAAGTACACCTGCGTTTCGAGGATCTACCAGTGAATTTCCGGTCGATCCCAACACCCTACGGGTGCAGCAGGCAAAGTAAGGGGCAAAGTAAGGGGACGGAGTGAATTCAACTGCGTGACATGAAAGCGGGTTCGGTCGAGCAACCCGGATACCGAGATCCTTCGCAGGCCGCGATTTTTTACTCCGTCCCCGCGGATTCCTCCGTCCCCGCGGATTCCGCGCGCGGATTCCCCGGATTTTTGCCGGATTTTTGGATCGTTCCGTGTTCAAGATATCGCTCCCGGGCAGGAGGACTGCTGGGGCGTTTCTTGCCATCTCAGGCGTGATGACGGTATAGTTCAAATCGGTAGGGGAGTATCGTGGTAAGGTCCCGTGCGTTCCGTTCCGTTCAGGGACGAAGTAGCTCGTACAAATCAGTAGGGGGAGTATCATGGTAAGGTCTCGTACGTTCCTCCGTTCAGGGACGAAGTAGCTCGTAAAGTAGCTCGTAAGTATCTGGAAAAGGGGCACTTCCATGTCACAGAAGTCGTTTGCGCGTCTTGCCGTCATATTGTTCCTTGGTGTTTGCGGCCCGGCAACGGCCTTTCAAGTTTCTACCTCGATTACCAATGACTGCCACGAGCGCTTTACCATGCAGGCCCTCGGACGTGCATTGGTTACACCGGGTCTTCCCGCGGAGGTCACGCGTGACGACGAGATTCTGGCCGGTGCGCTCCAGTTTGACGTGAGCCCGTACGGCAAGGACTTTCTGACAACGTCGTTGATGATCGGGGTCCGGTATAACGACCTGCATGGCCAGGCCGCCCAGGATCTTGGCAGAATGGCACCGGTGCACAACGAACCGGACCGACAAATGGAGCACTGTTTGCGCAGGTCCAATCAGGACAATGAAGTGGGTCTGCAGGCTGCTCTGGACGAATGTCGCGACTTCATCCGCTGGATCATCGATCGCGCGGTCAATTATCGTGATGTTCCCGATCCCTGGGCCGTCGAGGAAATCGAGCTCTACCTCCGCTACAGGTCCACCACTCTGGTCCCGGTATCCAGGCTGTACTTCAACCTGGGCCGGGCGATTCACGTCGTTCAGGACAGCTTCTCGCACACCTTCCGGTCAGAGGATGGACGCAAGATCTGGGAGGTTTTCAACTGGATTGACGATCTGGAAGGCAGCCTGAAAACGGAACGAGACGGCTTTCGCCACCAATCGATCATGGACGACTGCACCTGCATCTGCCCGGCCTTTGACAGAATGCTGGCCTACACGGTCGACGCATCGGAGGATTTCCTCAACGCGGTGCTGACGGCAACCACCGTGGAACAGCGAAACCGGCAACTGAACGATTTCTTCGACCAGTGGATGACCTACGAACCCGGATGCACAACTGAAAACAACTACTGCAACCACGCCATTCTCGGCGAGATCAGGAACGGACTGATGATTTGCACCGAACCCTGGGGGTGTTTAGGGTGCGGAACATCAATCAACGAGAAAAATCAGGCCGCGGCCCGAAACGTGGGAATCGGCTTTCCGGTGGTGATGCTGCTTTTCGGGCTTGGTCTGATTCGAAGCCGGAGAAAAACGCTGGGGATGTTTATCATTGTCTTTCTAGGAATCCACGCCCATCCCGCGATGGCGGCCGAGGACGTGGAAGCCGAGAAACCGATCTGCCGGGAATGCGCGGACCCGAAGCCCGAAGCCGGCTACTACCTGATTATCCGCGGGTGCGCAGCCCTGGATCGCCCCGCCTTGGCATTCGAAGGCAGCGCCCTCTACCGAGGCAGCCAGTGGGGAGTTGCCTTGGGAGTGGAATACAACCCGTTTCTTTCATTCGATCGCGGCATCGACGGCACGCACGGCGTCCTCAACGTCGTCCCCTCTCTAACTCTGCACTACCAGATTACACAACGACTCTCGATGAGATTCGAGGCGCGCATAGGGATGTCCGTCTTGCTGTTCAACTCACCGGGATACAACATCGGCACGGTCGGTCTATTCCTGGGGGCCCGGGTCCTGGGTCTGGACTGGCGCATACGCGAGAACCTCTACCTGATCGTCGAGCCCATCGACGTGGGAATTCCGATCTTCAAGGTGGACAAGTTCCCCTTCTTTTACCGCCAGTGGAGGTCCGGGGCGGGGCTGGCATGGAAGTTTTAGCGCCTCGCCAAAAAACAGCGATGGGCATCGGGAGGAACCGTAAGCCATGAGAAAAGCTATCGGGTTACTTATTACGGTGTTGCTGATCGGGTTCGGCGTCTGGGTAGCTCCGGCCAAAGAGCTGAGGGTGGTAGTCCCCGGGGTGCATGCCTACCCGGGCGTTCCCGCGGGAACCTCCGACGTGCTGTCCGACCTGCTGCTAGATTCCCTGCTATCACGCCATGGAATCCGGGCACTGGGTCCCTCGGACGCGCGGGCCATGCTCTCCGCCGAGCAGCAGAAGCAACTCCTGGGCTGCAAGGATGAGAGTTGCATGACCGAGTTGGCCGGCGCCCTGGGCGCCGACTGGCTGATCGCCGGAACGGTGGGAAAGCTGGAGGACCTCTACGTGGTCAGTCTGCAACTCATCGACGCCCGCAAGGCCCGGGTCACCGCCCGGGCAACCGCTAAATTAAAGAGCCTGAAGGAAGCCACCGAGAAGATGGGCGGGCTTACGGACAAGCTCCTGGGCCAGAAACCGCGCGCACGCATCACCCCCGCGCTCAAGCAGCAGCCCGAGCCGAAGAGAGAGCCGATGGACGTCCGCGCGTTCTGCCGGCAAATCAAGACCTACAAGACGCAGATCGAGGAAAAGGCCTACTCCGACACGCTGGTGGAACAGCGCCACGCCTTACTGGAGGATCTGGTGTACACGCCCTTTCAGCGCCAGTTCGACCAGAAACGTTCCTGCTTCTGGTCGAACTCCGGCTATGTGGTCGGCCACATGCGCCGGGCGGTGCGACGCTCCAACACGGAAGCGGAGGCCCAAGACGCCAAGCGGCGCCTGCACGAATGGTTCGAGTTCACCGAGCAGCTCAGGCTCCTGGAGGAAGTCTACGTCCGGGGCCTGGAAATGGAGAAGAACGGCACGGGCACGCGCTTGGACGCCCTGCCCTTTGCGGTCAATCCGGCCACGGTTCCTCTTTTGGAGAACAGCCAAAGAGTCCGCACCTACCGGGAAGCCTACCTGCAAGCCCAGAAGACGCTGACCACCGCCCTCCAAAAAGCGAAGAAAAACGACAAGAACGGATTTTTAGGCCTGTTCACCCCCGACGATCCCAAGCGCAGCCGCACCTCGCCCAAGTACGCCTTCGACAACCTACGCTCCAGCCTAAAGAGCGGCTACAAACTCTCCACCTGCCCCTATCCCACCCTGCGCGCCGGCGCCATCGAGCGCGCCGCCGCCAAGTATGAAAAAAAAGGCAAAGTAGAAGGCTGCTGGCGCAAGATAAAGGCGGACTGGGTAAGCACCGACACCGTCTGGATGAAACAACACGAAGGCAAGTGGAAGATCGACCGCTGGTAGATCGGCGATCAGCCGCCAGCTTTCTGACGTAGGCATCCTGGGCCGTGGCCTTCAGTGACGGTGGCCGGCCAGTAGGTTTTCTTCCTGGTGTCATTTCGCATCGATGTTCTCCCAGGTCCGGACCACCAGGATGTCGCGCCTGGCCAGCTCGGCAATCAGCTCCGTGGGGGGCACGACTTTTTCCGGGGGAAAGGCCCCCCGCTTGTCGATGTGCCCACAGGCGATCATCTGCGCGATGATGGACGTGGGAAAGGCAGTGGTGCGCATCATGGCGGTCAGACCGGTCTCCTCGTCACGGGAAGCCATCATCTCGTGGCTGAGCCGCATGGGCTTGCCATCCTTGGACCCGGTGCTCTCCACCCGGAGGATCACCAGGTCGGTGGCGTGGGGAAAGGTAAGCTTCTCCTCGGCCAGCACCCGCAGGACCTTCCAGGGCGCCACCCGGACGCTTTCCACTTCCACCTCGCGGTCTTCGAAAAAACCCAGCGCCGCCAGGGCCTGGAGCTTCTCATAGTGTCCCGGGTAACGAACCGTCTTGTAATCCAGGCTGCGCACGCGCCCGGCGAAACTCCAGGGCAGCGTGGAGCTGCCCCCGCTGGTGAAGGCCGCCTCGCAGGGGCCCACCGGCTCGGGAAAGTTAATTATCTCCAGGCCGGTCAGGGCATCCACCTCCGTGCGGTTCCAGTCGCGCAGCACCGCGCACTTGCCGGTGTACTCGTTTAAGAGCCCCTCGAATGAGAAGACCAGCATGTAATTCCAGGGAGGCTGGGGGACGGCGGGCAGGCCACCCACGCGGACGGCCACGTCGTTCACTGACTCCATCTCCGCCACCGCGTCCGCCACCAGGACATTCGCCAGCCCCGGCGCCAGCCCGCAGTCCGGAATCAGACAGACTCCCGCCTCGCTGGCGGCCTGGTTCAATCGCAACTCGTCGAGAACCGTCTCGATGTTCCCCCCCATGTCCACGAAGCTGACCCCGCACTCCGTAGCCGCCCGCGCCGCGCCCAGATTCAGCCGGTAGGGCAAGGCGCTGACGGCCACGTGGTGGCCCGGCATTACCTTCTTCAAGGTCCCGGCATCGGCGCAGTCCGCCTCCACCGTCTCGAACTTGTCGGATACCAGCCGCCCGGCCGCCGCCCGGACCTTATCCGCATCGTTGTCGGCCAGGGTGACCGCCTCCGTGGCCGGATTCCGCAGAAGATCGTAAGCCGTGGCCACTCCCTGCAACCCGGCACCAAGCACGATAAACCGCACCGAACTCACCTCCCAGCGGTTTTCTGAATAACCCAGGTGCCCGTAATTGGCAAGGAAAACGATACTCCCACGATCTCCCACCCCCCTTTCTCGGCAACCCCAATACGCCGAGTAAAATGGGCACCTTACCAGAGGCCAACAAGTGTGCGTTTTTGTACCGTCCGATGAAACGGACGGTAAGAGTTTCC
>JAUXGL010000098.1 GCA_030622135.1 Deltaproteobacteria bacterium
CACGCCCCGCCCGTTTTCTGCCTTCTCAAAGAGCTGTTGCTAGCCCGGCGCTTCGGCCAGCATTCTTATCTTCTCCCTCGCTCGGTTCAGGAGTTCCAGCGCCGCTTCTCCACGGCTTAGCCGGATCCATATTCTCCGTCCCTTCTCCATCACCCTCGCCCCGATGTGGATCAGTCGGAACCGCAGCGCTTTCAAACGCTTTGTCGTCCAACCCTCTCCTAGAACCAGCCTCTTCATCACCTCGCTCAGGTTCAGCGCCAACACCATCACCTGCCACCACGCCGCGTTTACTCCGAACTTGCCCGATGGCATCCGCCCCCCGGCCAGGTCGTCCTTCATCACCGCGTGGATCTGCTCACTATAGCCACAACGCTTTCTCAGCCATCCAAACAACTTATCTCCGGAAAGATCCCGGTTCGTTACCACCCCGAACACCTTGTACGAGACCTTCTCGCCTCTTTGCTCGAACTCCATTGCTGGGAATGGCAACTCCCGTTGCTCTTTCTCCACCCCAGGTAATTCCAACTGTCTCAGCGGTTCCCGGGTAGCCAAGAACCGGTATGCGGGCCCATGCTTCTTGTGACCCACCCAATTCGGCACGTAGCACACCTCGGCCCACTCCTGCCCTGTCTTCACCCATTCCCCCTCCATCAACTTATTCAGCGGCTGCCAGTCCTTTTCGTCCACTTCCCCAACCGCCTTCTTGAACTCATCACATACGTCCACCCCCACCGCGAACTCGATCACCCCGAACCGCTCGTCCCGGCCTTCCGCGCAGTACTTCAGCAAATTCACTTGATAACCAGCGGTATCCGAACGTAGATACACCTTCTCGACCCCCTCGGGCAGACAACCCAGCGCCTCACGCAATACCCTCAACTGCTCGTACCCCGCCGGCACGTTGCCATCCCTGAACTCCGTATGCAGGACCAACCCCTGCTCGGCCCAGTACGTGTTCAGTGGCTGATACGCCTTGAACCCCTTGTAGCAACGCAGAGCCTCGTCCTTGAGCGTCTCGACCAACGTGGCATCCTGGTCAAGCGTCGCCTCCCTCTGCACCGCCCGTCTCTGGACGGCGGCCACCAACTGCTTTTGTACTTCCATCAACCCCCTGAGTAATTCGTTCGGCTTTTGCACGTACGCCTTGCCCTTCCCGGTCTTCTCCGCCTCCTGCCGTCTTCTCTCTTTTTCCTTCTCCTCTTCGGGATCGTGGAACTTCTCCAGGCTCCTGAACGCAGATGACTTCGACGGAAGCTTGCGTAGTCCCAGTTTGGCCAGCTTGCGCTTCAACGCCCGGAGCTGCTGGCGGCTGTAGCCCGATTTGTGCGCCAGCTCCATCACCTTCGCAAATCCTACATCCGCGTTGAGCCGGTCCAGATCGTCGACGCATTCGCCCCCGGCCAAGTTGACCATCACCAACGCCAGCACCACATCCGACACGCTCCAACCCTGCATGTCGCCAGGACCAACCAGACACTGACGCAGGCCCTTGATGACCCCCAGGCCGGCCATCAAATCCAGGAACAACGGCAGCCCACCCAGGGCTGTCAGCTTGCTGTTGGTGGGGTCAATTTCGTACTGGAACGGAAGCTGGGTTTGTGACAACATAAGATCACCTCATTGGTGAAGGTTGGTGTTTCGCAACAACAGCCTAACCTCTCGGATTCCGAGAAACAATGAGGTATTTTCATTTAATGGGGTGGGCGTTCAGGGATGGCCCCCAATCTCACATTTGGAGCAGATTCTGGATGGGGAGGGTCAAATAATCCAGGGAGTGTGGGTATCCCCTTTTCCGCGGGACATCAGATCGGCTAGCGATGTGTTCTCCAGCGTGGTGTACATCTGGTGCTCGGCCTGGTCGAACACTTCCCGCAAGAGACAGTTGGTCCGGCTTTGGCAACCCCGGCCCACGTCCATGCAGTCGTAGATGGGTTCTTCCGCCTCGACGGCGCGGACGACGTCGGCCACGCTGATCTCGCCCGGTTCTCGGGCCAGGGTGAACCCGCCGCGCTTGCCGCGGGTGGATCGGACCAGTCCCTTGCGGGCCAGTTTCTGGAATATCTTGGCCAGGTAGCTCTCGGAGACGTTCTGGGCGTCGGCCATTTTCGAAACCAGCAGGAGTTCCGGACGCTTGCAGGCCAGCAGCCAGAGCCCGTGGATCGCCAGTTCGGTGGATTTGGAGAACTTCATGCGTCTTTCCTGAATCTCCCGTGGATTCGAGTTTATCTGAATGTGTGGTGGATTACTCCCCCTTTTCAACCGCGTATCGGGGGAAGTCAGATTCTCAGGCCCAGGTATCCCATCACCGAGAAATCTATCCCGTTTTCATCGGGGAAGACATGGTAGCCCAGGTCGCCGCAGATACCCACGGCGAACCAGTTGCCCAGAGGGATGTCGAGCCCGGCGCCGGCGCGGATCTGGAATCCGATGGTGACGTCGAGCTTGGTCTCCCGCTCGGGATCGAATGTATCCGGCTGGCCGGTCAGCAGGATCGTGCCCAACGAACCTCGGATATAGGGCTCGACCACCGACAGGGGGAGCTTGAAGTCCGCCCCCAGTCCCACGTGCGCAAAGTCGGCGTCGTTGAAGAAATGCTGCCAGTCGATCACCGCACAAAGAAAAAGAATCTCCAGTTTACCGCGAAGTCCGAACGTACCGCCCGCCAGCGTTCTGGATTCACCGTCGCTGACGTTGCTGATATTCATGTATCCGGCCTGGGCGTCCACATCCACGGCGAAGAAGTCCGCCAGAGCGGGTGCGGTTGAAAACAGCAACAGCCCGGCAACCATAAAAGTTACGAGTTTGCGCATGATTGGCTCCTTTTCGGGTTTGAATCGTCTGTAAAATAAGACGCCAATTGGGGCAATCATGTTCATTTTGAACCGTGCGTCTGTTCGTGTCAAGAGAGGTCCCGGCGGAGCCCAATCGTCAAATTGACGCCCCAAGGTGTTTGACTTACAATAGAAATTTGTAGCTCAACGGATGGACTAATGGCGTTTCGACCCTCCAGGTTTGGCCGGTATGTGCTCATGAAGCGCATTGCCATCGGGGGTATGGCCGAGATTTTCAGGGCCATGGTCTACGGGGCCGAGGGCTTCGAGAAGTTGGTGGCCATCAAACGCATGCTGCCGCACCTTTCGTCCGACCACCAGTTCGTCGACATGTTTATCAACGAGGCCAAGCTGGCCGCCAACCTGAACCACACGAACATCGTTCCCATCTACGATTTCGGCTGCATCGACAACATGCTGTTCCTTTCCATGGAGTATGTACGCGGAAAGGATATTTCTGAAATCACCCAAAAGATCAAGAGCCGGAGACTGATCACACCGGTAGAGATGGCCTGCCACGTCTTCATCGAAGTGCTCAACGGCCTTTACAACGCCCACAGTCAGCGCGACCGGGTCGGACAGCCGCTCAACATCGTTCACCGGGACATGTCTCCCCCGAACATCATCGTCTCGTACGACGGCGAGGTTAAGATCGCCGACTTCGGGATCGCCAAGGCGTCGCGAACCAAGGTGCAAACCTGCAGCGGGGTGCTCAAGGGCAAGTACAGCTATATGTCCCCCGAGCAGGCCCGGGGTCAGCCCCTGGATCACCGTACCGACATCTTCTCTTTAGGCATATGCTTCTACGAGATGCTGACGTTGACGGAGATGTTCAGCGGGCACAGCGAGTTGGAGGTACTGCGCAAGGTCCGCGATGTTTCGTTCCAGCCCCCCTCCCAGCTGAACCGCGCCATCCCCAGGGAGCTTGAGGCCATTCTGCAAAAAGCGCTGCAGCAGAATCCCGCGGAACGCTACAAAAGCGCGGACGAGTGGAGAGACGAGCTGGAGGGCTTTCTGGTCTCCAAGAACCTGCGTTTCTCCACCTCCGGGCTGTCCGGGTTCATGCACGACATGTTCAAGGGGGAAATAGATCTGGATGAGGAGAGCCAGTTCAAAGAGGCCCAGCTGGCCGAGGAGCTTCGTCCGGAGGCGCGCCACATCGCCAAGATGGAGGCGACGGCCGCGGGCGAACTCGACACCATGGTGCTGGGCAAGAACGAGGAAAACTGGCCGCCGGGCCTCGACCAGGACATCTTCGATGACGAGGACTCCGACGAGGAAACCATCCGAGTGGAGCTGTCCGAGCTGGGAGTTCAGTCGGAGGATATAGATCTGAGCCCCGCTTACGAAGAAGACGACGAGGAATCCACCGAGATCAAAAGCACCCGGGATGAGATTGAGACCCTGAAAACTAGACGTCTGGCGCAATATCGTGTGTGCTACGATGATCTGGACGCGGGGGACACCTTACCTCCCACCATGGAAACCGAGTCCCTGCCCCGGCGAACCAAGGTGGTGGGGAACAAGATCCCCGCGCGGCTCCCGCCCAAACCCTCCACGGCCGCGGAGATCACCGAGCCCAAGAAGGGGCCCGTGGGCCTGGAGGATCTTTTCGAGGAGGGGGCGCCGGCCGTACCCTTCGAGCCCGAACCACCCCTGGACGACCCGGACGAATACACCGACGAGACGGACCGCAAGAAAAAGAAATCCATGATGTCCTACCTGGTGCTGGTCGTCGTCGGCGCCGTGCTCGGCGGAGGCCTGGTGGCCCTGTTGCTGAGCGACTTTGGCTCGTCTAAAGAAACCAGCACCAAACCGGCCGCCGTCACGCCGATCGAGAAGAAAAAGGTACTGGTAGCGGAGGCCGAACCCACACTCGAGACCCGGCCTGCCAATGCAGCGCCCGCCGAAGAAGAAAAGAAGGCCGCGGAGGAAAAAAAGGCCGAAGAAAAGCGAAAGGCCGAGGAAGAGCGAAAGGTCGAGGAAGAGCGAAAGGTCGAGGAAGAGCGAAAGGCTGCTGCTTCTCTGAAGAAGGCGGAAGAAGAGAAAGAGAAGAAAAAGAAACGCAAAAGGATAGGAAAACGCGCCGCCTCTCGCAAGAGGAAAAAGAGAAAGCGGAAGTACACCTCGGGGAGCAAGAAGAAACGGTACAAGAAAAAGAAGAGCTCCCGACGCCGCAAGGGCCGGCGTAGCCGGAAAAAGCCGGTGAAGAAGAAGACCTACACCACGGCCGATACCGCGCCGTCGGCCGAGAACACCCTCCACATCGACGGGATAAACGTGAAAACCCTTCCCGGCCTGGGCAAGAAGCTCCGGCCGGGTGTGCACGTCATGGAGCTGCGCGGACCGGACGGCACGGTCCTGCGCCGCTGGCGGGTCCGGATCAAGGGATCGGAGTCCAGGTGAGCTTGGATTTCCGCATGAGCCTGGATGGCCTGCACGCCTGCGATCTGGGTTGGATCGGCGGCGTTCCCGTTTTGAGAGTACTGCGTGGGTCATTGGGCGTGGGTTTTACTGCACCCTCTGCGAGGGCCATAAAAACCAAGGCAAATCGCGGGAAGCGGAGCAATACCAGTGAGCGCAGCGAACGGGTTTGGTGTGGTGGAGCCGCGCTGTGTACTATTGCGCCAGCTTGCGCCTGAGTAAGATGTTCTCCAGCAACAAACCGGCATGCTCCACCAGGATGCCCAACGGTTCTGGGGAACACACCTGGATGTCCTGGTTTCCGTTGTCGGCGTAGATCAGCGAAGTGGTCTGCTCTTTGACTACGATGGGGATAAGCAGGGCCTCCGACCGAACCGGGGCTCCCACGAGGTCGTAAAGCTGCTTCAACACCAGGTCCCCCTCCAATTTGGTTATGACCTGGACGGTCCCGTTCCGGATGACCTCATGAACCGGCGTGTCTTCGGGGATGGCGACCCGCAGCTTGGGAAGGCTCTTTCCAAGATCGGATCCGCTGGTACTCCGCAGGCCGAACCCCCCCAGGCCCACCAGGTTTTCCGCTTTCACCAGGAAGAGGGTGGCCCTTTCCAGGTAGTCGGCCACGAAGCGCAACACGTCCAGGGAGACAGTCACCGAGTGATAGCTGCGCCGCAGATCGAGCATGGTGTGGTACAGGCTGCCTACGTAAGTCATCGGATGCACGTTTCGGGGAACCGTGCCCTCCAGGGGAAGTATCCGCGACAGCTCCTTCTTGATCAGTTGCGCCAGCGTTGCGACGAACCGCCTGAAAGCCTCCGGGCTCTCCGTCTTATCCGGCAATGGACGGGGAACGTGGGAGACCACCCCGGCCGAGAGCACTCCGGCCAGCAGCCGGGGGTTCTTCCCGCTGCCGAAGGTGATGATGGGAACGTTCCCGCTCTCGCGCCGCTGCTGCAAAACCGTGTGGATACCCTGCTGGCCTCGGGCCAGGTCCGCGGTGATCATGTCGGTGTCGACGACCAGAAGAGGACGGCGACCGGCCAGCCGGACCAGCAGGTAGCGGGCGTCCTCGAAGGTTCGCGCCGGGCGCAGGGTGACCTCTCTTGTCTTCAAAGACACAATCAGCGCGCCGCCCAACTCGGGATCGGGGCTGAGGAGGATCGCCGGCGGGTTGAGATCGGCCATGATCTCTTCCTCGGTGAGCTCAGAAAGATCTTCCCCGCCATCCGGCACTTCGGACGCGGATTCTTCCACCTCCTCTTCGGTAGCCCCGACCGGCACATCCTCGGCCTTCTGGGCCTCCTCGGCCGCCTTCTGCTTGCGCTGCGACTCCATGACCTCGTCGTGGATGCGCGCGGCCTCAAGCAGGAACTCCTGATGGCCGATGCTCACCTCGATGGCGACCGTCTCGGGAATGAACAGCGGATCCACCGGCGGCTTTATTCCGCCCGGTTCGAACCAAAACTCTCCGTCGGTCCAGGCGGCGATCTCGCCGACGGCAGCCAGGATGGATTGGGTTACGGCGTCCTCGATATGCGAGACCGAGATCGCCCCGATCTCCAGCAAGGTGCTCCCCAGGGGAATGTGCCGAGCCCCCTGATCGCGTTGTTTCTCCAGGGCTTGCAGGAGCTTCTCCTGGGTCAGATGACCGCGTTCGATCAGGATGTCGGTCAAAAAGCTCAGCCGCGGATGGGTGGTGATGGCAACGACTCTCCCCTCGGAAAAGGCGATCTGGGCCAGCTGGTCTTCTCGGTTGAGGTGCAGTACACCGTTCTTCCCGGCCATGCCGAGAATCTGCAGCACGTCGACAATGGAGATGTCTTCCAGACTGCCGGAGAGCGCCATGGTTCGTTCAACTTTCTTCGGTGGTGTTCTCGGGTGTCGAAACCTCTTTCAACATCTGTAAAAAACCCTCCAGGGTGGCAGCCTTCCTCTCGGAGCGCGCGTGCATCTGAGCGGCGCGCACGGCGATGGCCGCATGTCCCGCGAGCAGGTCGAATAGCTCGTGATCGATGGGCTCGAAGCTGTCTTTCTGAATGAGCAGCTTGTAAATCACCAGCAGGCCGAGCAATTCGTCCTCGGCCACCAGGGGCAATGCAGCTATGGGGCGGTCGTCGTCGCCCATCGAGGTAACCTCCTGGGCCAGGTAAAGCTCGCCCGAGCGGGCTATCCGAGAAAGGAAGTTGTCCGCCAGGGGGATCTTGGATCCCTTGCGCTCCTCGACACCCTCGCCGCTGACCAGGTTGAAGGAGTTCGTCTTGGGATCGTAGAGGTAGACGGCGAAGCGTTCGGCGCCTATCAGGTTGATCAGGATCTCGTTGATGCGCTGGAGGACCACGTCGTAATCGAGGGAAGAGTGCAACTGATAGCTGGCCACATACAAGCTGGCCAGATTGGAACTCTCCTTTTCCACCTGGAGGTATTTCTCGGCGAAGTCAGCGTTCTCCCTCTCCAGATCCTGCATGCGCTTCTTGAAGTCCCTCAGATCTTGCGCCAGCCGGTCGCGCTCCTGGCACACGGACGCCAACTCGCTATTTTCATCGGTCTCCGCTTCGCGGCTGCCGCCCGGATTCTGAGAGAGCTCGTGCCTGAGCAGCGCAACTTGTTTCTGTAACTGCTCGTTCTGCTTGAGCAGGCCCTCGATGTGCGCCTTCCCCTCCTCGAAAAACTTGGCGAAGAAACCGCTTTTTTCGTCGTTCTTCTCGGTCATGCGGAATTCTCGGTAATCAGGGGTTCACCTTACAGTCACGCGATTCACTATATAGCTGGTCAGTTCGCGCAGGCTCTCTATTGCCGGGCCGTCGGGAAACTCCCCGAGGAGCTCCTTTGCCCGGCTGACCAGTTCTCCGGCTTTGTCGCGGGCCCGCCCGATTGCCGACGTTTTCAAAACCCGCCGGATAATCTCCTGGCACTTCTCCTCGGTCGGCCCGTCTTGAGAAAGCCCGGCAACGGCTTTGAGGAGATCCGGGTCCTGCTCACAGGCCAGCAGAAGCGGCAGAGTGGTCTTGCCTTGACGCAAATCGTTAGCCAGGTCCTTTCCGCTCTCCTCCAGGGGGGCGGTATAATCCAGGATGTCGTCGGTCACCTGGAAAGCCATTCCGAATGCTCTTCCGTATTCGGCGGCGGTATTCACTCGGTGTTCGTTGTCCGCGTTCAGGCTTGCGCCGGCGCGACAACACCAGGAGAACAACCCGGCGGTTTTTCCCGAGATGATTTCCTCGTACCCGGGCATCGAAAGGGTGGCCTGGCCGGATCGGATCAGTTGCATCACTTCTCCCTCGGCCATATTTTGAACCACCCGGCTCAGTTCGCGCAGAAGATCGAGGTCTCCGTGCTGGACCACGATCCCAAAAGCCTTGGCCAGGAGGAAGTCACCCACCAGCACGCTGGCGGCGTTGCCGTATATCCGCGGCGCCGCGGGTACTCCCCGGCGGAAATGGCCGAGATCCACCACGTCATCGTGCAAGAGCGTCGCGCTGTGAAACAACTCGGTGGCCGCGGCCAAGTCCAGGCCCTGGCCAGCACCAGCCCCGTTGCTCCGGGCAATAAGCATCAATAATATCGGCCGGATGCGCTTGCCGCCCGAACCGGTCAGGTGATTGGATACCTCCGGAACCAGCCGCACCGCGGACTGTGTCGTCTCTTCGATCCTCGCCTCGATCCTCTCCATGGCGGGCGAAAGCAGAGAATAAGCCTTCGGCAGGGGATACGGAGGCTGTTGGGTGGTCTCGCTCAGTGCTTCACTCATCAAAAAAACCGCCACGGGTTGAAGAGTCCTGCATCTGTAGCACCCCGAAAAGAGTGTGTCAACCGTAGGTTCCCAGGTCTCCCACCAACCCCATGCGGCGCTTCTTGGTGTTGCTACACCCGTGGTGTTGGGGTTGCCGCATGGGTGTGGATGGGAGATTGGGGTGCGGATCCTGGGGTTGACGGGGGTACATTTGTTCAGTATTGTGGATCTGTGACCACCGAGCAAAAGCTGAGTATTTTAGGGGACAATGCTCGGTTTGATCTCTCCTGCTCTTGCTCCACGGATTCCTCCAGACGGCGGGGGCCAAACGAGAGATGGATCTACCCGGCCGTACTTCCCGACGGACGACGAGTGCATACGCTCAAGGTGCTTCTGGATAACGCCTGTCATAACGACTGTGCCTACTGTGCCCAGCGAACCGGCCGCGACACCCACAGAGATCGGTTCACGCCCGAAGAGTTGGCCCGGCTGTTCGACCAGATGCATCGGGTCGGACTGGTAAGAGCGCTGTTTCTCAGCTCCGGGCTGGGGGGCAACGCCGTCCGAGCCATGGACCGCATGATTCAAACGGTGGAGATCGTCCGGCGCCGCTACGCCTTTCGTGGATTCATCCACCTGAAGGTCCTCCCGGGAGCCCAGTACGCCCAGGTGGAGCGCGCCTCCCAGCTGGCCCAGCGTATCTCCATCAACCTGGAAGCACCGGGCGAAAAAAGGCTCGCCGCCCTGAGCGGTTCGAAGAACTTCCAATCCGACATCCTGAAACGGATGTGGTGGATCGCTAAAATAGTGCATGCAAGGAAATTCCTGGCCAAGGGGCACACCACTCAGTTCGTCGTCGGCGCCGGCGGGGAGAGCGACCGGGAGATTACCCAGGCGGCGTCCCGGCTGTATAAAGACTACCGTCTCACCCGAGCCTACTACTCTAAGTTCAATCCCGTCTCACAAACGCCCCTGGAGAACCACCCGCCGGTGCCCTTCATGCGCGAGCATCGTCTCTACCAGGTGGACTTCCTGCTACGGAAATACGGCTTCCCCGTCGGTGATATCCCCTTCGAGGCCGACGGAAACCTTTCACTTAAGGTGGATCCCAAGACCGCCTGGGCCCGGCTGCACCCGGAGCGGTTTCCGGTGGAGGTCAACCGGGCCGACGAGGAAGAGCTGCTCAGGGTTCCCGGCCTGGGCCCCCTGACGGTCCGGCGCATCCTGGAGATCCGCCGGCAGCAGAAAATCCGCGGTCTTTCCGACCTCAGGAAACTCAATCCCCGTGCCGGACCGGCCGCGGGTTACCTGCTTTTCGACGGAAGAAAAGAGGCCCAACAAGTTTCCTTGTTGTAGACAATCGTGGATAATGGATAATAGGGGCGTGGGGGGATTGGGAGGTCTGGATGGACGCCCAGCAAAAAGAGATAGTCGAAGCGCTCCGGCGCCGGATCCGCGAGCTCGAACGGCAAAAGGAGGCCTACGGCCGGGCTATGCGGAACTTAATGGAAACCCATCAAGTCTACTGCACCCTGGTCGAGAACCAGACCGAAGGCATCGGCGCCGTTGATCTGGAGGAGCGCTTCATCATGGTCAACCCGGCCGCGGAGAAACTCTTCGGGGTGCCGCCCGGCGAGCTGCTCGGCCGGCCGGTCTCCGAGTTCCTCGACGAGAAAAACCTTGCCCAGGCCAAGAAACACACCCAGGAGTACCTGCTGGGTAAAACCAGCACTTACGAGCTGGAAATCACCCGGCCGGATGGCACCAAGCAGGTCTTGCTCACCACCGTAGCCCCGCACCTGGACTCCGAGGGGAAGGTCGTCGGCGCGGTGGCGATATTCCGCGACAGCACCGAGCTCTCGCGGACGGAAGAACCTCTTCGGGACGTCTTCGAATCCATCACCGAGGGAATCCTGGCTGTGGACATGCACGGTCGTACCGTCATGTTCAACCGGCACTTCGCCGAGATGTGGCAGATTTCCCCCGACGTCTGGGCATCCATCGGTAGTGACGAGATCCTCTCGTGCATCTTTGAACGCCTGGAGAAGCCCGAGCGGATGTTCGGCCGGAACCATCGGATGCTCAACGAGTTGGGGAATTCCTCACACACGCTCCGGTTGAAGGACGGTCGTACTTTCGGATGCCGGACCCGCACAATGGAGAAGAACCAAGAACCGACGGGCTTGGTGTTCTTCTTCCGGGAAGCTAGAAAATTGCCGACTCGCCAATCCGGCGCCGATTGACGTGAACCCTGGCGGGTGGTAGGTAGTACTCCATCTGGTATATTCTTCAGGTGGACCCCGGAGCCGTGCTTTACCTGGGGCTTTTAGCAGGGGTCGGCCGCGCATAGTCTGCTGCGAGCAAAGAGGGATCGCGCTTGAGGGGAGTGACGAAGTATGTCGTTTCGTCGTGAGGAACGTGCTCCTGCAAACATGGGAACAGCCCTTGGCTACGTGTGAAACCAACGCTTGCACCCGCCTGGCCGGCGTTGGATTGTGAAGAGAAGGTAAGCGGATGGCAAAGGACGAGAGAGACCGCGGATTCATGGCTCGTGCCGTCGAGATCATGAAGAAGTCTCGGTCAGAGCATGACGATCGGCCCGACCCCGCAGTTGGAGCAGTCATTGTGGACAGAGACGGTGAGTTGTTAGGCGAAGTGGCGCGTGCGCAGAACAGAGTAGGGAACCACGCAGAGTTCTACCTCATCGAGAAGAAGCTTGGTGATCGGAACCTTGAGGGGTGTACGTTGTACGCGACACTTGAGCCATGCGCTGGACAGAGAGGGGGAGACAAGAAGCCGTGCGCTGAATGGATTATTAATGCTCGGATAGCGACCGTTGTAGTTGGCATCATGGATCCGCACCCCGATTACGGGGGCGGGGTCAAGATGCTCTTGGATGCCGGCATCGAAGTCCGGTTCTTCGATAAGGATTTGAGAGAGGAGATCAAGAGCGCAAACAAACCGTTTTTAGACCAGGACTTTGCGGAAAAAGGAATTGCTGAGGAGTTTCCCCCACCGTCTCTAGCAGAGACGGAAGAGGTTGCTTCCGCGAGTACTAGATCGTTTTCCAGCCAAGCGATCGCGGCTTACCTCAAGGCGCGGGGAGAGCCACTGGAAGTGCCCTCCGATCAACTGTGGGACTTCTTTCGAGACGCGCGATACATATCGCCCAACTACAAGCCCACGGTTGCCGGCATCGTTCTCTTCGGAAAGCGTCCGGACGTACTTGTTCCGCAGAGCATCCTCAGACTCGAACGCGATGTCGGTGGTAGCACGACTGTAGACAAACCCATCAGAGCACCGCTCGCTCTGGGTTTGTCGGAGGTCGAGGCTTTCTTCAAGGAGCACATGCTTGCGGTCACCGATTGGGACGGTGATTGGGATGGCCTCCAGAGGAGCAAGCGCGCCATGTATCCGATCAAGGCTCTACGAGAGGCCGTTGTCAACGCTGTTGCCCACCGGAGCTACCACGGCGGTGCGCGAGTTCACGTCCGCTTGCATTCAGACCGCGTAGTCGTCATGAGCCCTGGTCTGCCAGTCAAGCCAGTCACGATTCGAAAAATGCAGGCCTTCCGCGCCAGTCAATATAGCCGCAACCCCGTCATCGCGAATGCCCTCTTCGATATGGGTTACATGGACGAGCGTGGGAAGGGGCTGAGTAACATGAAGGATTGGCTCGCGGAATACGGGTTGCCACCGCCGATCTTCACGCGCCACGAGGGCTATCTGGTTGTGACCATCAATGGTCGCAAGACGAAAGCCGAAGAAGAGTCTGGGCTCAACAACTCGGAGCGTGTCGTGTTGGCGTTGATCACCAGGCAGCAGGAAGTCATGCGAGCAGAGTGTGAGAGTGAGCTTGGTGTCTCCGAGTCCACTACCCTGGTGGTGCTCAAGTCCCTGCGTGATCGCGGCCTCATCGTAAGCGAGAGGAGGGGACGAAAGTTCTACTATCGGCTAGCGTGAGGAGCTTGCGGTTCGGGAGAGTCCTGGGAGAATTCGGGAGAATGTCGGGTAAGACATCTCGGAGCAAGCGGGAAAAGTCCCTTGATTCCACGGTGTTGCCGAGAACGCGGCATGACTCGTTGGGCGTTCTCCGGGAGATGTCGAGGGAGGTTTCTGGGAGAGTTCATGGCAAGCGTATCGCGAGTATCGATCTGCAGACGGAACGGACTTCGCAGCTCTTGTGAGAGTCCAGGTTCGGGAGAGTGCTGGGAGAACAATGAGAGTCTGGCTGAATTATTGGGACACGAGATGGAGGGGCCTCCGTGATTCCAAAGGGTTGTCAGAGCCGTCTGCAATTCATCTGGAGGTCTCTTGGAGAGGACTCGGGAAGATCTGGGAGAGTTGGTAGATTTTGACTATCAGCGCAGCTCCGAAGATGTCATGCTAGTGACGTTGGTGCTCAGATTCAGTTTTTCACTCTGCCCCCGGCATCTTGCACGCTAGCTCGATGTTCCCTTCCAATCTGTTTTTACCAACTTTTAAACGCCCATCATCTTTCGAAAATATGATTCAGCCTTCTTGGGTTTACCCTTTCCTCCTCGAAGAACACCTTTTACTCCCCAAGTCGGTCTTTTAGTCTTCTGAATGTTACTTATGTCAGGGTTCTTGGAATAACCAACATCTATAAGGAGTTCTTCAAGAGCGTCCAAATACCTCTTGCCTGGTTTGCCTCTCTTTTTCGGGAGAACCAAAAGGAACATGACAGGCGTTCCTTTGCCAGCCCTTGCAATTGCTTCGTTGTATTTCGATCGATTCGCTCCAGTGAAACACTCATCCTTAAAAGACTTAGCAGTCTGACCGACATACCATGGACGTATTCCTTTACCTGCTCTAATTCCGAATACGTAACAGCCCCTTTCTTCACTGATCTCGCCTACCTCTTCCCAGAAATCTGCGAGATCCTTGTTTCTCGGTATGATCTTCCCACCACGATAGACATTTACAGTTATCTCAAAAGGTCCTTGGACTTGGAACATCGTTGCCATCTTTACTTTGACCTTACGTTTCTTCCCCATTGGATCTCTCCCTTCTTTTTTCTAAGGACACGCACCTGTGTCATCGTTCCCAGTAATGTTCCCCCCCGATACCGCCTTTGCTTTGAGCTTTGTCACGAAGGTTTTCCACCACGACTGCTAACGCTCCGACGTGTAGGAATTTCAAAAGCCCTTTCTCTGGACACGATCACGGTCTCTGAAGTCCAAAGTGGGATGATAGCACACGCCCGGGGTCGTGTTAAGGCTTCCATATCAGCCGAGCCCAACTCCTGCGGCCGCGGGCCGCCGTGCGCGCAGGAATGGTGAATCCCAGTGGTTTTCCACAAAGACCCAGTCGCTTGCGCGCCTGGGGGCTGAGCGCACCGTATAGGTACACACCTGGTGCCTGCGGGCGTGGGGGATGTGCTGGGCGAGGATGGCTGAACTCGACTGCTTCTGCGCTGATGACGTTCGTGTTGCGGCCTTGGTGCTCCCTGGGTGACTGGTAGTGAACGGTCCCCGAGACCGGGTCTGCCCGTACTCGGGGCAGGGGCACGAAGGTGCCGTCGGGCAGGAAACCACCGTCAGTAGCGCAGACGTGGGGGTGGTAGCTGTCCGGGAGGGTTCCGAAGGTCTGGTCCCATACCACGAAGCCCGGCTCCAGATCCTCATGACCGGTCACGGTGCGCATGTAGCGGGTCAGCTCGTCGACGACGATCCGGGAGAGCCCCTTGAACAGCTCCGAGTCAAAGCGGAAAAAGACCATCAGCGCCTTCGGCAAGCTCAGCACAAACTGGCGATAGAGCACATCCGGCAGGATCTTCTCCAGCATCCACTCCGTCCAGATAAGCCTGTGCTTCTGGTGGCAGCTCTGGCACAGACCTTCAAAATAAGATCGCCAATCCGGCGCCGATTGACGTGAACCCCGGTGGGTGGTAGGTAGTACCCTGTTATGACTTCCCTGCTGCCGCCCTTGAAGTTCACACCCATTATCAAGCCGTTGCCCTGGGGCGGGCGCAAGCTGGATGCGCTGTTTTGCAAGGCGCTGCCCGACGGACTTCCCTGCGGGGAGTCCTGGGAGGTGGCGGACCTGCCCGGGGATCAGAGCGTGGTGGCCGAGGGGCCGTTGGCGGTCACATCCCTGTCCTCGCTGGTCAAGACCCGACCGGATGAGCTCCTGGGAGAAGCCGCCTTGCTCATGGGCCGCTTTCCCGTTCTTTTCAAGCTGATCGACGCCGCCCAGACCCTATCCGTCCAGGTACACCCCGACGAGAAAGCCGCCGGGCGCATCGGCGGCGGCGCCCGGCCCAAGACCGAGGCCTGGTACGTTCTTCAGGCGGACCCCGGAGCCGTGCTTTACCTGGGGCTTTTAGCCGGAGTCGGCCGCGACGATCTGCGCGCGGCGCTTCGGGCCGGCACCGTCGGGGACCTGCTCATGCCTATCGAGGTGAGCGCCGGCGATTTCATCTACCTGCCGGCGGGCCTCCTGCACGCCATAGGCTCGGGCATCGTACTGGCGGAAATCCAGCAGGCATCCGATACCACCTACCGGGTGTTCGACTGGAACCGAATGGGTCTGGACGGCAAGCCCCGTCAACTGCACGTGGGGGCAGCCCTGGACTCCATCGACTTCGACCTGCGCGGCAAGCTCCCCCACGCCGGCCCATTTTCCGGACGCCCGGGAATACGCTGCAAGCCGTTCTCGTTCGAGCGGGTGGGTTTGGGGGCGGGCTCGGAGACTCCCCTGGAAGCCGGCCGGCCGCGCATAGTCTGCTGTCTGGAGGGAGATGGCTTTATTGACGGCACCGGCACCGATCCGCTGAGCATCCGGGTGGGTGAGACCTGCCTGGTTCCCGCCTGCCGGGCCACCGCCATCCGGTCCGTGAACGGCGGGGTATTTCTGCTGATCCGAGTTTGAGCCGAAAGCGGCCGGTATGACCGAAAGCAAAAAATACCCCTGGTTCGGCGGTGGCGACCTGAACGCCTTCTTCGGGCTCATGCTGGACAACGTCACCAACCTGGTGTTGCTGACTTTCCTCCTGGAGGGATTCCATCACCAGGGGGTTCCCTTCCCCCGCGAATTCATCTTCACCCACATGATCCCGGGCACGGCTCTCGGGGTTATGTTCGGCGATCTGGTATACACCTGGATGGCCCGCCGGCTGGCCAAGCGCACCGGCCGTACCGATGTCACCGCCATGCCCCTGGGACTCGACACGCCCTCCACCATCGGCATCACCGTTGTCGTATTGGGACCGGTCTACGCGGTAAGTGGCGATCCCATGGTGGCCTGGCAAGTGGGCATGGCCACCATGCTGTTCATGGGACTGATCAAGTTGGTGCTCTCGTTTGCCGGAGAATGGGTCCAGCGGATCGTGCCGCAGGCCGGCCTGCTCGGGTCCATCGCCGGCATCGGCATCGCCCTGCTGGGCTTTTTGCCGCTCACCCACCTCTTCGAAATGCCCATCGTGGGCATGGTGGCCCTTGGCCTGGTGCTTTACTCCCTCGTGGCCAAGCTGAAGCTCCCCGGAAACCTTCCGGGAGCCGCGGTGGCCGTGCTCGGCGGAACGCTGCTATACTATGTCCTGGGCGAGATCGGGATGCTTGGCTCCGCTTACAAGCTGCCCAGCTTCGCCGACTTCGGATTCACTCCGCCAATCCCCACCCTCGACTTCGTCGCCGGGCTGCCCCGCGCCGTGGACTTTCTGCCGATTGCCATCCCCTTTGGGCTGCTCACCATCGTCGGGGGCATCAACGTGAACGAGAGCGCTCGGGTCGCCGGAGACGAGTACAGGACCCGGGACATACTGCTCACCGAAGCGGTGGCCACCCTGCTGGCCGGCATCACCGGCGGCGTCTCCCAGTCCACCCCCTACATTGGCCATCCCGCATACAAGTCCATGGGCGGTCGCTCGGGGTACACGCTGGCTTGTGGCATTTTCATCGGGCTGGGAGGGGCGCTCGGGCTGATTTCGTTTATCGTGGGCGCCCTGCCCAAGGCCGCGGTGGTACCGATCCTCATCTTCGTGGGCCTGGAGATCGTGACCCAGACCTTCGAGACCTGCCCCAAGAAACACTACCCGGCGGTGACCCTGTCGTTTCTGCCCATCATGGGTTACCTGGTGCTGATCCAGTGGAACACCATTATCGGCGGCCTGCAGCTTCAAGACACCGCGCTTCCCGAACGGTTGGCCCACGACTACTCCACCATTCGGGCACTGGGAAACGGGTTCATACTCACGGCCATGCTCTGGGGGGCTTTCGGCGCCAAGCTGGTGGACCGGCGGCCGATTGCCACCGCCGGCTACCTGGGCATCTGCGCCGGGTTCAGCCTCTTCGGCGTGATTCACTCGGTGGCGCCCGCGGGCGGCCTGTACCTGCCCTGGGCCATCGGGGGAGATCTGCACTGGCGGATTGGCGCCGGATATGTAATCTTTGCATTGTTGCTGGTGGCGCTGCGCCACTCCGCGCGGGGCCAACCGGCGGTGTCGGGGGAGGAGAGCTGAGACTTGCGGGGTTTGCTGCAACGTATGCTGCCGATTATTTTCCTGCTCGTACCGGGACAACCTGCCCGGGGCGGCCCCGCCGACTTCCAGCTTTCCGCCTCGGCCCACGGGCTATACTCGTACCTGGGCGAAGACGTGGGCGCCGCGGCCGATCTGGCCTTTTCGTTCGCCTGGCTGCCGGTTTCCGAAGTGGCCGTCGGACTCGAGGCGGCCCTTACCGTGCCGCTGCATACCGGGGATGAGCCGCGCCAAACCGATCTGGTCCTGCGGATGAATCCGGCGGTGTGGTTGATCTTCGGCGACGAAGATGCCTGGGGATATGTCAAGGTGGGAGCGGGAATGGACAGCCACCTGCGGGGCGGTAGCCTGGAGCCCGTGCCGGTGCTTTTGGGCGCGGCCGGATTCGCCGTGGCGCCGAGAGAGCTGGTGCTGCACTTCGGTTTCGAAGTGTTTGGAGAAACGGAAATTGCCGGAGACTTGCCTACCAGATCCATCGGTGTAGGCGGAATCGTGGGATGGCGTTTTTAAAGGAGGCCGGACATGTCTGTGGATGCTTTGTTGTCAAATCGCAACGCCTCGCAAATCTTCTTGTTTCTGGGAAGACGCCGGGCGCGGGCGGATCGGGTGATCAAAGGCTGCCGGTTGAAGCCGGGCGACGCCGCCAAGCTGCTCGATCGCATGGTGCGCGGGGGGATCCTGGATCAGAAGAAGGGCACTTATGGAATCGACTGGGAGCGCTTCCTCCCGATCTTTCTGCGGCAAGCCATGAACATCTATGCGGTGGCCATGCCCTGGAAATTCATCCCCAAGTACCTGGAAAAGGGCGAGGAGGATTTCATCGACGCCGCCTGCGCCCAGGCGGAGCGGGAACTGGCCCGGGTGAAAGTCAAGCTGGCCGCCAACGATCTCTTTTTCAAGGTGGTCCAGTCTTACTTCGCAATCCTGGTCACCGAGATGGCCGGCCCCCAGGACTACATGGAGGATCTGCGGGTCTCCGACGCCATCGACGAGTTCGAGTACGCCCTGCTCAAGATCCTTCCCATGATGCGCCGGCAGAAACGCGACACCAAGCCGGCCAAGGAGCTCTTCCGCCTGCTCTCCGATTGGCACCGGCAGGTCCAGGGCTACGACACCCCCACCGGATCGGCCCTGCGGGCGGCCTTCACGGAACACGGTCTGGTATAGGGGGTCAGACCGGAATCTCCCACCCCATTTCCGGTCGATCCCAATCTCCCGAGTAAAAAGGGACACTTACGAGAGGACCACAAGTAAATTATCTCA
>JAUXGL010000181.1 GCA_030622135.1 Deltaproteobacteria bacterium
CTTGACATCCAGCCCCCGTGTCGCAGCTACAACCGCTGCAATCAGTGCATGCTCCCCAAGTGCCGTCGGATTTACAGGTTTGAATACCCGTGCCCCCTCCCGAGCACGGGCAAACCTTCGTATCTCCGGAAACGCAGGAGGGAGTCGTCTCGTCGTCGCCGCAAGCGGGCAACATGGCTCCTGCAAAGATCGCGGTTAGTCCAAAGGCCAAAATATGGAAGTTCACCATGCAAGTCTTCTTGTCCATCGGAACACCTCCTCAATCAACCGTTTCAGAGTTTCGCGGATTGTATAACACAAACCCCACGGACTGCATCATATCAAACCTATCTTTCGCAGGTCAACACCCGTGTGGGCGCCCCCCCCCATCTCCCACTGGCGCCCCTACGTTTCGATCTAACCTGTTGACTTCACCCAGAAAACGGGTACTGCAAAAAGCGCTGCCCAAAGGAACTCAATCTGTTATGTTGAAACGTAGGGGCGCCAGTGGGAGATTGGGGGTACTGGACAGGCATTGACCGTGAGGAGGAGGCTCCATGGACCAAAGATCCTTTCCCCTGTTTTTAGAAGAATCCGCAACCCGCGAGGCGGCGGAGCGCTGGCTGGACCGGCAAACCCGCGACGTCCGCCGAGTCACCTGGGTGGACGCCGACGGACGGCTGATGCAGAAGCCGGTGGTGGAGCCGGGCAGCTACGTGGACCCGCGCGCCCTGCTCATCGGCGGCCTGATCATCCGCCCGGGCTGCTACATCGCCCCCTTCGCGGTGATCCGGCTGGACGAAAACAACGTGGCCGAACCGCTGCTGGTCGGCGCGGAGAGCAACATCCAGGACCAGGCCCTGGTGCACTCCCACACCACCCGGATCGGCAACCGGGTGATCGTGGCCCACCAGGCCATCGTCCACGGCGCGGTCCTGGAAGACGAGGTCACCCTGTACATCCAGGCGACCGCCGACGGTGACGGCACGGTGATCGGCCGCGGCAGCTTTCTCAACCAGGGCGCCTACGTGGGCAAGGGCGTCAAGATCCCCCCCGGGCGCCACGTGGCCCCCGGCCGAAAGGTGCTCACCCAAAAGGAAGCCGACCAGCTTCCCCCGGTCCCGGAGCAACTCGCCGAAATACAAAAACACGTCCTCGAGCTCAACCGACTGCACGTGAAACGCCATCTACAGATGGTCCCCGAAGGAGACCTCTCATAAAAAGACGGTGTATCCGTTCAGGTCCCGTCTTTTTCAGGTCTCGACGCGTGGGCAGGTGGCGCCGGGGATCGTGGCGCGGTTGTTGGTTTCCAGGCACTCGGTCCGCTGGGTGTCGTGGTCCACGACGACGGTGATGTCGGTGGGATCGTCGACGGGGGCGTCGGCCCAGTCGCAGGCAACCACCTCGCAGTCGCCCGGATCCAGGTTCTGCGTGGTGGGTGTCGCACACACCAGCACGCCTCCCCGATCGGGATCCCCGTCGAAGAAGCCCACGCTAACGCCCGAGGAGATCGGGTTGGTGCCCCGGTTGCACACCCGCACGGTCAGGGTCAGCACTCCATCGGGGCACTGCGAGGAGAACGCTCCGGATCCCGAGGTCATATCGGGCGAATGGTTCGGGCTCAGGTCCCCCTGGATGTTCTGCCGGAAGTTGTTCAGGCCGGGCACCCGCCAGTTCGACTCGGCCAAGGACGTCCGTGGGACGGTACCGTCTTCCAGTACGTTGGTGACGGCGTAGGCGTGCTGGTTCCAGATGATCCTCGATCCCACCCAGCGGTCCAACGCGTCCCGGTACACCCGCACCCCGCTCACGCTCCCCAGCCACTCGGCCCGGCAGGTGCTCCCGCTGCCGGGGGTTCCCGCCGGCGGCGGTGCGCACACGAATCCGCCGCCGCCGCACTCGGCATCCTGGGTGCACCGGCAAAAGCTCGCGTCGCACGCGCCGCTTACGCAATCGGTGGTCTCCTCGCAGGGCAATCCCACGAACAGGGGATCCATGGGATTGCCGTTGGGGCTGGTTTCGTAGGCCGTCGTGCCCATGCTCTGCGGCGCGGTGCCACAACTCTGGTTCGAGGGCACCACCAGCTCGGCGGTGAAGTCCGCGTCCACGTCCGCCACCACCGGGTTCTCGTTCCAGGTGCAGGAGCTGCGCCACTGGGAATACAGCACCGTCCCGTCCATCCCGTTGTACACGCGCACGAAACACTCGTCGGCGTACACCGCCTCCACCACACCGTCGCCCTCGAAGTCGAACAGCGACGAACCGGTGATGTTGCTGGAGTGGTCCTGGGAAGGACGCGTCCACAGGATGCCGCCGGTCTGGAGCGTGGGGCAAGTAGCCGCATCGGGCGCGCCCGTGCAATCCGGGTCGAAGACCGTGTAGGAGTCCGATCCGGCCGCGGCCAACTCCGCCCGGCCGTCCCCGTCGAAGTCACCGATGGTGGGCGGCCCGCCTCCCCCGCTCTGCGGGAGCGCGATGGGCCCGAACACGGTGCGACCGGCCAGCGTGTCGATGCGCGCCCGACCGTCGGCCACCACGGCCACCTCGGCGATCCCGTCCAGGGTGCCACGATCGTCTTGGGCGGGATCGGCCGTGTAGGTGCCGAAGTCGGCCACGGCCGTATAGCCCGAGCCCGTGCCGCTCCACTCGGCCACCCAGGCAGAGACCGCAGGATCGAACTCCCAGACGGCGTCGCCACCGGCAAGCTCCACCTTCCCGTCGCCGTCCAGATCGGCCGCCACCGGAAAGCCCGCTTCGCGGAAGAGCACCCCGAGCCCCAGGCTGCGGTCGATCAACACACCGCCGGCATCGTACACCAGCCCCCCGGACAGAACCTCCGGGGATCCGTCGTCGTCAAGGTCCACCAGGGACGGGCCGCCCCAACCGGTGTCCCCCTCGGCGAAAACGACCGGGGCTCCCCCGGCGTCGTGTCCCTCCCAGAACGTCTCCCAGGAGTCCGAGGCGGAGTCGTAGCGAAAGGCAATCACGCCGCCGTTGTTCTTGTGGGCCACGATCTCCGGGCGGCCGGCCGCATCCAGGTCACCGATGGCCACGGGGTTGCACCCGTTCAGGTAGGGCCCCAGGGAAAACTGGGTCCGGCAGGTCTCCCCGTCGATAATCCGGATGACGCCGTCCAGCGCGGTCTGGACGCCCGAGTCCCCGTCCAGGGCGTCGTAGGTGTTGAAGACGATGGAGGGCCGGATGTCCTCCGGATTGCCGTCAAAGTCGAAATCGGCCACCATGGGGGTGCCCAGAACCTGGACGTGTTCGTCGTAGTCCCCCGCCGGCGGCGCGGTCCACTCGCACTGCAGGGCGGGCTGGAACAGCCCCGCCACGATCAGCCGGGTGCACTCGGGGTTGGTGTCACCGCGGGGGCCGGTGCCGTAAGGAATGCACTCGCCGGCGTCACAGTAGCTGTCCTCCTGGCAGTCCCCGTCATCCTGGCAAGCGCCCAGATCGGACACGCAGGAGTCGTGCCGGCAGGTTTCTCCCTCGGGGCAGCAAACACCCTGGCACATCTCTCCCGAATCTCCCACCAGATCGCAGTCGTTGTCCTTCCCGTCGCAGAGCTCCTCCGCGCCCGGATGAACGCTGGCGTCGCCGTCGTCGCAATCCCAACCCTTATCGCAGTTTCTCCCGTAGTCATCGTGGTCCAAATCGATGCACGCCGTGGGAACGCAGATGCCGTTCTTGCACTCCTCGCCCCGGGGGCATTCGTCGTCGCTCTGGCAGGGTTGAATGCAGGCCCCGTCACGGCACTCCCACCCCGCGGGGCAATCGTCCGAGGTCTGACATCCCGCCCGGCAGGCTCCGGCGACGCACACCTCGCCCGGACGGCAGTCAGCGTCCGTGTTGCACAACGTAAGACCAATCTTGGAATCGGAGCAAACCAGACAAAACGGCAAGAGAGCCGCTACAAACCACCGCGAATGAAGCGCCATGAGAGATCCTCCACGGGCATTATACAACGAATTGCCGAAAAGAGGCGAGTCCGCGGATCGGTTTTTCAAGCCTCACTCAGACAACTACTTCAGAACGACGGATCAAGTGTAAAGCCCGACCCCCGATTCATCCACGCCCAAATCCACCACCGGCGCCCGTAAGGCGTGATGTAACCCACTGACTTCCAAAAGGAACTTAAGATGCCCGGCGCCTAAAGATACAGTGATCGAAGTTACTCGCACCGTCCGTTTCCGCATCGGGTTCGGTCCCGGGCGATGAAACGCCCGGGACATCGGACGGCACAAAAACGGACACTCGTTGGCCTCTCGAAATGTGCCCATTTTACGCGGTGGATTTGGGTTGCCGCGAAGGGCGGGTGAGATCCTGGCCATGCGATCCTCCTTGACTTCCTCACCTGGTCAAATACCCTTGAGTCATGGCCCATGTGGGCGGCAGTGGAGATTTTGGTTTGAGCCCGGACACTGTTGAAGATTGGAGAGATGTAGCCTTTGAGCAAGGCAAGGATGCGGGAATTCTGTGGAACGGGAATCGAGCCGTCGCCTCGGTCTACATGGCCGGCTACCTGGTGGAATGCAATCTCAAGGCACTTCTCAAGTCTAAAGGCAGGAAATTACCCACGAGCGGCCGGAAGGGACACAACCTGAGGGGACTGATCGAAGCTGCGGGCATGAAGGCTTCCGACTTTCACGGATTCAGACGAGCATTCCTCGAACGGTGGTCCACTGACCTGAGGTACGAATCATCGTACGAAGACCAGTGCGATCCGGGTGGACTGTATAATGGCGCGATCGGACTGGCCGGTTATCTGAAAAAACAGATCAAACGAACCAGGAGATCTCAATGAGGCAGTCTGCAATACGATCTCGGATCGACGAAAACCTGCGCCGAGCCAAAATCACCGCCGAAGAGGTCTTGATCCAGCAGGATCCTTATTCCGGCTGGAGAATTCTGATCGTCTCGGAGCAATTCTCGTCCATCAAGCCAGCCGAACGCCGGAAGATCGTAACAGAGGGGCTGGAAAATATCTCAATACAATGGATTGACCTGCTCACCCCGGAGGAACGCGAATGGGCCGGAGACTCACCCCTCGATGTCGATGTCGAGGATTTGCCTCTCTGGCCGGAAGCACTGGCCAGGCAGCCTGCCAAACATGAGTTGATCTTTCCATCCGATCTGGACGAGGATCTAGACAGGCCCATAATCGCTACATTCTACTCCCTGCGCGGTGGCGTGGGCCGATCGACGGCGCTGGCATATACCTCCCGCATCCTGGCGAACAAGGGGCGATCCGTTATTTGTCTGGATATGGATTTCGAAGCTCCCGGTCTTGCCTACCTTATGGGTAAGGAATCGGAGCTACAGGAATCGCATGGACTGGTCCCCCTACTTCTGTCTCTCGACCAAGGAGATAACCCCGAAGTAGTTGATCACATCATCAGGGTTTCCGAATCAAACGAGATCTACCTTTTGCCCGCGGGGCTGCCCGGCGCCGATTATGCCCGCCAATTGAGGTTGATAGATCCGGAAGCCTGGTACCATGAGCACAACAACCCTCTCAGAAATTTAATAGACATGCTCGGCGATCTGACCTTTCGGCCCGAGGTGATACTCATCGACGCCAGAACAGGCGTCACCCCACTGAGTGCACCCTTGCTGTTCGATCTATCCGACCTTGCGATAGTAAACTTCTTTCCGCACCCTCAAGCCAAACTTGGTACAGGTTTGCTAGTTGACGCGTTGCTGAAGGCACAGGGACGAAGACGGCACAATGGACTGCGGCTAACGCCGGAGCCCAGGTTCCTGGTGTCGCCCATACCATCCAGTAAGGCACCCGAGGTGGTTCAGCGCTATCGTCACCGTGCGGTGGAATGGATCTCGAACTGGCTTGCCCCCGCCATGGGCAGGAGAAGCGTCGGCGCCGCTCCTCTCGACGCCGAGGAAATCACGCACTTCATCTCTTACCGCGTGACCATCGCGACATCGGATCGGATCCTTTCCGATCACAACACATGGAAGGACTACGAGCAGATGGCCGGCTGGCTTGAGTTACTGCTGCCAAGAGCATCCGAAGAAAGCCAGACAATTAGGTTCGCGGAGCTCAAGCCCAAGGTTCTGGAGGACCTCGCATTTTCGACCGGAACAGCCGAGCAGCAAGAACACCTTCTTCAAGGTTTCGTCGAAACGAGTATCATCAAGAAAGCCATGTCGCCCGAAACATGGCTCGTTTTAGGACGTAAGGGGACCGGTAAGACGGCCATTCTAAGGCGCATCGCCGAGGGCGGGGATTTCAACTCGGCCGTGATGCTCTGCCCGGCGGGCTTCAGGAAAGATCACCCGTGGGTGCCCGGTCCCGACGCCATGGCAAAGATCGAATCCACCCTAGAGGGGCCAGAACTGGGCTGGCGCGAGTTCTGGACAGTATACACCGCGATGGCCTGCTATCTCTCCGATTCGGATCGGGGCACGTTGCCGAATTCCAATATTTGCGAGTCATGGAAGTCCCTGCAGGCAAAAGTACCGATCACCGAGCTTCAAGTTGTGCAAGCTCTTTCGAAAACGTTCGAGATTCCCGACGCGGCTCTCTTGGCCTGGGACTGGCTGCAGAAGTACGACGCCCGAATCGAAAAGGACTCGATCCTCCTTTTCGACGGTTTGGACACCGGGTTCGGCAACAAGGAGCGGGAACGCCGTCGCCGCGGCACAGCGATCGAGGGTCTCTTCGCATTCCTGATGGATCGCGCCTCGGCGCTAGGCAAGCTGCATTTCAAGGTGCTGCTACGTGAGGATATCTGGCGAACCTTACGTTTTGAAAACAAGAGCCACCTCTTCGGCCGCTCGGTTCGCCTGGAGTGGCAGAATCAGTCTGACTACTTCAAAACGGTCCTGAAGCAGGCCTTTCGCTGCGATCAGTTCAAGAGGCTGCTCGCTCCCGGATCGAACGACCGCGCGCTGAACATCGACGTCTGGAACACAGGCGAGGTTCTGTCGGCATGGAACCTGCTGGTGGGAGAACGGATGAAGGGAGGCAAGACGACTTTCACCCGCAACTGGGTCTGGAATCGCCTGGCCGACGGTAATGGAGATCACGGACCCCGATCCCTATTCCAGCTCTTCCACCAGGCCCTTGAATGGGAGAAGGTTGAACACGACAAGAACACGTATGATCGCTCGGTCATCCGCCCTAGGGCCTTGATCGCCTCGCTGGATCGCGTCTCGGACGAATCCCTCGAAGCCTTGAAGGAGGAGTTCGCCGAGCTCGACGAACTACTCGAAAAGCTGCGCGAAATCGGCCGCACACCGGTTGACGCTGATGGGCTTGAGGGGTTAGACGAGCAACTCCAGCTGGCGAGAGAGGTAGGTTTGCTGGAGGTATACGAGGGAACCGAGGAGGAAGTTCGCCGGTACAAGGTGCCCGACATGTACCGGCTGGCTCTCAAGATGACCCGCATGGGCCAGGCATGAGCGACCTGTTTGCGCCCGGCGGAAGTCTGCCCCCTGCCCCTCGATTCCTCGCTCGGAGATGAGAGGTCGGAGGTAGTCATATAGCATATTCCGAGCACTCGAAAATGCTATATGACGGCGTCTGATCCTCCTTCCGTCTCCTCGGATAACTACTTTAGATCCAAGAACTCGGCGCGGCGGTTCTGGTTCCAGGCTTCTTCGTTCTGGGAGGGATTGACGGGTCGCTCCTCGCCGTAGGAGATGATCTCCAGGCGGGTGGGGTTGACGCCCAACTTGACCAGGTACTTCCGCACCGCCATGGCCCGCCGCTCGCCCAGGGCCAAGTTGTACTCGGTGCTGCCTCGGCTGTCGCAGTGGCCCTCCACCTGGATGCGCTGGTCCTGGTGATGGCGCAGATACTCGGCGTTGTTGTTCAACGCCGCGCGGCCCTCGTCGGTCAGGCTGGACTCGTTGAACCCGAAGTACACCGTCACCATCCGATCGGGCCCGGTGTCCTCTTCGATCTTGATTTCCTTGGCCGCCGGCTCGGGCTCGACCTGCTTGGCCGCCAGCTCCTCGGCCTTCTTCTTCTCGTCGCACTCCCGGCGCGCTTTCTCCGCCAGTTGCCTGGCGGCGGTCAGGGCCGTCTTGGCCTCCTCGTAGCGCTCTTCTTTCAACAAAGCCCGGGCACGGTCCATCATGGTCTTGGCCGCCTGGTACGTCTCGGGGGCACAGTCCTTGGTGCTCTCGATGTCCAAAAGGGCCTGCTCGGCGGCGTCGATCTCGGGCTGGGGAATCTGCTTGGGGCAACCGGCGATCAGCACCGTCAATGCCAGTAAGCAGAGAATCGGCAGGAACCTTGTTGGCATGAGATCTCTCCCGGCACGGCCCCTACGGCAATAAAATACTCCGCGCAGGACTCGCCGCCTCAATTGTATTCGTCGAAAGTTTTCGTAACGTGCAAACATGTCTTGAACCCAGAAGGTTGTCGCGTTTCCATCACAAAGCGCCTACTTTGCCGGCCAAGGGCCCCACTCCGGGGTGGTGTACTCGCCCTTTCCACGGGAGATTTGGCGCTGGTTGGTGCCGTCGGCGCTCATGATGTACAGCTTGGACTCACCGGTGCGCGTCGAAGTGAAGACCACCAGCTCACCGTTGGGAGCGAAGGTGGGATGTTCGTTGTTCCCCTGATCCTGGGTCAGGCGGACGATCTCACCGGTGGTCCAGTTGATCTTGAAGATATCGTAGACCAAGCGCTCGTCCCGGGCGTTGAAGAGAATGAAATCGCCCCGGGGAGACCAGTCGGGCGTCTGGTTGTAGTTGCCCTGGAAGGTGAGCCGCTTGGCGCCGGAGCCGTCGGACTTCATCATGTACACCTGCGGATTTCCGGACCGCTCGCTGACGAAGGAGATGCGCCTGGCGTCCGGCGACCAGGAAGGAGAGCTGTCGATGGCCCAGGCCCGAGTCAGGCGCCGGGGCCGAGAGCCGTCCGCGTTCAGCACGTAGATCTCGGAGTTGTCGTCCCGGCTGAGAGTCAACGCCACGGCCTTGCCGTCGGGAGAGGCCGAGGCGCCGATGTTCAGACCGGGCGATTTGCTGATCACCCGGCTTTTCTTCTTCTTCAGGTCGTACAGGTAGAGATGCGGCCCGCCGTGGAGGTAGGAAGAATAGTAGACGCCGTCGCCGGCCGACCAGGCCGGCAGCAAATTGATGGCGCCGTTCTTGACCACGCAACGCTCGTTGCGCCCGTCGAAATCCATGATGCAGATTTCCTTGGACTCGCGGCGGGTTCTCTTGGCAAAGACGATCTTGGTGAAAAAGACGCTGGGGGAGCCGGTGAAGTGGCGAACGACGGCGTCGGCGAACCGGTGCGCCATCTTGCGCAGCCCGGCGGCGTTACCCTTGTACTTCTTGTGCAAAAGCTCTTTCCCCGAGGCCACGTCGAAGAGATGCCCCTCCATGGCAATCTGCTTGCCCGACCGGTAGATCCCCACCTTGATCAGGCCCTCGGCTCCCACGTTGATCCAATCGGAGAAATTGATCGAGGCGCCGGACAATCCCTCCTGCTTGGAATCGGCGATGAACGACCGGGGATCTAGAACCTTGAACACCCCGGCGATCCCCAAATCGAAGCGCAGCGTCTCGGTCCCCTGACGGGCCAGATCCGCGGCCGTTCCGTTCACGTCCTTGATGTCCGCGATGGCGATGGGATAGGGACGGAAATTGGGATCGGAGATCTTGATGTACTCCCGGCCGGAGGCCGAGCTCACCAGCAACAATCCCACCCCCAACCCCACAACCAACAGAATTTTCTTTACCATCACGACCAATGCTCCTCGGCTGCCTGTTCGGTTTCCTAAGGCTGGCATGGTAACATGGAACCCGACCCTGTCAATAGGCACTTAGCGACATTCTGGAAGGCGCCCGGCGAGGGATCGTAAGGCGAACGCTACTGTTTACCGAGCTTGCCCGGGTGGCGGACGTCCTCGCCCCTTACCAGGAAGATGACTTGCTCGGCCAGGTTGGTGCAGTGGTCGGCCATGCGCTCCAGGTCGGTGACCATCTTCAAGGCCAGGGTGATGAAGCGCAGATCGGTGGCCATGGGTTGCCACTTGGCCAGGATCAGCAGGCACAGCTCGTCGGTTTCGATCTCGTCGCGGTTGACCCGGTGATCGCGGGCGATGGTCTTTTTGGCCAGATCCGTGTCCTGGTTGACTACCGCCTCAACCGACC
>JAUXGL010000071.1 GCA_030622135.1 Deltaproteobacteria bacterium
CACCATGCCCAGGCCCTTCTCGATCCAGATGGCGGCAACCACGCCCAGGCAGAGGACGAACAACACGCTTTCCTTCTTGCGCACCTTGGGGAACAACAGCAGGGTCAGCGCGGTCAAGGCGATGATCTGGGAGGCCCACATCCAGGGCACCAGGGCGCTCTTGCCGTGCGAGCCGAAGAACAGGTACTGGAAGTGATGCAGGTGCTCGGGCATGTCGCTGTACAGCGCGGTGAACAGCTCGACCAGGACGAAGAAGATGTTCACCGCTAAAGCGTAGGTTACGATCTGCGCGAGCTTCCTGATGGCCTCCTTGCCGGGATCGAAGCGGGTGAACTTCCTGACGATCAGGCACAGGATGATCAGCAGGCTGGGGCCGGACGCGAAGGCCGAGGCCAGAAACCGCGGGGCCAGGATGGCGGTCATCCAGAAGGAGCGCGCCTCCAGACCGGAGTAAAGAAACGCCGTGACCGTGTGAATGCTGACCGCCCAGGGGATGGACAGGATGATCACCGGCTTGATCCACTTGGGCGGTGGCAGTCCCTTGCGCTCCGCCCCGAAGGTCACAAAGCCGATTATCAGGTTGAGGAACAAATAACCCATCAGCACCATGGCGTCCCAGAACATGGGCGAGCTGGGCGACGGGTGCAAAAACATGTTGGCCACGCGCATGGGCTGGCCCATGTCCACCACCACGAACAGCATGCACATGAAGCAGGCGGGGATGGCCAGAAACTCGCCCAGGATCACCACCCGGCCGAAGGCCTTGAAGTTGTGCAAGTAATAGGGCAGGACCACCATCACCGCCGAGGCAGCCACCCCGACCAGGAAGGTCAGCTGGGCAATGTAGAAGCCCCAGGGAACGTCCCGGCTCAGGCCGGTTATGGTCAGGCCCCGATCCAGCTGGACGAAGAAGGTGATGACGCCCGCCGCGATCAGCAGACCCAGGAAAGCCAGCAGGGCCCAGTATTTCTTTCCGCCGTAGAATGCCTTTTCTAGCATGACGACCTCTTATACCAAATAGCGCCCGTCTAAGAATCTCATTCTTCTAAGACGGGCACTACGAAATCATTGGGTTTCTGTTTGAGTTCGCTACGTTTTGAGGTGGACACAAGATAGAAGACATGCGGTTCGGTTCCCAGGGCCGGCCGCCTCTGCATGGAGTGCCGGCTGCGCAACACCCGCACGATCTCCGAGTTCGGGTCACCCAGGTCACCGAAGTACATGGCTCCTTCTCCGGCGACCTGGTTGGCCGCGTCGACACAGGCCGGGCCCAGGCCCTTGGCCAAGCGCTCGGCGCACAAATTGCACTTCTCCACCACGCCCTGGCTCCGGGTGGGGAACTCGGGATCGATGTCCGGCTTGATGTTGGGGCGGGGATCCGACCAGTTGAAGCTGCGCGAGCCGTAGGGACAAGCCACGATGCAATAACGGCAGCCGATGCAGCGGTGCATGTCCATCATGACCACGCCGTCCTCCCGCTTCCAGGTGGCCTGGGTGGGGCACACCCGCACGCAGGAGGGCCGCTCGCAGTGGTTGCACAACACCAGGACCGGCCGGCCCTTCAGGCTGTCCGAGGTGAACTTGTGCACCTTGTTGGGAAAGACGTTGTCGTACTTCTCGCTCCAGATCCACTTGACCTCTTCCTCCGGGTCGTCGATTTTGGGCACGTTATGGAGCCGGTGGCAGACCTGCTGGCAGGCGCGCATGACGTCCGGGCGCATGCATTTCTGGATATCCATGGCCAGGGCCCAGCGCTTGCCGGTGAGCGCGCCCGGCGCGGGCTCCGCCTCCAGGGCCTGACCGACGGCGCGGAGGACCGGGACGCCCCAGGCCACGCCCATGGCGGAACAACCGGCTATCTTGAGAAAGTTTCTCCTGCTCTCGTCCATGGCTATTCCCCTTTCGGCTCCACGTGACAGTCCCAACAGTACGGGTCCACGGCCGTGTAGTCGTGGCACCGGTCGCAGAACCTCTCCCGGCTTTCGTGGCAGCGCATGCACGTCCGGGTAAGGCTCATCTCGTGCCGGTCTCCGTACTCCCTGGAGACGTACATCCGGTTCCCGTCGCGAACCACCGAGTCGCGCCACTGGTTGAGCAAATCCATGTGCCAGTGGATCATGTACTCCTTCGACTCGACGCACTGGACCTGCCCGGCGGGCAGCTCCGGGTCCGGCTGGTAATCCGGGTTCCCCAGGGCCAGGGTGAACCAGAACGGGAAGGTTATCAGCACGAGGAATATGGCTATCCCCAAGATGATTTTTCCGGCATCATACATCGCTCGAACCCTCTTTCCGGCCCGCCGGGGCTGCCTTCTGCTTCCAGTGCTCGATTTCCTCCAGTCGGAAATTCACCTCGCGATCCTTGGCGCCTTTCATTTGCAACGCATTGCTGACCAACTCATGGATGCCGGTCACCCGCACCGGCGGCGCCCAGTAATCGCATACGGTGGTCAGGGTGGCCCGGTCGATGGCGCACATGCAGGCCAACTCGTTCACCCCGAACTTGTCTTGCACGTACCGAACCGCGTTGCCCCGGGGTAACCCGCCGCGCAGGCGCATCTCCATGTTCTCGTCGGTTCCCAGGCCGGCCCCGCCGCCGCAGCAGAAGGTCTGCTCGCGGATGGTGTTGGGCGGCATCTCGTAGAAGTTGTTGCAGACGTTTTTGAGAACGTAGCGCGGCTCCTCGAGTATGCCCATGGCCCGGGCCGGGTTGCAGGAATCGTGGAAGGTGACCTTGATGTGATCGTTTCGGCTGGGATCCAGCTTGAGCTTGCCGTGGCGAATCAGGTCGGCGGTGAACTCCATGATATGAACCATCTTCGTCGACCGGGCATTGTCGAAAACCGTGCCGGTTAAAGGCGACTTGGGCACCTCCAGAAAATCGGGCGGGCCGTTCATGGTGTCCATGTATTGGTTAAGCACCCGCCACATGTGCCCGCACTCGCCGCCCAGGATCCACTTGACCCCCAGCCGCTTGGCCTCGGCGTAGATCTTGGCGTTGAGCCGCTTGATCGTCTCGTGAGAGGTAAACAGGCCGAAGTTACCGCCCTCGGAAGCGTAAGTGCTCCAGGTGTAGTCCAGACCGATCTCGTGGAAAAGGGCCATGTAGCCCATGCAGGTATACGTCCCGGGATCGGCTAAAAAATCCCCGGAGGGGGTTACGAACAGGACCTCGGCCCCCTTCTTGTTGAGGGGAATGTCCACCTTGATGCCGGTGGAATCCTCGATGTCCTCGGCGAAAAACTCCAGGGTGTCCTTCAGCCCATGGGGCTGGATACCCAGGTGGTTGCCGGTGCGGAAGCAGTTGGCCACCGGTTCGATGACCCAGTTGACATAGAGACCCAGGAGACCCAGGAGCTCCCGGCCTATAATGGTAATCTCGGCGGTGTCGATGCCGTAGGGGCAGAAGACCGAGCAGCGCCGACACTCGGTGCACTGGAAGAAGTAGTAGAACCACTCCTTGATCACGTCGACGGTGAGCTCCCGGCCGCCGGCGAGCTTACCGAAGACCTTGCCCAGCGCGGTGAAGTCCTTGCGGTAGATGGACCTGAGCAGCTCCGCTCTCATGACCGGCATGTTCTTGGGATCCCCACCGCCGATGAAGAAGTGACACTTGTCGGCGCAGGCGCCGCAGCGCACGCAGATATCCATGAAGATCTTGAAGGTGCGGTACCGCGACAACCGCTCGCGCATGCCCTCTAGGACGATTTCCTTCCAGTTCTTGGGCAACTGCCAGTCCTCGTCGGTCACCGCCCATTCCCGCGGGTTGGGCAAATCCAGGTACTCCAGGTGCTTGGCCTTGCCCGGATAGATCCAGCTGCCCGGCCGGAAATCCGTCGGGGTGTCCATCCAGCCGGTCGGGGGCGGGCGGAAATCGAACTTCATCAGCTCGGCTTGCTTGTAATGGTCCATCTCGTCGAACTTGGCTTCGGCCATTTTCTACTCCTTGTCCAGCGGAATACCGGCCTTCTTCATCTTCTCCCCGAACTCTTCCTCGTACTCCGCGTAGGTATGAACCTTGACGGGGTAGTTCCAGGGATTGATGTGCCGAACTACCCGGCTGTTGTTCGAAAGGTTCCGCGTGGGGCTGAGGAACACGCCGGCCAGGTGGGTCAGCTTGCCGAAGGGGAAGTAGGCGAACAGCACGCACACCAGGAAGAGGTGGGCATAGAACATCCCGGATGCCTCCGCGGGCGCCGCCGGGTTGAAACTGAGCAAGCCCAGGGTCAGATTCTTGATAGCCACGATGTCGGTCTTCATCAGGTGCCGCATCAAAAAACCGGTGGTGCCGATGCCCAGGATCAGAAAGAGCGGGAAGTAGTCGTTGGCCAGCGAGATGTAACGAAGCTGCGGCGAGACCACCCGGCGGAGGAACAGCCAGCCCACCGCCAGCAGGAAGATTATGCTGGTGGCGTAGAAAACCGGCACGCCCACCTGGAAGAACCCGTCCAGGTCCTGCAGGCCGATGATGACCCCGGGCACCGGCTCGGTGAAGAAGCGCAGGTGCCGGATCGATACGATCAGCATGCTCCAGTGGAAGGCCATGCCACCGAGCCAGAGCCACTTGTTCGATGCGTAGGCTACCTTGGGGCCGTCTTTTTGAATCTCCGTTCTGGTGTTGCGGAACAGGGAACGGAAACAGAGAACCTCCAGGGCCATCCTCCCGATCACTCCCAGGGTGCCGCTGGGGTTGTCCAGCTTGCTCGGCTTGATCCAGGGGAACGACTTCTGCTGCCCGCAAGTAGTGGGAATGCGGAAGGGCACCGGCACCATTGCCCACCGGACGATCTTGTAGATGAGCCCGACAATGAAAATAACCAGGGCAATGTACGGGAAAACCACCCCGAACAGGGTCTGCAGGCCCGCCGCTTCCACTCCGAAGTAGGCCAGCATAAAGAGGATGATGACTGCGATGAGTGGTATTACGACTCTCATGGGCAGAAACCTCTCTAGACCGCTTGATACGGCACGATCTTTACACTTGACTCAAGTTTCAATAAAGGCAACCTCACAACCCTCGGCGCGTCTTGTGCCATGCTTTTTACGGCGCTGCGCTATGATTGCGCCTTTTCTTCTTCTCGGTTCAACCGTCGCATCAAACCGGAAACGCTTCGCTTCACTTCGTCGACCCGAATCTCGTACAACCTCTCGCGGCACTTCACGTAGATGTCGAAAGCGAACAGGGCCAGTTGATCGATCCGGGTCTCGAACTCCGCCAACTCGGTCAATCGACTGGAATCCAACTCCTGGCCCAACTCCTCTCGGATGATCTGCCTTAGGGAAAAGATGAAGGACACCGCCTGGGCCGGAGTGAAATCCTGAATGGACCGGATTTTTACTATCTCCTCCAGGCCGGCGCAGATCTTCTCCGCGTCCATCTCGCCAAGCAGGCAATCCAGCATGACCCGGGTACCGGTGCGCAACGCTTTCCCCACAGGGTTGGCGAACCGATCTTTCTGCCCGTCGAAGAAAGCGGACGCATCCGGAGCATAGGTCTCCAGGGTCTTCTCGAACCACCGTTTCAAGATGGCGGCCCGGCTCGAATGCAAAAGGTCCTTGAGCGTCATTACCCGGCTACACCACCCCCCACGTAGGTGCCAATACGCCGACTCGCTAAACACTCGAAGTGCCCAAACTCATCGATCCCGAGCCAGGCTCCATCGAAGTCTTCAGACGTCCGCAAATCGGCCTTGCGACAAAGCGAAGCCGCGCCCCTGGGTATGCCGCGAAGTTCGCGGCGCGAGCCCAGGGGCTCGACAAACTGTACCGCGCCTCAGACGCAGCCGGTAGGCTTGGGCAACCCGGCCACCTTGCAAGCGCCCTTGGCCGGACCGGACGGGAACAGCTCGTAAATTTTGTTGAGCTTGAATCCGGTCGACTTGCAGAGCTTGCGGATCATGGGCGCCACGCCGAACTCTATGTAGTACTCGCGCAGGTAGTTGACCACCTTCCAGTGCGCTTCGGTCAAATCGTCAACACCCTCGGTCTTGGCCAGATCCGTGGCCACGCCTTCGTTCCACTTGTCGGGTTGCTGGATGAATCCATCTTCGTCAATATCCACGCTCGATCCCCCGAGTTCTACCGTTGCCATGGCTCTCCTCCTTTAGTGTTTAGGTGAGTCTTCCTTCTGGTTCGGTTCAAATTCCATCGTGTACTCCTGACCCCGAAAATCTTCGCGGCCCGCAAAGATTTTCTGAGTACTGCGCGGGTCATTAGGGTTGCGGCAGAGCCGCGCTGTGAATCTGTCCTTCTTTATTACGCTCTAGCGCCTTGATGAATCCCGGCTCCGGCTTCCATCCGAGCTTCGTAGCCACGGCCAGGGCAACCCGGGCCTCCCGCGTCTTACCCACGGCCAGTAACGCAACCGCATGGTGGTAATGTCCTCCGGGATTCCCGGGATCGAGATCCAGGACCTTCATGAAACACTCCAGCATCTCCTCGGCCCTGCCCTGGTACATATTACCCAGACCCCGGTTATAGTGGGCCTGCAGGCAGGCGGGATCGCACTCGGCCGCTTTCCGGTTGGCCTCCACACAGCCCGCGAAGTCCAGAGCGGTCATGTAAATGCCCCCCAGGTTCACCCAGGCCTCGACGTAGCCGGGATCCAACCGAACCGCAAGCTCGAGCTCCTGTCTGGCTTTCTTTGAAGACCCCCTTTTAAACCAGGCCATCCCCAAACGCATATGCGCCTCGGCCGAATCCGGATCCCGGGCAACGGCCGCCTGGAGATCTTCCAGCTTAGATGACACTACCGACTCCATTCGAATCTCCACTTGAAAAGCGCCGGTTCAACGCTCGGCTCAGACTCTCGCCGATCTTGCCGGGGCAGTTGTCCTTGACCATGCGCAGGGTCTTGGAAAGACCCTTGTACAGACCGCGGTCCCCGGCCAGACGAATGATATCCCCAAGCACGGGCAGCAACAGCTCGGGGTCTTCCCCGGCGATGGCCAAAAGCACCGCCGGCGCCGTCTGCGCGTTGGTTCCCGACTCGTCGTTCATGGCCCAGATCAACCGGCGCACCACGCTCCGTATCAGGTTCTTGTGATACCGGGCGGCCAGGGCCACACCCCGGGCGGCCGTATCGCGGATCCCCTCGTCCGGTTGGTAGCTCATACTCACCAGGTGACGCACCGCCCGGGGCTGCTCGGCCACGAGGGCGTCCAGCTCTTCCAGTCTCTGCTCCCGCACCAATTGCTCGACCCGCCGGCGGAGCTCGCTCTTGCGCTTCCGCTCCCCGGTTTGAATCAAAGGCTCCCGGTAGGCCCGCTGGCCCACACGCCGTCGCTTGAATTCCGTGGCCGCGCGCACGAGGGACCCGGCCCATCCGGGCACGCCCAGGGCATGGAAATGCGTGTAGGCGGCCAGCACCTGATTTACCCGGATGCCGTCCCGGCTTCCGCCCAGACCCTCGCCGCGCCGCACCGAAAACACGGTGTCGAGATCCGGGTCCATGGCCTCCAGGCGAGAGTAATGGAACTCGTGTCCGCGAAGCTCGGTGCCTACTTCGAAGAATGGATTGGGCCCGTCCACGCGGACCACCGCGTACCCGTGGCCCTGCGGACGGTCGGTCTGCTCCACCACCACCGGCAGGGTGCCCACCATGTGGTAGGCGACCGCGTCCATCGAAAGCGCCCTAGAGAGGTACATCAACCCGCCGCACTCCGCCCACACCGGCAACCCGCCGGCGATCTCCGCAGCCAGGCTTTCACAAAAAGAGCGATTGGCCGACAAGCGAGCGGCATAGACCTCGGGAAACCCACCGCCGGCATACAGGGCGTCCACGTCGGGGAAATCCCGGTCTGCGAGCGGGGAAATCGAGATCAGCTCGGCCCCGGCCCGCTCCAGCGCCTCGAGATTTTCCGGGTAGTAGAACGAGAAAGCCGCGTCCCGCAAAACACCGATGCGCACGTGCTTGGCAATCCCGGGTTCGTCCGGACAGGCCTCCCCAAAAAGATCGGCCGACCGGCGAGCGATTGCCAGTACCGCGGGAACGTCCACGTACCGCCGAACCGCCACGGTCACCCGCTCCAGCGCTTCCTGCGCCCGGGGGTGCTCCATGGCGGTCACCAGCCCCAGGTGCCGGCTGGGAAGGAACTCGCCCTTGAGCCTTGGAATTGCACCCAGGACCAAAACGCCACAAGCCGCGGATACGGCCTCGCGGATCACCGACTCCTGCCGGCTGGTGCCCACCCGGTTGAGGATCACCCCGGCGATTTCAACGTCGGGATCCATCACCTGGCACCCCATCACCTGGGCCGCCACCGTCCGGGTCGACTTGGTGCAGTCCACCACCAGCACCACCGGCGCATCGATCAGCTTGCAAAGCTGCGCGGTGGAGTGGGTTCCCCCGGCGTCCATTCCGTCGAAAAGCCCCCGGTTACCCTCGACAACCGCCACATCCGCCCAAAGCCCCGCCCGGGCCACCGAATCCAGAACGGCCTCCTCGGACATCAGGAAGGTATCGAGGTTGCGGCCGGGTTCACCCGACGCCGCGCCCAGCCAGGCGGCATCGATGAAGTCGGGACCTTTCTTGAACGGGGCAACCTTGAGGTTCTTCGATCCGAGCGCGCGAACCAACCCCAGGGACACCAGGGTCTTGCCGGCATTGCCGGCCAGCCCCGCAACCACCACCCTGGGTAGCTTGATCCGTGCCACGCCTCTCCCGAACATCGCCTACAACATGTCAATGAAGCCGCAGGGGCACTCGTCTTCGCACTTCTTGCACCCGTCGCAGGTGTCCAACTTGATGGTGTAGTAGCTCCCCGGCCCCGGGCCATCCACCTTCTTGAAACATCCCGGCGTACAGAACATCCAGCAGCGCTCGCAACCGAAGCAGTTGCCGCAGGAGAAACAGCGGGCGGTTTCTTCGAGAAACTGCTCTTGGGTAATCCCCAGGTCGATCTCCTCGTCGGGCTTGCTCAGCCATTCCTCGACGTGCCTATGCGCGCGCTCCGCCCGCGGTTTTTCCGAGTAGACGTCCACCACGTCCAGCTTGATGCGTTTCTTGTCCACCAGGGAGAGCGGGGGCTTTAGCGAGGGAAGTGCGAGACCGCGAAGCTCCGCGTGCACCGCCAAGGCCGCCTGCCTCCCCTGACCCACCGCGATGGTGGCCAGGCCCAGGTTCAAGGCGTCCCCACCGGAATAGATGCAATCCTTCACCTTCCCGCGCTCGTCGGCCTCCAGCCAGCGGCCCTCGGGGCCCAGGCCGGTAAGGGGGTTCCAGTCGGGTTCCTGGGAGATGGCGGCGATGAGCGAATCGATGGGGATCTCGTACCGGCTGCCTGCTATGGGCACGGGGCGGCGCCGACCGGAGTCGTCCGGCTCGCCCAGCTCCATCTTCTGGACCACCACCGCCAAGACCCGGTCGCCGTCCCGCTTCATCGCAACCGGCGCCACCAAGAACTGGATCTCGACGCCCTCTTTCAGCGCATCCTCAATCTCGCTGTCGATGGCGGGCATCTCCTTACGGGTGCGCCGGTAAAGAATGGTCACCTGGGCGCCCACGCGCCGGGCCGCGCGGGCGGCGTCGATGGCCGTGTCTCCGCCGCCAATCACCGCCACGTTCTTGCCCACGTCCACATTCTCGCCGGCGTTGACCCGGTAGAGGTACTCGGTGCCCGTCCAGACCTTGGGGCCCTCCTCCCCGGGGATCTTCAAGAGCCGGCCCTGGTGGGCGCCCACACCCAGGAAAAGAATCTTGTGCTTTTTCTTGATCTCGTCGACCGAGATGTCCTTGCCCACGCAAGTGTTGAGCTTCAGATCCACGCCCAGATCGACGATGCGCCGAATCTCCTTATCGAGAACATCGGCGGGCAGACGATAGAAGGGAATACCCCAGTAGAGCATGCCGCCGGCCTGGCCGGTCTTTTCATAAACGGTCACGGGGTAGCCGCGCCGGGCCAACTGGTAGGCGAAGGAGAGCCCGGCGGGGCCCGAGCCGATCACGCCGATGGACTCCTCTTTTCGATCCTCCCCTTCGATCCCGGACAGCGGCAGCCCCTGCTGCAATCCCCAGTCACCGATGAAGCGCTCCAGCGCGTTGATGGACACCGCCGCGTCCTTGTCCGCCCGGTTGCAGTCATCCTCGCACGGGTGGGGGCAAACCCGGCCCATGACGGACGGGAAGGGATTGGTCTCTACCAGCAGGCTCCAGGCACGCCTAAACGCCTCGGCCTCGCTGAGCTTGGTTTTCTCCCGCTGGGCGATGATCTGGATCCACTCCCGGACCTTGGTGCCGCTGGGACAATTGAAGCCGCACGGCGCCGCTTTCTTCACCTGCCGGGGTCGCAGCGAGGAGGCCTGGGTGGCCGCCGCACCGCCGGTGGTCCGCAACGGTTTCTTCTTCTTCGGTTTCTTCAAAAGACCCATTCTCTCACCTTTTATCTTACCGATTGTACCGACTCCCCTACCAGCCCGCCCCGGCTCTCCAGGAGACTCTCATGCGGACAACGGTCGGTCACTCTTTTCAATCAACAAAACCCCGAGGCGCGAAACCTCGGGGGCCTGGAGTCGTTACCGTGCGTCCGGGCTGTCTGGTGGCAAAACGATATAACTGCCGCCCACGTAAGAATAGGTGCAACGCCCCGAGTCGATCAGCTGGCGAATGGCTTTCTTGCAGAACTTCTTGTCGCACTCTTCCTCGCCGAACTTCTCGATCATGGCCTTGGACAAGTCCAAGGCCTTCAGGTTGCGCTTGCCATGATACTCCTTGATCATCGCGTACATGGCCTCGGCCACTTGATCCTCGCTCACACTCATGACCCCCTCCTACTTGTGACGCAGTTGAGCCGACCGCTTGAAGCTCTCGCCGGCGTGGGTAAAGTCGTCGATGTGGTACTTGGTAAACTCGATGCCGGTGAGATCGAAGAACTGCGGCCAGCCGATCCGTTCGATCCACTCGCCCACGCGCTCGAACTTGCGAGCGTTCTTGGCATAGGTCTCGACGATGTTCTTCACCGCCTTGACCGCCGTGGGCCAGCGCGGTGGCTCGTTGGGAATGTACGGGATGGCCAGCTTCGAAAACATGGGCTCGTGACGCGCGTTGCTGACCTTGCCGCCCACCCAGATGGACAGGCCGTCCATCTCGGGATCGTTTAGGGTCATGGCCGGGCAAACCGTGTAGCAGTTGGCGCAGAACATGCATTGCTCCTCGATCACCTCCACGGACTGCTTCCCGTCCACCGTGGCGGTGCGGATGGCTCCGGTCGGGCAGGCGGCCACCGTGGAGGGGATCTCGCACTGCGCCTTGATCTGGTCGTGCTGAATCTCGGGAATGCGCCGGTGGACACCCAGAAGGGCGATGTCCGAGCAGTGCACCGCGCCGCACATGTTCAGGCAGCAAGCGAAGGCGATGCGGAGCTTGGCCGGCAGGTTCATCTCCTCGAAGTAGGGGAACAGCTCGTCCATCAGCGACTTGACCACGCCGGAGGCGTCGGTGGCCGCGGAGTGGCAGTGCACCCATCCCTGGGTGTGAACGATGTTGGTGATGGAGGGGCCCATGCCGCCCACCGGATAGCCCTCTTTCTTCAGCCTGGCGACGCAGGGATCGATCTTGCTCTCGTCGGTGATGAGAAACTCCACGTTGTTCCGGCTGGTGTAACGAAGGTGCCCATCGCAAAACTCGTCGGCGATGTCGCAAAACATCCGGATGCTCTCGATGCTGGCCAGCCGGGGAGTGGCCGCCCGGACGGAGTAGAGCTTGTCGCCCGACTCGGCCACGTGCATCAACACGCCGGGTTTTACGATCTCGTGATACTTCCACTTCCCGTAGTTTTTCTTGATAACGGGCGGAAGGAACTTATCGTAGTGTGGGGGACCAATGTCGGTCACTCGCTTTTTCATGTCGACGGCCATTGTATGTCCTCCTCTTATTCCTCTTCTTCTGTTTCGAAGAAGATGTACGGGTTGGTACGCGGCTGAATGACCATCTCGGGGATGGGATCCAATCCGATCTGCTCGAGGAAGTTGCTCATCCCGATCCGCTGGATGAACTCGCCGACGCGCTCGCGGTTCTTGCCATGCTCGCCCCACAGATCCCAGATGGCCTCGGCCAATTCCTTGAGATCTTCGTAGGGAGGTTCCATTTTCAAGAAGGGAACCATGACGGACGAGAGCAGGGCCCCGCCGACAATGGGCGCCTTGGAGCCCAGCAAAACGGTGGCGCCGCGATCCCTACCCGGGGCCAGAGCCTTGGGCATGGCGTTGATGCAGTGCATGCACTTGACGCAGTTCCGGTTGTCGATGGCGAGCTTCTGGCCGTCCCAGCTCATGCAGCCGGTGGGGCAACGCCCGACCACGTCCGCTTGCATGTCGAACTTGCCGCTCTGGGCGTACTCCGAGACGGCCGCCGCATCCATCTGGATGTCGTCGCGCCAGGTTCCGATTATGGACATATCGGAGCGGGCGACGGAGGCGACGCAGTCGTTGGGGCAACCGGCGAACTTGAACTTGTACTTGTACGGGAACGCCGGGCGGTGCAGCTCGTCCTGGAACGTCTGGGTGATGTCGTGGCAAGCGCCCATGGTGTCATAGCAAGCCCACTCGCAGCGGGCCATGCCACAGCAGGCGCTGGGCGTCCGCACATCGGAGCCCGATCCGCCCAGGTCGAATCCCATCTCGGTCAGATCGGCAAAGACGGGCTCCAGGTCTTCGGTGGCGCAACCGAGCAGGATGATGTCGCCGGTGGACCCGTGCATGTTGGTCACGCCCGAGCCGTGCTTCTCCCACAGATCGCAGATCTTCCGCAGCACGTCGGTCTTGTAGAACCAACCCGACGGCTGGTTCACCCGCACGGTGTGAAAGTGCGCGACCTTGGGAAACTCCTCGGGGAGGTCGTTGTAGCGGCCGATCACTCCGCCGCCGTACCCCATCACGCCCACGATACCGCCATGCTTCCAGTGGCCGATCTTGTCGTTGTAGGAACGCTCGAGAACGCCCAGCAAATCGTTGGCCCGCTCACCGGCCCTTCCGCTCAGCTTGGCGCTCAGCTTGATCTCCTTGACGAAGCTGGGCCAGGGACCCTTCATCAACTCGTCGATCTTTGGGGTATCCCTGAGTTTTTCCACCATGGCAACTCCTTTCGATACTTGGAAAAAACGTTTATGGACTAGCTCATTGCACAGAGAATCGTCTATGTCCCAACCGGGCCGAGGCCCAGAGCGAGCGATGATATATTCACCGAACGACGGCGATGTCAATGACAAAATTTGAATGGATCCGATAAAGACTATTGATATCCAGGCCCGGGTCAAACCGGGTCAACCCAACCACTCGAACGGCTGAAGCCATCCAGGGGAATAACCCCAATAAAACAAACCACTACAAACATGCCGGTATAAAACTATTTCAACTTACCATACGATGGCTATTAACGGGGCTTATCAATGGGGCTTGACATGGCCAGCGGAAACCGATAAGCGATAGATGAGTAGGCTCGCTTCGGTAGTTCGGGGCGAATGTTTGACACGGAGCGTTAGAGCCGATGGAATTACATCAGTTACGCTGTTTTCTGGCGGTGGTAGACGAGGGTGGGTTCAACCGGGCCACCACCCGGATGCGCATCACCCAGCCGGCACTGTCCTACCAGATCAAGCAACTGGAGGGTGAGCTGGGGACCTCCCTGTTTCACCGGAGGCCGGGGGGCGTCAGCCCGACGGAGGCCGGCCGGGTCCTGTCCCAACACGCGCGCAAAGTCGTGGAGTCGGTACGGAAGGCTCAACGCGCGGTAGAGGAGCTGGCCGAGGGCGTGGTGGGAGAGCTTCGGGTCGGCACGGTCAACAGCGTGGGCATCCATTTCCTGCCGCACGTACTGTGGGGCATCCGGGAGCGCTACCCGGCCATCCGGCCATCGGTGCTGTACCGGCGCTCGGACACCATCCTGGGCGCGCTTCTCTCCGGACGAATCGATCTGGCCCTGGTGGCGAATCCCAAGTCCGACCGCCGGTTGCGCATGGAGACCATCATCGAAGAGGAGGTCTCGCTGGTTTGCGGGCGCCCCCACCCCTTCTTTAATAGGAAGGCGATCCGACCCAACGAGTTGAAGGGAGTCCAATTCGTCTCCCTGTCCACCGAAAACCCCACCGGCGCGGCAATTCAGGAACACCTGGTACGGCTGGGAGTCAGCGTGGAGCCGGTGGTTTCCACGGACAACGTGGAGACGGTCAAGAAGATGGTGGAAGTCGGGCTGGGCGTGGCTTTTCTGCCCGACATGGTCACCGCCGCGGACGTCGCCTGCGATGGGACGACCGTGGGAAGGCTGGTCCGGGTGGCCGTGGGCCCTCCCCTGACCCGCCGGATCGTATTGGTCACCTGGAAAAACTTCGAGATGAGCCGCGCCTCCACGGCATTCTGTGACGAACTCCGCCTCCACGGGACCCGCTGGAAGGGCTGCCTGGACATCGAAACCGCCTAACCCCGTCTAGCCCTATATGCTTGGCGGCAAGCGACACGGGGCTGGTTCACACCATCAAATAATTTTATCGGTGCCATTGAAATTTTCACCTTGACATAGGCCATCGGGGTATGGATATGCTGTCCGCCCTTTGTGGGGAGTGCGCTCCCGAAAGAAGGCATGAGGACATAAGGGAAATGAATGATCCCGGATTTTCCATAGGCCACCACAATAATGATCGGCCAATGAGCCGAGGAGGTGACGAATGCCTAGTTTTGTAAACCCGGATAAATGTGACGGGTGCAAGGCGCTTGACAAGACCGCCTGCCAGCACATCTGTCCAAACGACCTGATGGTGCTTGAGAAAGACTCGATGAAGGCGTACAATCAGGATCCCTCGCAGTGCTGGGAGTGCTACAACTGCGTCAAGATCTGTCCGGTCGACGCCGTCGACGTCCGCGGCTATGCCGACTTCGTTCCCATGGGCGCTTCGGTGGTTCCCATGCGCTCCACCGACAGCATCATGTGGACGGTGAAGTTCCGCAGCGGCCAGATCAAGCGGTTCAAGTTCCCCATCCGCACCACGCCGGAAGGAAAAGCGGAGCCCGCCGGCGGATGGGCCAACGAGCCCGACCTGAACAGCACGGCCCTGTTCACCGAACCAGAGTCACTCGGCCTTCCCGAAGTATGGAAGAAGTAAGGAGGCAACCATGAAAAACTACGAAACCGTCGAAGTCGAAACTGATCTGCTCATCTGTGGAGGCGGAATGGCGGCGTGCGGCGCTGCCGTGGAAGCCGCCCACTGGGCCAAGAAGAACAACCTCAAGGTAACCCTGGTCGACAAGGCCGCCACCGATCGCTCCGGCGCCGTGGCCATGGGCCTGTCCGCTATCAACCAGTACGTGGGCCTGAAGGACGGCGAGAACACCATGAAGGACTACGTGGATTACGTCCGCAACGACCTCATGGGCATCACCCGCGAGGACCTGGTGGCCAGCATCGCCCGCCACGTGGACTCCTCCGTGCACCTGTTCGAGAAGTGGGGTCTCCCCATCTGGAAAGACAAGGACGGCGGCTACGTTCACGAGGGACGCTGGCAGCTGATGATCAACGGCGAGTCCTACAAGGTCATCGTCGCCGAGGCGGCCAAGAATGCTCTCGGCGTGGACAACATGTACGAGCGCGTGTTCATCCATGAGCCCCTCATGGACGGCGACAAGTGCGTCGGCGCGGTGGGGTTCTCGGTGCGCGAGGACAAGTTCTACGTGTTCAAGGCCCGGGCCGTCCTGGTAGCCATGGGCGGCGCCGTCGGCGTGTTCCGGCCGCGCTCCATCGGTGAGGGCGCCGGCCGCGCCTGGTATCCTCCCTTCAACTCCGGCGCGTCCACCTACTTCACCCTCAAGGCCGGCGCCGAGCTGACCTGCCAGGAAGTGCGCTTCATCCCGGTCCGCTTCAAGGACGCTTACGGCCCCGTGGGAGCGTGGTTCTTGCTGTTCAAGTCCCAGGCCACCAACGCCTTGGGTGAATCCTACATGCAGACCCGCCGCGGCGAGCTGGAAAAATGGGCTCCCTACGGCATGGTCAAGCCGGTGCCCGCCAACCTGAGAAACTGGCTGATGTTGCTCGACGTGATGGAAGGCAAGGGCCCCATCTACATGCAGACCGCCGAAGCCATCAAGAACATCGCCGAGAAGGAAACCGATCCCAAGGCCGCCAAGAAGAAGCTCAAGGAGCTCGAGGCGGAGGCCTGGGAAGACTTCCTGGACATGACCATCTCCCAGGCCATCCTCTGGGCGGCCACCGATATCCAGCCCGAGGAGAAGCCGTCCGAGATCGCCGCGGCCGAGCCGTACTTCATCGGCTCCCACTCCGGCGCTTCCGGCGCCTGGGTGAGCGGCCCGGAAGATCTGGCTCCGGCCGAGTACTTCTGGGGCTACGAGAACATGTCCACGACCAAGGGCCTGTTCTGCGCGGGCGACGCCTCCGGCGCCTCCTCGCACAAGTTCTCCTCCGGCTCCCACGCCGAGGGTCGCATCGCAGCCAAGGCAGCCGTCCGCTTCCTGGTCAAGGAGAACCCGCCCAAGCCCGCCATCGACGGCGCGGTTATCAACAAGCTCAAGGATGAGTGCTATCAGCCCATGAAGACCTACGAGGAAAACGTGGGCAAGACCACCCAGGAAGACGTCAACCCCAACTACATCCTCTGGCGGCCCTACATGCAGCGCCTGCAGAAGCTCATGGACGAGTATGCCGGCGGCGTGGCCGCCCAGTTCGCCACCTCCAAGGCCAACCTGGATCGGGCGCTGGAGCTTCTGGCCATGCTGAAGGAAGACTCCGAGAAGCTGGGTGCCAATGAGATGCACGACCTGATGCGCTGCTGGGAGAACAAACACCGCATGTACCAGGCCGAGGCCCACGTGCGCAGCATGCTCTTCCGCGAAGAAACCCGTTGGCCCGGGTACTACTTCCGCTCCGACTTCCCCAAGATGGAGAATGACTGGGAGTGCTTCGTCAACTGCAAGTACGAGCCCAAGAGCGGTGAGTGGGAAATGAAGAAGATACCCGTCAAGAAGATCTTCTAGTACGGCACAATTGATGCAGTAAATTCACAAGCCCCAGGCGCCGCTCAGGCGCCTGGGGCTTGTCGTATCCCCTGGAGCCTGAATGTCCGGCGCAAAAGATAAATTGAGTTGCCCGCACTGCGGCGAAACGCTGCGGCCGTTTTCAGTACCGGAGCAAACCAACTGGGGGCAAGAAGTCCAGTGGGCTTGCTTCAACGACGAGTGTCCCTACTACCTGGAGGGCTGGGACTGGATGTGGGAGCGATACTCCGTGAAGGCGTCCTACCGCTACCGGGTGATGAATCTCGAGTCGGGCAAGTCTTCACCCCTGGCAGTGTGGTCCAAAACGGCCGTGCTGGATCGGATTATCAATGACGAAGATCAAAAATAAAAACGAAACCGTCGAGCTGCCTTACGGGCTGCGCGACCGCCGGCAACTGAAGAAAAACGAGCACTTCGGGTTCGATTGCCACGACCGGCTCGAGTGCTTCACCCGCTGCTGCGGGGACGTCACCATCCTGCTCACCCCGGTCGACGTGCTGCGCCTGTCCAGACGGCTTTCGATATCCACTACGGATTTTCTCGGCCGGCACACCCTCACCCCCATCACCAAGGACCTGCAACTGCCGGTGGTGATGCTGCGCATGAACGACGATCCCGACAAGCGCTGCCCCTTCATGGACACGGCCCAGGGCTGCGCGGTCTACCCGGACCGGCCCTGGTCCTGTCGCATGTACCCGCTGGGCATGGCCCTGCCGCCGGCGCGGGCGGGAGTAGAACCCGAACCGATCTACTTCCTGTTCGAGGACGACTTCTGCCATGGACGCCGAGAAAAGAAGGAGTGGACCGTCGAGCAGTGGCTGAAAAACCAAGGAATTGCCGAACGGGAGGAGCTGGAGCAAGGCTTCTACGCGGTGGTCTCCCACCCATGGTTCATCGGCGGCCGGAAGCTGGATCCCAAGCGGCTGGAGATGTTCTACATGACCAGCTTCGACCTGGACACCTTCCGTCGCTTTGTCTTCTCCTCCACGTTCCTGGATCGCTTCGATCTAGAAGACGGATTGATGGAGAAGCTGCGCAACAGCGACGAGGAGCTGCTTCGTTTCTCGCCCCGCTGGCTGCGCTTTTCCCTTTTTGGCGAACCCACGTTGAAAGCGAAGGACAACCAGTCCGGGAGGAATTCATGAACGCAGCCACGCAGAAACCCCTTCTGGTCGTGGGAGCGGGCATCGCCGGAATCTCGGCCGCCCTGGAGGCGGCCGAAGCCGGTCAGGAGATAGTGCTGGTAGAACGCGACCCGGCCATCGGCGGCCGGGTAGTGCGAAACCTCCACTACTTTCCCAAGCTCTGCCCGCCCACCTGCGGCATGGAGATCAACATCCGCCGCCTGGAGCGCAACCCGCGCGTGCGCGTCATAACCGGCGCGCAGGTAACAAAGGCATCCCGGTCGGGCGACGGCTGGTCGGTGACGCTTACCCACGCCCCCCGTTACGTCAACTCGCGCTGCACCGCCTGCGACGAATGCTCCCAGGTGTGTCCGGCCAAGGTGCCCGATCCCCACAACCTGCTTATGCTGGAGGTAGCGGCTATCCGGCTCCCGCACGCGGACGCCTGGCCGCGGATCTACACGATGGATCGCAACGCCTGCCCCGCCGGCTGCACCAAGTGTGTAGAAGCCTGCAAGTTCAACGCCGTCAACCTCGATGCCACCGAGCAGACCGAGGAGCTTGAATTCTCGGCGGTGATCCTGGCCACCGGCTGGCAACCCTACCCGATCGAGAAGATCGAGGAGCTCGGCGGCGGGAAGATCCCCGACGTGATCGCAAACGTGCAGATGGAGCGCCTGGCCTCCCCGACGGGCCCCACCGGCGGAAAAATTCAAAAGCCATCCGACTCAAAACCGCCCAAGCGGGTGGCCTTCGTGCAGTGCGCGGGATCGCGGGACGTCAAGCACTTGCCCTACTGCTCGGCGGTTTGCTGCCTGGCCTCGTTGAAACAGGCCATTTACGTCCGCGAGCAACTCCCCGACAGTGAAGTAACCATCTACTACATCGACCGCCGCGCCCCCGGCCGCAACGAGGACATGCTCACCAAGGTCGCCGGCATGGACGGCGTGAAACTGGTCAAGGGCAAGGTGGGCAAGATCGAAAAGGGCGCTCAAGGCCTCACCCTCCGAGTGGAGGACGTGGAGTCCGGAAAGCTCACCGATGCCGCCGCGGACCTGGCGGTCCTGGCCACCGGAATGATGTCCAGCCTCAAAGATGCCGGCTTGCCCTTCGATATCGAGAGGGACGACGACGGCTTCGGCCTGGATAATCCGCGGGCCGGATTGTTCGTCGCCGGAGTGGCCCGGCGCCCGGAAGACGTGGCCGCCTCGGTGCGTGACGCTACCGGCGCGGCGGCAAAAGCCATTGCGGCAGCGAAGCAGTCCCCGTAAGGGGAGAAGGAGAGCCTGATGGAAAAGGTAGGTTGTTTCCTGTGCACCGGTTGTGACATCGGCTCGGCCATCAAGACGGAGGGTCTCGAGGAGATCGCCAAGGAGAGCGGCGCCACCGCCTTTGTCGCAAACGAGTGCCTGTGCGCCCCGGAAGGCGTCGAGATCATCCGCACGGCCATCGACTCGGGCGAGCTCGACGGCGTGCTCATCGCCGCCTGCTCGCCGCGGGCGAAGATGGACGAGTTCAAGTTCGATCTGAATAAGGTGGCGGTCGAGCGCATCGGCCTGCGCGAGCTGGTGGTCTGGTCCCACCAGCCCGGCGACGAAGACACCCAGATGCTGGCGGAAGACTACATCCGCATGGGCACCTCGAAGGTGACCAAGATGGAGCTGCCTAAGCCGCCTCAAGAAGCCATCGACCAGACCGTCCTGGTGGTGGGCGGCGGCCTGGCCGGGCTCACCGCGGCGAAGGCATCCGCCGCCCTGGGCCATCCGGTGGTGCTGGTGGAGTCCACGGACAAGCTGGGCGGATACCTTTTGGGCGTGAAAGACCTGGTTCCCGAGCGCCCGCCTTACGACACCACCCACAAGAACGACATCCAGGACCTGATCTCGGAGGTGGAGTCCAACGACAAGATCAAGGTGTACAAGAGCGCCAAGATCAAGAAGATCGGCAAGCAGCCCGGCCAGTTCGAGGCGGAGCTTCTGGGGGGCGACAGCTTCAAGGCCGGCGCCATCGTGCAGGCCACCGGCGCGCGTCCCTACGACGCGAACAAGCTCTCCCATTTGGGATTCGGAAAGTCGCCGGACGTGATCACCTCGCGGCAAATGGAAACCATGATCCTGGAAGGCAAGCTTCAGCGCCCGTCCGACAACCAGATGCCTGGGCGAGTGGTGTTCGTGCAGTGCGCGGGGTCGCGCGACGAGAAGCACCTGCCTTACTGCTCCAGCGAGTGCTGCCTAACGACGCTCAAGCAGGTGTCCGGTATCCGCAAGGACTTCCCCGACGTCGAATGCGCGGTGATCTACCGCGACCTGCGGGCGCCGGGCCAGCTAGAGCACTTCTACCTGGGCGTGCAGGAAAATTCCGGCGGCATGTTCACAAGAGGCGAGGTCGACTCGGTGGACACCGCAGGCGGCAAGCTCAAGATCCATCTCAAGGAAAGCCTGCTCGGAGACGAAGCGGTTTTAGAGGGCGACCTGGTGGTCCTGGCCGTGGGCATGGTGCCCACCTCGGCCGACGGGGAAGCCATCCGCCAGCTTAAAGACGCACGGGCACGCATCGAGAAGAAAGAGTCGGACACCCAGGTGGCGGAAGGCCAGAAGCTGGAGGAACAGCTCAAGCACCACGACGGCACCGAGATACTCAACCTGAACTACCGCCAGGGCCCGGACATGCCGGTGCTCAAGTACAACTTCCCCGACTCTCACTTCATCTGCTTTCCCTACGAGACCCGCCGGACGGGCATCTACGCCGCCGGCGCGGTGCATGCGCCCATGGACGCCGCCCAGGCGCGCGAAGACGGCTGGGGCGCGGCCATGAAGGCGGTGCAGTGCATCCAGGCCATGAACCGCAGCGAAGCGGTGCATCCCCGCGCCGGCGACATCTCCGTGGCCGATTTCTTCCTGCAGCGCTGCACCCAGTGCAAGCGCTGCACCGAGGAGTGCCCCTTCGGAGCCCTGAACGAAGACGAGAAGGGCACCCCGGAGTACAATCCCCTGCGCTGCCGCCGCTGCGGCATCTGCCTGGGGTCCTGCCCCGAGCGGATCGTCTCCTTCCCGGAGTACTCGGTCGACGCGGTGGCCTCCATGCTCAAGATCATCGAGGTGCCCGAGGAGGACGAGGAGAAGCCCCGGATGATCGCCTTTTTGTGCGAGAACGACGCCTACCCCGCCCTGGACGAGGCCGCCGCCCGGCGCCTGAAGTGGAATCCCTGGATCCGGGTCATCCCGGTGCGCTGCCTGGGCGCGGTGAACGTGGTCTGGATCGCCGACGCCCTGTCGCGGGGCATCGACGGCATCCTGCTCATCGGCTGCAAGAAGGGCGACGACTACCAGTGCCACTACATCCGCGGATCGGAGCTGGCCGAGTATCGCATGGAGAACGTAAAGGAGACGCTGGAGCGGCTTTCTCTAGAGTCGGAGCGCGTGCGGGTCGTCGAGCTGGCCCGCGACGAGTACGCGCGCATCCCCGAGTTGTTCGAGGAGTTTGCCGAAACAATCGAAGAAGCGGGACCCAACCCCTACAAGGGCTGGTAGGTGGAGGTACACCATGACTGAAGAGATCCTTCCATCGGCAGAATTTAGGGCGCAGTTGCAGAAGCGCGGCGGCGCCACGGCAAGCCGTTGCTACCAGTGCGCCACCTGCTCGAGTGTATGCCAGCTGGCGCCCGACCAGGCGCCGTTTCCGCGCAAGCAAATGCACTACGTGCAGTGGGGTCTGGGCGATCGCCTGGCCGCGGACCCGGCCGTCTGGCTGTGCCACTACTGCAACGACTGCACCACCCGCTGCCCGCGGGATGCCAAGCCCGGCGACGTCATGCAGGCCGCCCGTTCGCTGACGGTCGAAACTCTGGCGGCTCCCCGGTTCATGGGCAAGCTGGTCGGCCGGGCCAAGTTTACCTGGCCGCTGCTCTTGGGCCTTCCCTTTGCATTCTGGGTGATCGCGCTGTACGCCCTCAACGGCCTGACCATTCCCGAGGCTCCCCTGGTCTACGACGTGCTGGTACCCCACTGGCTGATCTACGTGGTGTTCTTTCCGGTGACCGGCCTGGTGCTCTTGGCCACGCTGATAAGCGGACTGCGCTTCTGGACGCTCATCGGCAAAAACCAAGAGCGCTCCGGCTCGTTCATCGGAACCGTCATACCCGCCATGATCGAGGTGGGCGTCCACAGCCGCTTCGCCAAGTGCGGCACCGCGGGATCGCGCCGCTGGGGGCACTTTTTCCTGATGTGGGGATTCATCGGCGCGCTCATCGCCACCACGCTGGCCATCGTGGCCCTGTACCTGATCGGCACCTACCCGCTGCCGCTGGATCACCCCTTCAAGTTCGTCGGCAACATAGCCGCGCTGCTTCTCCTGGTGGGTGGGATCTGGCTATGGATCAACCGCCTGAAGGGCGGAGAACAGAGCGGCACCAGCACCGCCTTCGACAACTTCTTCTTGTACCTGGTGTTGCTGGTTATCCTCTCCGGGATCTTCACCGAGGTCGGCCGCTTCTATTTCCCGCCGGCTCTGGCCTGCTGGATCTACATCGTGCACCTGACCTCTATTCTGACCATGTTCGCGACGTTTCCTTATTCCAAGTTCGCCCATTTGATTTACCGCACCCTGGCCATGGTGCACGAGCGCATGGCCGAGCTCAAAGCAAGTAAATAGATATCATTCTACTAACCAAGGAGGTATTCCATGAGCAAGCTGGTCAACCCACACGGAAGCAAGAACCTGAAGCCGCTCCTGCTGGAGGGAAAAGCCAAGGACGAAGAAGCAAGGAAGGCCAAAGACCTGAAGAAGGTCCCCATGACCACCCGCGAGACCTCGGACCTGATCATGATGGGGATCGGCGCCTTCACCCCGCTCGACGGATTCATGGGCAAGGACGACTGGAAAGGCGTCTGCGACGAGATGGCCATGCCCTCGAAGCAAGGCCTGTTCTGGCCCATCCCCATCACCCTGTCCGCTGAGAAATCCCTGGCCGACTCCATCAATACCGGCGAGGAAGTGGCCTTGTGGGACACCGAGACCGACTCGCTGATGGGTACCATGAAGGTTTTGGAGAAGTACGAAATCGACAAGGAGTACGAGTGCCAGCAGATCTTCACCACCACCGACGACAACCACCCCGGGGTGAAGAAGGTCATGGGCCAGGCCGGCGTCAACCTGGCCGGCCCG
>JAUXGL010000264.1 GCA_030622135.1 Deltaproteobacteria bacterium
ATTCGCCATCTGGGCCCTTTCGCACAAAGCGGGCCTGAGTCACAAGGCTGTGGCGGAAACCCTTTCCGCTTCTCAAAACCAAGTGGCCAAATTGGTGAGCCGCATGCGGAAAAATGAACTCAATCCCCCGGTGAAGGGTTGGATCAAGCGCTTTCTTGCACAGGATAAGTGACAAGTGACCAGACCCGACCCCATTTTCAGATCCGGCCGACCTGGGAGGTCTTGACGAAGCCTTCCACGCCGTTGGCCAGGCGGATGCGGAGGTAGTCGTCCACCTCGTTGAGCAAGCGAACCTTGAGGCCTTCGTGGACTTGCATGAGCTCCCGGGCGGTGCGTTCGGGGCCTTCGCGCAGGGAGACGGTGGAGGAAACCACCACGCCGTGGTGAACCCTCTCCTGAATGTAGACGCGGCTGGAAAACAGCAGGCCGAAAACCAGGGTGAGGGTAATGATCGGGACGTTGACCCAGAAGAGCAGGCGGCGGACGGAGTCGGCCCGGGCCAAGCGACGGCCGATCAGGATGGCAAAGGCCAGGACGTAGAAACCCAGAAATGTCCAGGTGAGCCAGCCGAGCTTGAGGGAGCGGATGAACTCGTGCCACATCGGCTCGCCCACCGCGCTCCCCTCGGACATAACCACGCGGTCGATCAGCTCCTTCTTCACAATTTCCAGGTTCGAGGCGGCGCCGTCGTCGGAGGGATTCATAGAAAGGGCCTTCTCGTAAAACCAGACCGCCAGCCCTCGCTGGCCGGAGCGATAGTAGGCATTGGCGAGGTTGAAATACATATCCGGGTGCTGGACGCCCCCCTCCAGCACCTTGCGGTAGGCTTCCACCGCACCCAAGTAGTCCCCGTCCAGGTAGGCCTGATTGCCGTTTTCAAAGTGGCCGGCCAAGCCGGCGTCGATCGCCGCCGCACCGCTCGGAATGAGCACCAGAAGGAGCCAAAGCGTTCTCATCGCGCCTCCTTAGAGAGGCGCTCGCGCTCGAGTTGATGCATCAGCTTGCGAACCCGCCCATAGGAAGCCTGCATCTGGTCCCCGCGCGAGGTGGAAGGAGCGAAACGGCCGAAATCACAGTTCTCCGTCTCGGTGCGAACCGCATCGGACACCGCAGCGGACATCCCCACCTGTTCCATCCGGGTCCGCAGCTCGTCCATGGTAACACCCTGCGCCGCGAGTCCGATGCGGGATTCCACACCGTCTAGCAGCGCGGCCTTCAACTCGGCGTAAAAGTCCTCGGCCTGGCCGCCTTGGGCCAGCTGCCAGGCCTGCTTCAGCCGCTGGCGGCCCCGCACCCAGGCCTTCCGCATCCGGCTGCGCCGCGTGTCGACCCCCAGACGGGCGCGCACCAGGGCAACCACCAGCATCAGCAAGAACAAGCCCGGCGGAATCACCAAAACCGTCAGGAAGAGGGAATGGCGGTAAAAGGGCGGCCCGTAGCCGGTAAGCGAACTCCGGTAACGAATGGGCTTGAAGGCCCCCGCCAGGATGTTCACCTCCCGGCCCGCCGCGGTGCCGTTCATGACGCCCACGGCGCCGCTGGCCGCCACCTTGATGGTCTCCGCTTCCGTCCGCTGGGTGCGGTACTCGCCTTCCTCGGGATCATAGTAGGAAAACTCCACAGCCGGGAGCCGCAGATCCCCGGACGCCAACGGCACCAGGATGTATTCGAAGGTCTTGGAACCCTTCACCTCCCGGCCCTTCTTGGCCACCTGGACGTCCACGCCGGGATCGAAGACCTTGAAACGGGGAAGATCGGGAAGGTCGGGGGGACGCACCCTCTGGATGTTTCCGGTCCCCTGGACTTGCAGGGTATAGGTCACCGGCTGGTTGAGGCTCACCGCATTGGCATCCAGGGTGGCGGTCAGCCGATACGATCCCACGTTGCCCTTCTGGAAGCTCTCCGGGCGATCCTCCCGCGGCAGAGCCATCACCTTGATCCGGGTCTTGCGGGTACGCAAGGTGCGCGTCTCCTCCGGGAAGAACGGGGACGAGGAAAACCCCACCTCCACCTCCACCGACCCGATGTCGATCTCGCCCGCCCGGAGCGGAAACACGGCCTTCTGGTCCACCACCTTGTGCATGTAGACCTCGCCGGCGACGACCTTCTGCTTGGTCTTGAAACCCGCGGTGTCACGCGCCACGGTGAAAAACTCGTCCAGCTTGGGCCAGCGAATGGCGATGATCCGGGCGCCCACCCTGGAGTACACCGCCACGGTCACGCTCACCTGCTGACCCTCCACCACCACGTCCGGCGAGACGAACGCCTTGACGAAGATGGCGTCCTGTCCCACTTCCACCCGCCGGCGCTCGAAGAAATCGTCGAAGGAAGAACCAAAGGGATCATTGCTGGAAAACGGGGACGGGAACCCCGAGGGGGCACGCCGGCGGGAGCGTTTGGGCCGGGGGCGCGACTGCACCACCCGGATGGTGATGGGATCGGTCGTGTAGCGCTTACCCTTGTACACCATGCTGGCGCGGCCGATCTTCACCTTCCCGAGCTTCCTGGGCCGCAGGAGCAGGGTCACGTTCCTGATCTTCTTATAGCTCTGGCCGCCGCCCGAGGAAAACGAGAAAGACAGCGCCTCCTCCTCCCGCCGGTCGAGCACCTGCAGGCCGCCGGTATCGGGCAGCTTCAGCTGCTTCACCTGGTCGAGATCGGAGACGGATATGGACACGGTCAACCGCATCTGCTCGCCCAGGCCGACCGCGGCCCGGTCCACCGAGGCGGTAAACGACGCCTCCTCGGCCCCCGCCGCCGGCGAAAGCAGGACCACCGCGAGCAACCCGGACAGGTATCGGCTCATTACCAGTCCTTCTCCGTCTGCCGCTGCCGGTACTCCGGCAGCTCGAACTTGTGCATCTGAAACGGCTTCTCGCCGTCACGCATGGAGTCTAGAAGATCTCGAAACTCAGCCTTGGACAACTGGCCGGGAATCTTTTCGGGCCGGGGCTGACCCGGCGGCTGCGCTTCCCGCTGCTCCTGCTCTTCTTGATCGCCGGGTTGATCCTGCCGATCCGGCTGCTCCTTTTCGTCTTCCCGATCTTCTTGATCCTGCCGGTTCTGATCTTGCCGCTCTTGTTCCTGTTCCTGTTGCCGCTGCCGATCGCCTTGTTGCCGGTCTTCCTTTTCCTGCTCCTTTTCCTGCTCGTCTTCCCCGTCCTTATCAGAGCCCGCTTTCTCCTGATCCTTCTGCTGGTCTTCTTCGTTCTGGTCCTGACCTTCCTGCCGATCTTGTTGGTCGGACTTCCCATCCTGCTGCTGTTGCTGCTGTTGCCGAATGGCCTGCAGAGCCAGTTCCAGGTTGAAACGGGCGTCGTCGAAACCGGGATCGATCTCCAAGGCACGCCGGTAATAGGGAATGGCGTCGTGGAAGGCTTCCTCGGCCAGAAAGGTGTTGCCGATGTTGTAGGAGTTCCGCTTCTTCATCCCGGGATCCTCGATGCCGCTGGCGCGCAGGTATGCCTCCCGAGCTTCCCGGGGGCGACCCAGCTTGAACAGGGCGGCTCCGCGGTTGAAATGAACCCGGGGCTCCCGAACGACCTCCTGTTCTGCCTGTTCGTAGAGTTCCAGGGCCCGATCGAAGTGCTGCCGGCCGTACTGCCGGTTGCCTTTTTCCACGCGGTCGAACTCCCGCGCAAAGGGATCCGAGGCCCAGGCGGGCACGGAGAGAAACAGGCCGGCACAAACCATGACCAAAATCAGCCTTTTCATGTCCGGCCCCTCCGGTAGGGAACCACGATCATGGCGACTAAGAACAAGAAACTCACCAGCACGAACAACTGGAACTTCTCCTCGTAGACCTCCTCGATCCGTGATTCGTAGTCGGATTTCTGCATGCGGCCGACCATATCATAGATCGCCTCGAACCCCAGATCTCCCGCCGCGGAATGCAGATAGATGCCGCCGCTGGCTTCGGCAATGGCACGCAGCGTCCCCTCGCTCAGGCGGGTCATGATCGTCTTGCCTTCCCGGCGCAGGTAGCGACCGCCCGCGGCCGGGATCAATTCGCCGATCTGGGTGCCTATTCCCACGGTGTGGATTTTCACATCCAGCTTGCGCAGGTG
>JAUXGL010000280.1 GCA_030622135.1 Deltaproteobacteria bacterium
GCTCTGATACATCACCGTCCAAGAGTCTTTCAGCCTTGGCGCGCATTGCTCCTTCCTCCACTCGAAAATCGGCTACGGGTTTACCGAATGTTTACGATCTCAAGGGCACCGGTGGCGTATTGGGGCATCAGGACGGCCCCTTTATATTGCGTCCCTCGGCCACCAGGGTGCCCTCGGGCAGGCCCAGATGGCGGGAGACCAGGGGGCACTTGACCCGGAACAGGAAGAAAACGGGTTTTTCCAGATCGCTTAGCGTTTCGTAGTTTCCCTGGCCCTTGGAGAGTACCAGGTCGGACTCAGACAGGGTTTGCTTGAAGGCGGGGCTGCACAGGTCCAGGGGGGTTCCGGGGGCGTCGACGCCGCTGTCGATCACCGAGACCATATCGGAAAGGCCCGTGGAGTCGGCATCGGCTTGCAGGGCGTCGTTGATGGCGGGTCCGCCGCGGACGGCGAAGGTCACCTTGCCGCGGCCGATCTGCTCGATGAGCAGGCGGTCGAAGACAATCTCGCCGGCGTTGTCGCCGAGGTAGAGGATCGACGCGGCGCGATCCACCACCGGCTTCATCCGGGCCGGGCTCCAGCCGTGAATGGGAGCAACCAGGGACTCCTCCACCGTCTCCAAGACGTCCTCTTCCGCAACCTTGCCCGGGGTGCCGAAGTCGATGATGTTTCCGGCCAGGGCCAGGCGGACGGCGGTGTCGAAGGGATCCGGAGACGATTCGACGCGCTTTTCCAGATCGGGCAGCATGTCCAGGACCAGGCGGTTGAAGCGTTCCTTGACTTCCCGGTAGGGGTCCTCGATGCCGGAGACCTCCCGGATGATGCGGTGGATCTTTCGGGCCATCTCCGGGGGAGGGCGCTGCATGTCCATGCAGGCCGCGAGCTTCAGCACCCGGCGGAGCACTTCCTCGCAAACGGCCTCGTCGCCGGTCAGCATGCGCACGGTCTCCAGCGTTTGGCGGATGAAGCAGGGGATGCAGTCCAGATAGGTCTTCATGGTTGACGCTCCTTGCCTGTGGATTATAATCCCCGAGAGACCGAATGACTAAACTTGTTTTCAAGGCGGCCGGTTTGGGCGCGGTGGGGGGCGCGGTGTTTGTGTTCCTGTTTCCCAAGGGGGCCATCACCACGCTCATGCACCAGGTCCTGCGCCTGCCCGGTCCCGGGGCCGGCATCGCGCTGGTCTTGGGGCCCTTTATACTGGTACTGGCCCTGGTTGCTTCCCGGTGGATCGGCGACCGGCCGGGCGGTGCGCTGGTCTCGGCGCTGGTGTTCTCGGTGGTGGTGGCTCTGCTGGTCGCCCTGGTTTCTGAAATGAATCCCAAGGGGATGTTTTCGACGATCTGGTTCGTCCTGGCGTGCGGCGTGTGCGGCTTGGGATTGGAGGCAATGCTGGTTCTGGCTGGGAGACTCGGGCCCCTTTGGCGGCTGCTGTTGGCCGGGGTGATCGGCAACCTTCTGCTTCTGGTCTTTTACTGGTTGGTGATCTTTCCCCTGGCCGCGGGTTGGGTAGCGTGGGGGGATGTTCTCGTCCTGCTCGCCGTTTGCGTGGCCGGCGGATTGTTGGCGGGGCTGGTTGCCTGGCTTGTGTCCCGGGCGGTCTTGTTCTATGTTGATCATCGCGAGGAGGACTGACATGTGCGGGCCCGCTGACTACACGGTTTTGCATACCACGATTTGCAGGATGCTGTTGCTCTCGGGGGCGGGTCTGGCCGGATACACGTTGTGGGGGACCGCCCGTTTTCTCCGGAGTCTATTGGGGCATAAGAGCACCCGGGTCCTGGACAAACCGTGAGGCTTTACCAGGATCTGCTCCAGAGTGTCTCCGGAGCGGCCGACCGCGTGGCGAAGAGAGTAGCTGTCGGTCTGCACTGGACGGCGGTGGAGAGCCGTTTCGTGGGCATGGCCCACACTTACAAGACACACGAAAAGGTGGAGATCGAGGGCTCAGGGGAGTTGGCGGGCCAAAGCGCGCTGGAGCTGGCCGCACGGCTGAAGAGCGCCGAGCCCCTGGAGGCCAGCCTGGGACTTTCCGCGCTCAACTCGCTGATCGAGCCGAGTGGTCGTGCGGAGAATGCTCTTGAGATCATACTTGAAAAGGCGCCGGGGAAGACGGTGACGGTGATCGGACGGTTTCCTTTCAACCAGCAAGTCTCGGCGGCGGCGAAGCAGGCCTACCTCCTGGAGATGGAGCCCCGGGAGGGGGAGCTGCCGGCCTCCGCCGCCGAGGAGGTGATCCCCGAATCCGACGTCTGTGTGATCACCGCCACGGCCGTCATCAACCACACCATTCCCCGCCTGCTGGAGTTCTCCAGAGAAGCCTTCGTAGTCGTGCTGGGCCCCTCGACGCCCATGAACGACGTCTTGTTCGACTACGGCGTCGACGTGATCGCCGGCGTTCGGGTGATAGACCGGGAGGCACTCGTAAACAGCGTCGTCCAGGGAGTCAAGGCGTTCAAAAGGCTTGCGGGGATCGAGGCGCTGGTGCGAAGACGCTCCTGAAGGTA
>JAUXGL010000065.1 GCA_030622135.1 Deltaproteobacteria bacterium
GATGCGATCGCCGTAGGCGACCGCCTCTAAGGCCGAGCCTTCCGGCGCCCAGACCGGATGAACCAAAAACTTGATCCCGGCCGTCTTCACGCCGGCAAACCGGCCCATGGCCTCGATGAAACGCCGGACCTGCTCCAGCTCCGAGCGCACGAAGGCGAACTTCCGCAAGAGCTTGTGATCGGTTCCGTCCAGCCCAAGGTGTTTCTCGAAGGACTTGCACATCCTGGCGAAGTTTCCCGCAGCAGTGGCCGTTGGAGCTGATGGTGGCCGCGCATGGCTGCCAGACATGAAGTGATACGATTGTGACTTGATGCGCGCCGGTTTCAGTTGTGATTACAAGGTGTTACAAAATCCAACCGGATCTTGAAGCCGTAGATTTTAAGACTTGAAAACCAGTTCTAAGCTTGAGTAGTATCAGTAGGACTAGAAATAAGGGTATGAAACAATAATAAGGGAGGTCTGAAATGGTTTATCGACTGTCCGTCTTACTGGGTTTGTTTTGCATGCTTTTACCAAGTGCATGTTCACACCCACAGGTTACAGCCGGCGAAGAAAATCACACAAGCGAGACTGAAGTCTTGATTATTGGTACATTCCACGGTCTCCATTTTGGTATGACCAACTATCACCCCGACACATTGCGGTACTTACTTACACTATCCAAACCAGACGTTTTGGCCGTCGAAATCCGTGAAAAAGACATGAAAGAACCGGGATTCGGCAAGGCACCCTCTGATATCACTAAAATTGTAATTCCATGGGCCAAAAAGAAAAACATCTCGGTTCGTCCTGTCGATTGGTGGGAGGACGAAAGCAGGGAAAAACACAACGCGCTCATGGTTGAACTAAAAAAAACCGATGATGGCAAAAAGAAACTATCCCAACTCCAAAACGAAATGGCGGTTCATAAAGACCGATATAAATTCCCCGACGAAATGACGGTCGAATACATTCACTCAAAAGAATTTACCGATAAAGATAGAGCTGTGCGGGTGAATCACACCAAGGTTCTTGGAGAGGGGCCCGGTAACCTTTTTTGGAATACACGTGCAGACAAGATGTATGAATTGCTTCAGAAAGTGATTGTGGAATATCCAGGCAAACGAATTGTCGTTGTCACCGGTGCTGCTCATAGAAAGGACTTCGAAGATAGAATTCAGCAAAAAGGCGGCGTGAAACTTTTATCGCTAAACTCATTGCCCGGTATCAAGGATTTGCCACCATACACCGGTAAAGAAGGCGAACCAGGGGAAATGAAAATGGTTCTGATGTCTCGCGTACAGGGACCAAAGGCAAATAACGCACCAGACCATATCGATGTCAAACAGGTAAACCAACTCATTTCCGATGCTCGTAAACTTCTGGAAAAGCAAAAAGTACAGCAGCAAACCTGGCTTGATTACGCCGAGGCTGAAGCCGCATACCTGGCAAAGGACTACAAGAAGGCTCTTGAATTATTTCATAAGGTTTCAGAACACGCTACAGATGCAGACAAGGTCTTCTACCTTCCGATGAAGAACGCCGCACAATTTAGGAAAGCCAATATGTTGGATTTGCTCCAGCGCCGAGACGAGGCTTTGAAAATCTATAAAGATTTGGGCAAAGACAAAATGATTGCAGGTCTTGCTGGCAGATTCATCGAGAAACCATTTCAGAGACCAGGCAAGTAGACCCGACTGTTGCACAACTCATAAGCCCAGACAACCGCATGGTCAATGCTGGTGGGGCCAAGGGCTGTATCGGCGTGCTGGCTTTGGATCGCACCTCACAGTGCACTCCAAAACAAGTCAGCCAAAATGTTGTTTGGCCCCACCAGACGCGTCTTGTAGCCACCGAGTGACTCACGTTTATGCAACTGGCGGGTACGCATCGTTGCGTTCGCGATGTGGGTGCAGTTCGGCAATGACGTAGCGGTCCTGGATCTGCCCCCCATCCCATAACCAAAAAACCGGAGCCTACTCCAGAATCACCGGAACACTCGGGATTTCCTTCAGGGCATAGAAGGACTTGGCCAGGTTTTTCATGTCGCCGGGGTTGTTCGCGACCAGGACGAAGTAGTAGCCGCGGGAGATGCGGGGCATGGCGACCAGGACGGGCTCTTTACGGTCCAGGTGCCGGGCGACCTGCTTGAGGGCCTTGGTCAGCTTGGGCAGGCCCGTAAAGCGGGTAAGCAGGGAGTCCAGGTCCTTTTGGGTACACAGCAACAATACGGTGCGGCCGGGATTGTCGCCGAGCTTGCGGACATAGTTGTAGCCGGTGGAAGGGGGGAACTTCCAGACGATCCAACGGGTCACCTGGGACTTGAAGGGCTTGATCACGAAGTCCTCGGCGATCACCATGGCCCCGTCCATGAAGTCACCGGGCTTGGGCGGATTGAGCCCGAGCTCCAGCTTGGCCGCCCGGTTCACGAACACACCGTCGATGGTCTTGCTCCGCGCCAGGTAGTCGCGCATCAGGGGAGTGAGAGCCTCGGCCAGCCTTTTTCGCTGGTCGTCTCCCGGCCAGGCGGGGATCTCCCCGGGCCCCTTGCAGAACAGCGGCGCGGCCAGGCCGTGGGAGAACGAGTCCAGGATGCCTTCCACCAGGGCAAAGGGGCTCCTCCCGTTCCCGGCCGTCTCGATGAAGCGCAGGGAGAAAAAAGCCTTCTTCTCCGCGGGCATCCTGGAGAGCAGCCGCCGGCCGATCTCGTGAACCACCAGGGCGCCCTGGGCGGGGCCGATGGACTTGCCCTCGGGCAGGTTCACCAGGATGCGATCGCCGTAGGCGACCGCCTCTAAGGCCGAGCCTTCCGGCGCCCAGACCGGATGAACCAAAAACTTGATCCCGGCCGTCTTCACGCCGGCAAACCGGCCCAGGGCCTCGATGAAACGCCGGACCTGCTCCTGCTCCAGCATCCCCCGCAACGCCTCGACTTCCTTCTGATAACCGCCGTGCCGCTGGATGAGCTCGCCGGCCCGGGGAGCCAGGCGGACCAGGGCCGCCGCCACCGCCTCGGCATCGGCGGGCTCCATGATGCCGGCCATTCCCCGCGACACCGCCGCGGGCCGATCCGCGACCATCACCGCCGTCCAGAAACGCTCCACCAGGGAAGCCTGGCCGGAGGGAAACAATCCCTCGGGGCCGAAGGGCTTTTCGAAGCTGGGCCGGCTATTTTGTTTTACGAACCGCTCCTCCAGCTCCGAGCGCGCGAAGGCAAACTTCCGCAAGAGCTTGCGATCGGTTCCGTCCAGCCCGAAGTATCCCTCGAAGGACCGGTGGTAGGTCTTCTCCATTCCCCGCCGCCAGAGGCTGACTCCCTCCAGCAGGCGGAGCACATCGGCGGTGACCGAGTAGCCCACCTCGATCCGCAAAGCTTGCGGGGCGATCGAGGCGACCGGGGCAACCGGGGCGGTCTTGGGGGTTGGAACCACCGCCTCCTCGTGCGCCGGTCCGCACGATCCGACCCACAGGCAGGAACCAACGGCCATCAGCAGAATTGTTGTAAGGTTCTTCATTCGCTTTCCCCCTGCAAGAAAAGGGTCGGAAGCTTCGGACAGATCACCCAGCGGTTGTTTTCCCGGCGCAGCTTCACCTGGCTAACCAGACACCGCTCTCCCTCTCCGCAAGGCCCGGCGGTCACCTTCAAGACCGCGGCGCCCGCCTCCCTCGAAACCACCTCCACCCGGCGCAGCGGCCGGAGCGCTTCAGTTTTGGTGCCCTTTAGAAACACGATCAGGGGATCTTTCTGGCTACCGACGAACTGCTTTAGTCTTCCGCCGACATGCCGGAAGGCATCCAGCGTATCGGCAGACAAGTATAGCATCGCCGTGTCCCGGTCCTCTTCGATCACCGCCTGGTAGAAGGCGTAATAAGCTCCCTCGGGTGTGGGTGTGTTGGACACCTCGCGGCAGGCAACCGACGATAAGACCAGGAGAATCGCGTAAAGATTTCTTCTCATCAGAAGTAGTACCAAATACTCTTGTACTCATCGGGATCCTCGCCGATGGCCGCGAGTCTCTGCAGGTAATCCAGGATGGGTACGTCGCTGCCGATGTAGTTTTCCCGCTGGATGATGTTCTTCTCCCAGGGATGAAACTTGTAGACCCGGCTCCCGTCCGGCAGTATGCCGACCAGCTCTCGGTGCTGGTAGGCGCGCGCGTGGTTTTTTCCCAGGCGCGGGACGTTGTAGACCACCTCGTCGGTGCGGCGGATGCCCGGCAGCAGCCGAGCCTCTTCTTTTTGTTCCTGAAGCATGCGGGCCAGGGGAACCCGGTAGTCGTTGGTCTCCTCTTTCCCCTTGGCCACGAAGGTGTAGTACGGATCGATGCCGATCCGGCGCATCAGCATGCGCAACCGGGCAGTCTCGAAGCGCCGGGAGGTGAAAAACGTATAGACCTGCTGGTTGAACACGTTGATCCCCCGGCGCTTGAGCCGATCGACGGCGGTGACCACTTCGGGGGTGATCTCGTAGGGATGCTCCAGGTGGGTAACCAGGCAGATCTCGCGCTTTCCCGGCTCCCGGTAGCTTCCCAGCAGATCGGCCAGTGACTTGGTAATGCGCATGGGCACGGTGACCGGCGCGCGGCTACCGATACGGATCACGTCCAGTCGGGGGATGGCCGCCACCGCGTCGAGGATCTTTTTAACTCTCACATCCCCGAGTGTCAGCGGATCCCCCCCGGTGATGAGTACCTCGCGGATTGACGGGTGGTCTCGAATCCAGTCGATGGCCTCCTGGATCTTCTCCCAGGGCGCCAGGGCGTGCGGGTCCATGGCCTCGTCGATTTCCCAGTTGCGCTGGCAATAGACGCAAATCTGGGGACAGGTATTGTAGGGCTTCAAGATCAGGATGGCGGGATACCGGCGGGTGATCAGATCGATCGGCGAAGTATAGAACTCACCCATGAAATCGAACATCCGGCCGCGTTTCTTGCGGTGCCTGGCCATTTCGTCGACGTACCGCTTCGGCGGAAGGACCTGCGCCCGGACCGCCCGGTCCCGGTCCGAGGACTCATCGTCCATGAGCGAAGCGTAGTACGGCGTCACCCCGAAGGGCAGGTGGGACTTGCAGGCCTTGGCGATCACCTCCCGCTCCTCCGCGCTCATCCGGACCACCTTGGCGATTTTCTCCGCACTGACAATGGTGTGACCGACTTGCCACTTCCAGTTGCCCCAGTCCTCCGGCCGGCCTCCCAACGCCTCGAGAATCAGGTCCCGTCTTTTCTCGCGGCGCCGGATGGCTTTGGCGGAAAGGCCGTCCTCGTACCGAAGCATCCGGGCCTCGGCCGCCTCCCAGATCCGATCCAGCTCGTCCGAACGGATCCGCGAGGCTTCCCGGCCGTCCATATCGGAAGTCGACCTGGATTCGTCCGCGGCCTTGAAAGGCGCCCGCCCATCCACACCCTGTATGAGGTGGATCATCTCCGCGAAGAAGCCGGCCTGGAGATCCTTGCGATCCCGCCCGCGGGCAATGTCCCAAAGAGCCTGGGCCACGCTGAACCCGGATCGCTCGTCCGAAGTGGCCTTTACCATACCCGAAAAAGCCAGAGCACAGTCACGCACCCGAATGATCTCGCCGGGTTGGAGCTGTAAATTCCCCTGCCGGGGATCGAACTCCCGGTCCTTGACCCAGTCAAATATACGCCTCCTCACCTGCGCCACCGAGCTGCAGTCTTTGAGCAAATCGAGGAGGCAACGGCCCTCTTTTTTTAGGTTTTCTCTGGTATACAGCTCCGCGGGCGGCCAGTTGCCCATGAATCCACCTCCAGGGGCGTTTTTTTAGCACACACGAGTTCACTTGGCAAACGTCCCGGCCCGAGGCAAGATGGACGCCCGTGAAAACGCTGACGATACAAGCCCCCGCCAAGATCAACCTGACACTGAGAGTACTTTCCAGGCGGACCGACGGCTACCACGAGATCGACTCGCTCATGGCCCCCGTGGCGCTCTTCGACACGGTGACGGTCGAGCCGGCCGGGGAAGGCATCCGGATCGACTGCCCCGGCCATCCGGATCTCTCCGGCCCAGCCAATCTGGCCTACCAAGCGGCTAAGAGTTTCCTGAAAGAAACCGGTACCCGCTTCGGAGTGAAGATACGCATCGAAAAGAAAATCCCGCTCGAATCCGGCCTGGGCGGGGGCAGCTCGGACGCGGCCGCGGTGCTTGCGGCAATGCAACAGCTTGGCGGACAATCCCCGAGAGAAGCGGCGGCTTTCTCCCTGGCGGCCGGGTTGGGCGCGGACGTCCCCTTCTTCTTGAACCCGGGACCCTGCCGCTGCCGGGGCATCGGGGAGATCCTGGAGCCCATCGATAATCTCGTGCCTTTCTGGGTGGTTCTGGCCTGCGCCCCGTTCGGGCTCTCCACATTGGAGGTGTACTCGCGGCTCAATTTAGCGTTGACAAAATCGACCAGCGGTGATACTGGGGTTAGTCCGATCTCGGCGTGGGGAGGACTTGAGCAGCTCGCCTCGCGTTTGCATAATGATTTACAGGAGATCGGCGAGGAGTTACAGCCGGTTATCGGAGAAGTTTGCGATGAGTTGCTTCAGGCCGGCGCCGCAGGTGCCTCGATGACGGGTAGCGGTCCAACGGTGTTTGGGTTATGCCGGTCGAAGGATCGAGCCGAGGCAACGTTGGCGAGGGTGGAGAAAAGAGAGGGTTGGAAGTACCTCGTTGCGAAGGGTTTGACATCGAGAACTGCGCCGCTGTGTGACGCGACTTGAGTCTCACCGGAGAAACCCCGGGGGGACTGGGAGGCACATCATGGAAATCACGGAAGTCAGAGTATTCCCGGTAAACGAGGAGAAGCTCAAGGCCTATGCCACGATCACCTTCGACCGTTGCTTCGTGGTCCGCGATCTCAAGGTAATCCAGGGCAACAACGGCTTGTTCGTTGCCATGCCGAGCAAGAAGCGTAAGGATGGGACCTTCAAGGACACCGCGCATCCCCTCAACACCGAAACCCGCGAAATGATCGAGGCCAAGGTGCTGGCGGAGTACCGGCAGGAGCTGGAGCGGCAGGGCTCTCCGCCACCTGAAGTGGGAGATCGACAACTGGAGCCCAAAAGTGACGAAGAGGGCGAGAGCGAGCCTCCGCCAGCCGAGGAAAGCAACGCAGGCTCCGAAACACCACCCGGCGAAGGGGAGCAAACCTAAAAAGCCCGACAATCTGTTGAAATCATAGATATGCGAATTCCGGCGACCACCCTAACGAGGAGGGGTGAGGCGTGTACCAGGCAGATGCTCCATTGATTTTCTCGGGGAACTCGAACCGTCAGCTCACCGAAGCTATCGCGAGTTACCTGAACACCCCCCTGGGTAAAGCCAAGGTGGGCAAGTTCTCCGACGGCGAGACCATGGTGGAGCTGGGAGAGAACGTCCGGGGCAAGGACACCTTCGTGGTTCAGTCCACCTGTCACCCAGTAAACCATCACATCATGGAATTGCTGATAATCATGGACGCTCTGCGCCGCGCCTCGGCGGACCAGATCGTGCCGGTGATCCCTTACTACGGGTACGGCCGCCAGGACCGCAAGGTGGCCCCGCGCACGCCGATCACCTCCAAGCTGGTGGCGGACATGCTCATGTCCGCGGGCGCCACCCGGGTGGTGGCCATCGACCTACACGCCGGACAAATCCAGGGTTTCTTCAACCTTCCCTTCGACCACCTCTACGCCGCCCCGGTGATGCTCGAAGACATGAAAACCCGGTTCGAGACTCCGCCGGTGATCGTCTCCCCGGACGCGGGCGGCACCGAGCGCGCCCGGGCATACTCCAAGCGGTTGAAATCCAACCTGGCCATCATCGACAAGCGCCGCTCGGCCCCCAACGTCTCCGAGGTGATGCACGTCATCGGCGACGTGAAAGACCAGGAAGCCGTGATCCTCGACGACATGGTGGACACCGCCGGCACGCTCACCCAGGGCGCCGAAGTGTTGAAAAAGTTCGGCGCCAAGCGGGTGGTGGCTTACTGCGTCCACCCGGTGCTCTCCGGCCCCGCCCTGGAACGTATCGAAAACTCCGCCCTGGAGGAACTGGTGGTTACCAACACCATCCCCATGGGCAACAATAAAGGAAAATGCAAGAAGATCCGGAGCCTGTCGGTAGCGCCTCTCCTGGGAGAGGCCATCCGACGTATCCACATGCGAGATTCGGTCACCTCGCTGTTCGTCTGACGGAGAAGAGCCATGAACATCCCTGTACTCAAAGTTCAACCGAGAGAAGAACCGGGTAAGAAAGCAGCCAAAGCGGTCCGGCGGAAGGGCCAGATCCCCGCGGTTTGCTACGGCCGGGGCCTGAAACCCCTCTCGATTTCCCTCGACACCGACGATCTTCTGGAGATCATCCGCGGTCCCCGCGGTCTGAACGCCCTGATCAAGCTGGAGGGCGCCGAGGACCGCATGGTATTCGTCCAGGATTTGCAGAAGGATCCGGTGGAGAGACATCTACTCCACGTGGATTTCATCTTCGTGGACACCCAGAAGCCCATCCAGCGCGACGTTCCCGTGGAGTTGGAGGGAAAACCGGAGGGCGTGAAACTGGGCGGCGTCCTGCAGGTCACCCAGCGCGAGATCCTGGTGGAGGCCTTACCCACCGCGCTTCCCGACAAGGTGACCATCAACGTCGAGGAGCTGCTGGTCGGGCAGTCGATTCACGTCGAGGAAGTCGAGTTTCCCCCGGGCGTGAAAGCCATCTACGATCGCAACTACAACATTTGCGCCGTGGTCGCCCCCACCGAGGAAAAGGAAGCGGAGGAAGAAGAAGTTACCGAAGAAGCCGCCCTGGCGGAAGGCGAAACGCCGCCGGAGGAGGGAGCCGAGGGAGCCAAGCCGGCCGAGGAAGGCGCAGCGGGCGCCGAGAAGTCGGACAAGAAGGCTCCCGCGGAAAAGGAAAAGGGGAAAGGCAAGGGCAAGGGCAAGAAGTAACCCCGTGTCGCTACGCGCCACGGGGCTAGCTTAATTATGGGCAGCATCATAGCGATACAGTTAGTTGTACATACTTCAAATTTCCCTGCCTCCAAGCAGGGCTTGTAAATGTTCTTTCTCATTGTTGGGCTGGGCAATCCCGGCAAGACCTATCGCCACACCCGCCACAACCTGGGATTTTGGGTGGTGGATCGGCTGGCCGAGTGTCACGGTATTACCGTCGGCCAAAAGAAGTTCCGCGGCGAGTTCGGCTCCGGAGCCATCGGCGGCAAGCGGGTGAGCCTGCTGAAACCGCTGACCTACATGAATCTAAGCGGCGCGGCGGTAACAGCGGCGGTGAGCTACCTGAAGATACCCCTTGAGCAAGTCTTGATCGCCCACGATGACGTCGATCTGGAGCTGGGCCGGGTCCAGGTGAAGTCCGGCGGCGGGCACGGCGGGCACCGCGGGTTGCGGTCGGTGATCGAAAACCTCAACCAGGACGGCTTCGCCCGCATCCGTATCGGCGTGAACCGGCCGGCGGGCGATGGCAAGGAGGTCAGCGACTATGTGCTGGAGCCTTTCGGCGCCGCGGAGTTGTCTACGGCTGGAGGTGCCGTCGGTCGAGCGGCCGAAGCGGCGGCCACCTGGCTTGAAGACGGGTTGACAACCGCCATGAACCGGTATAACTCTTGGCCGGGTAAAGAGAGTTGAGGAAAGCACGTTGAGAACCAAAGGAAGAGATGCCGGGTGAAAAGGGTTGAGAAGCAGTCCTGACACCCAGGCGGACTCCTTGCTCCGGGGCATAATGTTCCGGGGCTACAATCCATAAGGAGGCATTATGCTGTTGCGGGAATACGAAACCATTTACATCCTGCGCCCCGACCTATCCGATGACGAAATCACCGAGGTGAAAGAACGTGTGACCAACATCTTCTCCCAAGAAGAAGAGGGCCACGTACTTCATCAAAACATCTGGGGCAAGAAGAAGCTATCCTACGAAATCAAGAAACAGCCCAAGGGCATTTTCGTCCATCTGTCCTACCTGGGCGGACCGGCAACCACCAACGAGCTTGAGCGAAACCTCCGGCTGCTGGAGTCGGTCTTGAAATACCAAACCATCCGGGTGGCCAAGGACGTGAACGTGGAGCGACGCCTGGCCGAGCGAGATGCGGAAGAGCAAGCCCGGGCCATTGCCACGGCCCGGAAAGAAGCCGAGGCCAAGGAGCGAGAGGCAGCCCTGGCAAAGGCGGAGATGGACTCCGCCCCAAAAGAGGCCCCGGCAATCGAAGACAGCCACCAAGAGCAAACCAAGCCGCAGGCAGAAACCCCGGCAGAATCCAGCAAAGAGAAGGAGTAAGCAATGTACCGCAGAAAAGACCAGTCAAAGGACCACGGAAAGAAAAAGCGCCGGCGAGCGTTTACCCGCAGGAGAGTCTGCCGGTTCTGCGCTGATAAGAAAGCCAAGGTGGATTACCGTGATCCCAGCTCGTTGAAGTTTTTCATCACCGAGCGGGGCAAGATCATCCCGCGCCGTATCTCGGGCAACTGTGCAACTCACCAGCGCAAAGTCGCCAAGGCCATCAAGCAGGCCCGGCAAATCGCCCTTATGCCTTACACGAGCTCGACCGTGTAAACGGTCGACCGGAGCGAGCGCCATGAAAATCATTCTAAAAGAAGACGTGTCCGATCTCGGGTCCATTGGAGACGTGGCCGATGTCAAGGACGGCTATGCCCGCAACTACCTGATTCCCAAGCAACTGGCGGTGCAGGCCAGCACGAAGAACCTGAGCCGAATGGAGCACCAGAAAAAACTCATCGAGTCGCACAAGTCCAAGATCAAGAAAGACGCGCACATGATGGCGGAAGACATCGAGAAGATCTCCTGCACCATTCCCATGCTGGTGGGAGAACAGGACAAGCTCTTCGGCTCGGTGACCAGCAAGGACATCGAAGAGGCCCTGACCCAGGAAGGAATCAACATCTCCCGCAGAAGGATCATCCTCGAGGAGCCGATCAAGAGCCTGGGGGTCTACACCATTGACGTACGCCTGCATACCGAGATAACCGCCAAGCTAAAAGTCTGGGTGGTGGCCAAATAACACAGCAAATCCAAACAAAAACCCAGTTATTTCGAGGTGCACTAAAACAGCGAGTACGGCACAGCGCGGCTCCGCACCCAAGGGCACGGCAAACAACGCCGCCGCAACCCAATGACCCGCGCGGTACTCTCGGAATTTGCGCGTGGCGCGCAAATTCTGGCGGTTAGTAGTAAAAAACGCCGCCAGTCCTCGAAAAGTAGGGTTTTTAGAAGGGCACCAAATAACGGCAATGGAACCGCAGGTGGAAACACAAGCGGAACCGCTACGCAAACCTCCTCAGAGCATCGAGGCGGAACAGTCCGTCTTGGGTGGAGTGTTGCTGGACAACTCGGCCCTCGACCAGATCCTGGACATCATCCGGGAAGAGGACTTCTACCGAGACGCCCACCGGAAAATCTACGCCACCATGGTGGAGATGTCCGAAAAGGACGAAGCCATCGACTACCTGACGCTGCAGGAGCGGCTCAAGCAGCGGGGGCAACTCGATGAGGTGGGCGGCGCCGGGTATATATCCTCGCTGACCGACGTGATACCCACCTCGGCCAACATCATCCATTACGCCAACATAGTCCGTGACAAGGCTATCGCCCGGCGTCTGATCCACGCCTCCTCCGAGATCCTGCGCCACGGCTTCGAAGCCAGCGAAGACCTACCGGCGTACGTCGATCTGGCCGAGCGACTGATCTTCGGCGTGGTCTCGGAGCGCAAGCTCGCCGGAGTCACCCACATCAAGGATCTGGTCACGGAGAGCTTCGCCACCATCGAGAGGATCTATGAGAAGAAAGAGACCTACACCGGAGTCCCCAGCGGTTTCCGCGATCTGGACGACAAGACGTCCGGGTTCCAGCCCTCCGACCTGATCATCATAGCCGGTCGCCCGGCCATGGGCAAGACCAGCTTCGCGCTGAATATCGCCCAGCACGCGGCCCAGGAGGCCAAGACGCCGGTTCTCTTCTTCTCTCTGGAGATGAGCAAGGAATCGCTGGCCATGCGCCTTTTGTGTTCGGAAGCCCGGGTGGATCACCAACGCCTGCGCAAGGGCCTGCTGACCGACACCGACTGGGGCAGATTGGCCCGGGCGGCCGGCGTGCTCAGCGACGCCGACCTGTTCATCGACGACACACCGGGAGTCCGGGTGATGGAGATGCGCGCCAAGGCGCGCAGGCTACAGGCCGAGTTGAAGAAACAGGACAAGAGCATCGGCCTGATTTTCATGGACTACCTCCAGCTGTCCAGCCTGGGCAAGCGAGTGGAAAGCCGCGAGCGGGAGATCTCGGAGATTTCCCGCTCACTGAAGGGCCTGGCCAAGGAGCTAAACGTCCCCGTCATTGCCCTCAGCCAGCTCTCCCGTAAACCCGAGTCCCGCGAATCCAAGCGACCCCAGCTGTCCGACTTGCGAGAATCCGGAGCCATCGAGCAGGACGCCGACGTCATCCTGTTCGTATTTAGGGAAGAGGAATACACCCAGGACAAGGACAAGGAGGGCCTGGCGGACGTCATCGTCGGCAAGCAGCGCAACGGCCCCACCGGTACGGTTAACCTGCGTTTCTTCAAGGAGTACACCCGGTTCGAGAATCTGGCCCACGGCGAGGCTGAACCGTTTTAGAAGATGACTGACAAAGAAACCATAATGATTGTCGAGGACGACCAGTTCAACACCGCGCTAATGCGCGAACTCTGCGAGAGCGCAGGCTACGCGGTCGTGGAGGCGCACAACGGCAACCAGGCCATCGAAAAGGCCGTCAAAAACCCGCCCGACCTGATGCTGCTGGACGTCATGATGGCCGGGAAAGACGGGTTCGAGGTCTGCCTGGAGCTGCGCTCCCGGGAAGAGACCGAGGATCTGCCCATCATCATCGTCACCGCGCTGGACGACATGGACAGCAAGATGCAGGGCATCGACCTGGGAGCGGATGACTACGTGACCAAGCCCTTTAGGCTATTCGAGCTGCAGCGGCGCATCCGCACCGCCATCGACTCGCGCCGCTGGCGGCGCCAGCTCCACGAGGCCGAGCAAAAGCTTAAAAAGATAGGCGAGCTCGACGCTCCCGGGCGAGTGGGCGGCTTCCGCCAACTCCGCACCGGGCTGGAGTACGAATTCCAGAGGGCCCAGCGCTACGAGCACACGCTCAGCTGCGTGCTGTTCTCCATCGATCGTTACGAAAACGTGCGCGCCGTGCAGGGCCAACAAAGCGCCGCGACCCTCACCGGTGCGGTCATCACCGTCCTGCAGCAGACCCTCCGCGTGGTGGATCGCATCTACCGGATGGAAGAGAACGAGTTCATCCTCCTGCTACCCGAGACCCCCACCCAGGGAGCCCGCGCGGCCATCGAACGCATCCGCCAAAAACTGGTTCCCCCACCCAAGGGAAAAGTCGAAGCCATCACCATCACCGCCGCCTTGGTGACGTTCCCCAACCCCACCATCAAGATCGGCCAGGACCTACTCCGAGTGGTCAACCAGATGCACCAGGAGGCGCCGGAGGAAGGGAATTGTGTGATGGGGTTGGAAGAACGGGGAGGGGCTTTGACCTGAAATGCCTGTCAAGTCAAGAACGATCCCCCTTCCCGTGTCGGGAAGGGGAGCGGCGGAGCCGGGGGGTTAGGTTGACGCCAAGTAGCGACGAATATATTCCTGAGCTCTCCTGGCCGCCTCGCGGATCGATCTTCCCTTAGCCAGATACACCGCCAATGCCGAGCTATAGCGGCAGCCGGTGCCGCGGACCATGCCGGTGCGGATTCGTTTGCCTTCTAGGATCTTCACGCCGCGGGCGTCGGCCAAAACGTCCACAAGTGCGCCCCGGGCGTCGCCGCCGGTGATCACCGCGGCCTGGGGGCCCAGATTGAGCAGGTCTTTTGCGGCCCGGATCAGTCCCGGCCGGCCGCGGATTTTTCTGCCAAGCAGCTTTTCGGCCTCCCGGCGGTTGGGGGTTATCACGGTTGCCAAGGGCAAGAGCGTCTTGCGAAGCACCGGGATTCCTCTCGGCTCCAGAAGCGCCCGGCCGCTGGAGGCCCGCAAGACCGGGTCCAGGACCACGGGGACATCCCCGAGGCGGCCGAGCAGGCAGGCAACCTCGCGGGCCACCGCGGCGGTGGCGAGCATGCCCACTTTCACGGCGGCGGGCCGGCCCTCCAAAAGCAACGCGTCGAGCTGCTCTTTGATGCACCGGGGGGAAAGCGCCTCGATGGAAAGCACCCGCCGCTGGTTCTGCGCGGTGACCGCGGTGACGACCGCCCGGGCCTGAATCGAAAGCGTGTAGAAGGTCTCAAAGTCGGCCAGAACCCCGGCGCCGGCGGTGGGATCGAAGCCGGCGATGGAAAGGCAATAGGTCACCGCCCGACGACCAGAAACAATTGCGAAGAGCCGCGTTGGATCAGGAGCAGAACCTTGCTCCCTTTTCCCAGCGCTCTTTGAAAATCATTCAGCGAACGAACGGAACTGCGGTTGACCGCGACCACGATGTCGCCGGGCCGGATGAAGCCCGCGGTGGGACCCGTGCGGTCCACGCCGGTTACCACCAGCCCGCGGATGCGCTCGTCCACACCCAACCGACGGGCCTTCTCCGGAGTCAACGGGGCCAAGGTCAGACCCAGAGACATCTCTTCCGCACTCTTTCCGGACCGGCCGAGCGCCACGGCCTCACCGGCTTCCCGCTCGGACAGCTTGACGGTCACCCTTTTCGTCTTTCCCCCTCTGAACACTTGGAGGTAAGCCTGGCTCTCCGGCGACAGGACGGCCACCCGACGCGTCAGCTCCCGGGTCTCGCCCACTCGCCGCCCATTCAGCGACATGATGATATCACCAGCCCGCAGGCCACCCTTCTCGGCGGGGCTCCCCTCGAACACCTGCGCTATCAGCACCCCGCTCTTGCCCGGGACACCGAACTCCCCGGCCAGGTCCTTGGTGAGATCCTGGATGCCCACACCCAACCAGCCCCGCTTCACTTTTCCGGTCCGGCGAAGCTGCGGGAGCAGCTCCTTGGCCAGGTTGATGGGAACCGCGAAGCCGATCCCGGTTCCCCCGGCAACGATGGCCGTGTTTATCCCCACCACGTTCCCCGAAGCGTCGAACAGCGGCCCTCCCGAGTTGCCCGGGTTGATGGATGCATCCGTCTGCAGGAAATCGTCGTAGGGACCATGGCCGATCACCCGATCTTTGCCGCTGATGATACCGGTGGTAACCGTGTAACCGAGTCCGAAGGGGCTGCCGATGGCAATTGCCCAGTCTCCCACTTCCAGCTTGTCGGAGTTGCCCAGGTAAACCGTGGGCAACTTTCCCTTGGCACTCACCTTGAGCAGGGCCACGTCGGTCTTCTGATCACCACCGACCAACTTGGCCTGGTAAGTGCGTTCGTCGGCCAGCTTCACCCTGATCTCCGTGGCGTTTCTTACCACGTGATAGTTGGTGAGAATGTACCCGTCGGTGCTAATGATGAAGCCCGATCCCAGGGAAGGAAACTTCCTCTCACCCCGGGGAGCCCCAAAGTAATGTTCGAAAGGATCCGGACCGAAGAACCCCTCCAGCCGAGAATCCCGGGGAGACTGGCTGCGCCGCAGGCGGGGCTTCAACACCTGGGTGGTGTGGATGTTCACCACCGCCGGCTTTAGCTCCTTGATCAGGCCGGACAACGAGGGCAGCGGGCTGTAGCCCCGCGGCAACACCGGGGAGGCCGTCTCGGAACGCTCCTGCCAGAGGATCTCCGCCCCTCCCGCCAGACGTCCGGCTAAAACTAGCGGAATTACAAGTAGGTAGGAAAATCGGTGGACGTGACTCATGGTTATCCCTCTCATTATCGTGGCTACAAGCATTATCGACAACATGTTGTCGATATACCCTCACCATGTACCTAATACAGGTAACAACGCTGTCAGGCAATTCCTTCCCTTCTGAGAACTTGACCGGAAGCATGCGTTGCTAGCATTATTTCGTGAACATGGCGCGGGTCAGCGACGACAAATGTACTGGAGGCATCCGGCTCCAGCGAAAAGAAGAGCGGGACCTGATCCAGGGATGCCTGGAGGGCAACCAGGCATCCTGGCGGCAATTGTACCAACGCCACCAGGGTGAGGCCCGTGCGGTGCTTTTCCGCATCCTGGGACCGGTTGCCGACCTGGATGATCTGGTCCAGACGGTGTTTGTCAAGGTGTACCGGACCCTCGATCGGTTCGAGGGCCGCAGCAAGCTCTCCACTTGGCTGTACCGGATCTGCGTGCACGTGGCCATGGATCGCTTGAGAATAAAAAAGCGGCAGAAAGCTACCGTGGGCCTGGAAGACGCCCCGCCCCAGGCGGATCCCCGCGCGGATCCGTCCGAGGTGACGGAGATGATCGAGGACATCCTGCACCTCCAGAAGGCATTGACCCGGATCAAGGATCCCAAGCGCACGGTGCTGGTTCTTCACGACTTGATGGAGGTACCAACCGAGGAGATCGCTTCCATGCAAAACGCGCCCATACCCACCGTGCGTTCCCGGCTGTTCTACGCCCGGCGGGAGCTTGCGCGCGCGCTGAAGCATGCGCGCCAGCACACCAAGGGAGCCAAGAGATGACCGCCCCCAAATGTCCCTACCATCCCGGCGACCAGGTAGAGTTCGCCTACGGTGAGATGGATCCAAAGAGCGCCGAGGCTTTCAGTACACACCTGGAATCCTGTCCCGCCTGCCGAGCGACCGTTTCAGATCTCTTAGAAGCCGCGCGACTCACCCGAAAGGTGCGCCAGGCGCCGGTTCCCCAAGCAAAGCGGAAGCAAGACTTCGACGTCTCCAGTCTGGGGCGCAAGCCCGCCGGATGGCGCCGGCCGGTGTTCTGGGCCCCGGTCGCGGCAGCCGTCGCCGCTCTGATCCTCTTTATCGTCTTGCGCCCGGCCATCGAGCCTCCCGCGCCGGTGGAGCCACCCTCCTACGGCGTGACTCCCCCAACCCCCGCCGAGCCCCGTGAGAAGCCGGGACACTTAAAGGTGGAACCGCCCCCCGTGTTCGCACGGGTGATCCGCACGACCGGCAAGGTCACAAAAAAAAGCAAGGCCGAAACCACCCGGACCCCCCTGGCCGCGAACGCGAAGATCCGAGGGGGAGACATCCTGGTGGCATCGGCCAAATCCACGGCGCTGCTGGTCATGGACGACCAGAGCCGGATCCTTATAGGGGAGAAGTCCAGCGTGCAACTCGAAACCCTCAGCCACCGGGGCGACCGTCTGATCCTCGACCGAGGCCACGTAACCTGTGAAGTGAGCCCCCGCCAGGCGGAAAGATCCTTCTCGATTGTGGCCGGCTTCGGTACCGTACGAGTTACCGGGACGCTGTTTGCGGTCTTGAAGATAAGGGAGCAACAGCTCGTGGTGGGTGTCTTTAAAGGCGCCGTCAAAGTCACCCGCAGCGACCTGCCGGAAGCCGGCTTCGAAGTCCGGGACGGGGAACAAATCTCCCTGGCGAAAAAGAAGGCAGCGGTTCGCCTGACCGCTCTGGGCAAGAAGATGCGCGGGCTGATGCAACCCTTCCTTCCCGGGACACCTCCCGCGCCGGCAAAAGATACACCGCCCGCAGTCGAGGAGAAAAAACCCAAGCCCCAAGAACCACCAGGGCAGGAGACCAAAACGGAGCCGAGGGAAGAAGCGCCCGACACCATCGTGTCCCTGGTGGAGCACATGTACAAGGACACCCGCTGGATCTTCGACGACCTGCGCGCGGACATCGCTCGCGGGCGCTGGAACGTAGTCCTGCACCGCCTGGAGAACTACCTGGCCGATCCGGAAAGCCCCAGTCGCGACGAGGCGATCTTATTAAAGGCCGTCTGCCTGGAAAAGCTCAACCGCCTGAAGGAAGCCTATCAGACCTACCGGCATTACCTGCTGAAGTGGCCCGCGGGGAGCCGCGCCCAAGAAGCCAAGTACGGCCTCATACGTACCCGCGCCGGTCTTTAACCAAGCTCCTCAATCGTCGATATCCGGAAAGGCCAGGACCGGCAAGCGCTCGCGGGCCAGGAGGGAGCGGACGTCCCGGGCGAAGGCCCCGGATGGCCGCCGGCGGAGGTAGCGTCGGTACATCTTCCGGGCCTTTTGTTCCTGGCCCAACCACTGATAGACGGACCCCAGAAGCACCCAAGCGCCGGCTTTCTTGCCGCGCTTGCCCGCTGCTCTCTTCAACACCCGCAGGGCCACCTGGTTGTGCCCTTGCTCGAAGAGGCTGATGGCCAGCCCGTAGTAACCGCTGGTGGTGCTGGGGTTCAGGTGCACCGCTCGCGCAAACGCAACCGACGCCTTCTGGTACTTTCCAACACGGTAGCGATGCCATCCCAGGGAAAGCAGCCGCCGAACGGCTTTATGATCGTTCCGCCCGACCCGGTGCCGTATCTGCTTTTTAAAGCGCCGGATCCGGGGAGTAATGTTTTTGCGCCCAACTGGTTCCCGGCCCAATTCCGCCTCCACTACGGGTTGCGGCCGCGGCCAATCCGGCTGGGGGACCACCGCCCGGGCCACCCCGGCCGTGGCGACGGGCTCCTGCCCGGGCAGGCGTCCGGAACCCGGGATCGAAAGATATGCCACCAGACCGACAACCACCCCACACACCAGACCGGTATATATGCCCGTCTTCCACCAGGGACGCCGCAGGCAGATGGACACGTCCGACTCGGAATCTCCGGGCGCCAGCATTCTGCCGATAAAGGTTTCGGCCACATCGTCGAGGCGATCGGCGTATATGGACAGCTCGGCGCTCATGACCCTCTCCTTAGAACCTGGCCATCAATCGGGCGCTCACGGAGGGAAGCAGCACGAGACCAGGCGTCGCTTCCGAGCCTTCTCTATACGGGGCGCCGTCCAGCAGCGCACTGGACGACTGCTCCGACATGGAAAAGGCGGAACCACCAGCTCTAAATTCTACGGCCAGATGCTCCATCACGCCGAATACCAATCCGAGTGCGCCGCCTCCACCCACGTGGGTGTCGTCGGGACCGGAAAAAATCGCGCAAGAACCCTCCAGATAGAGGGAAAAGATATCGTGCTTTACGAAATAGAACTTCAAGTTGGGCCGGAACAGGAAGCTCGAACTCCTGGTTATGGCCACGTCCGCACCGATCTCCCCCACGATGCCGAACGGCGCCCAACTCAACGAAAACTCGCTCAGCACCCGGCTGTCCATGGCGCCGTCAGAGACCCGGTAGGGAACCATCAGCGCGGCGCCGGCGCCGAAGAAAATGACGAAGCCCTCAGCCTCTGTATTCTCCACTGACTCGAAAACCTCCCCGGCGGGAGGATTGTCGGCTTGGCCGACGACTGTGACCCTAGCGATCTTGGCGATCTTGGGGGACGGGGCACCCGCCGGTTGCGGATCTGCCGAACCGAAGCGATGTTCTTCCCTCATCTCAGAACCGCCGAGTTTCAGATTCTCGCCCGAGGCGATGGAGGGAACAACCAGGAAGACAATAAGCAGGGTCAAGGAAAAAGACGATCGCATCTTGGGCTCCTTTCGGTCGTGCGGCCACACAAAAGAAATACAATTTGCGTGCCAAGAAGTGTCGCAGTAAATACAGGCACTTACCGGTGGGATTCCGGACCGTATGGGGGTGCAGCCCAACCCCTGATTTGCAATTGACCCACCCACCCCACAATCCCCCACCCCCTTTGGCTTTCTGCGAAGGCGGGGGAACGCTCACCCATTCACGGGTTAACCAAGCGTCGGCGCCGGAACGGAGATCGGACACCCAGCGCCTGCATGCGGGCGCGCAGAGTGTTTCTGTGGATGCCTAGGATCTTGGCGGCCTTGGTTTGGGAACCCTTCGAGCGCTGAAGAGCTTCCTCGATGAGAGCCCGTTCGACTTCGCGGATGACGCGGCGGTAAAGATCGGGGGCGTGGTGGGAGCCCAGACGATCCAGCAAGATCTTGATCCGGCGGCGGACAATCTGGGCCAGGGGTTGCTGCTCGGGGGGCTGATCGGAACTCACTTTTTGTCCCCCTGGAGGACAATCACCGTTGCTCTTCGATTATCAGCAATCAGCTTTCAGTACAAGATTTCTCGTGATATGGTGGCACCCGATATGAAATCCAGGTTCACACCCATCCTCTTCGATCTCGACGGAACCCTGGCAGACTCCGGCAAAGACATCGCCCTGGCAACCAACCGAACCCTGGTGCGGCTGGGGCTGGAACCGTTGCCGGAGAAAAAGATCATTTCCTTCGTCGGCGACGGGATCCGGCGGTTTATGACTCAAACCCTGAGTGCGCATGCGGGCCTGGATATCGATGCGGCGGTCGAGGATTTCCGGGCGGACTATCGGGAAAACTGCCTGGTGCACACGGTGCCCTTCCCCGGGATCATGGACCTGCTGCGCGATCTGAAAAACCACCCGGTGGGGGTGGTGACCAACAAGCCCGCCCGCTTCTCAAAAATCATCTTAGACGGCCTGGGCATGTCCGCATACGTCGACGCCATGGTTGGCGGCGACGAGGCCGAGCTGAAGCCCAATCCCAATCCCTTGTTCCTGGCCTGCGAGCGCCTGGGCGTCGAACCCGGTTTCGGACTCATGGTAGGAGACTTCGAAAACGACATCCAGGCCGGTCGCGCGGCCGGAGTCAAGACCTGCGGCGTGCTCTGGGGCCTCGACCGAGGCGAGGGTATCCGCAAAACCGGCGCCGACTTCTTGTGCGCGACCGTATCCGACCTCCGCGAAGTGATCTTCGGCACATAAGATTTTTTAATCACCCGAGCATCCCCCGACGACTGCCAGATGCCTTGACACGGCGGCAACTCCGGCGGGATCATCCGGTTGGAGGTTCGACCGAATGAACCAAATCTACCTCGACTACAACGCATCCACCCCCATCGCCCCCGAGGTGGCCGAGGCCATGCGTCCCTACCTCGAAGACCACCACGGTAACCCGTCCGCCGGTCACTGGGCGGGAGCCCCGGCCCGCGCGGCGGTGAAGCGAGCCCGCGCCCGGGTGGCCGGTCTGCTCGGCTGCTTGCCCTCGGAGATCGTGTTCACCTCGGGGGGCACCGAGTCTAACAACTTCGCCATCAAGGGGACCTTCTTCGAACTACGCGAGAAGGGCAACCACATCATCACCGCCGCCACCGAGCACCCGGCGGTTGTCAAGCCTTGCCGGTTCCTGGAAACCCTTGGTGCCGAGGTCACCTGCCTGCCTGTGGATCGCGACGGCCGGGTAGATCCCGACGACGTGAGAAGAGCGATTACCGACAAAACCATCCTGGTCACCCTCATGCACGCCAACAACGAGACCGGCACCCTCCACCCCATCGAAGAGGTATCGAAGATCACCAAAGAACGCGGCGTCTGGTTCCATACCGACGCGGCCCAGTCCGCCGGCAAGATCCCGACTCGGGTAGAAGACCTCGGCGTGGACATGCTCTCCATCGCCGGTCACAAGCTCTACGCCCCCAAGGGAGTCGGCGCCCTGTACATCCGATCGGGCGTGGAACCCGAGCCTTTCGTCCACGGCGCCGGTCACGAGTCCGGCCGCCGGGCGGGGACCGAGAACGTGCTCCTGGACGTCGGCCTGGGAGCGGCCTGCGAACTGGCCGGGTCGCACATCGGCATGCAGAAAACCCAAAAGCTCCGCGATCGATTCTGGGACAAATTGAAAGAAGCCTACGGCGACCGGGTCGTTATCAACGGACATCCGGAAGAAAGGCTGCCCAACACCCAAAACGTATCTTTCGTCGGCCAGGACGGCTCACAGATCCTCTCGAAGCTGGAGGAACATGGCGTGGCCGCTTCGACCGGCGCGGCCTGCCACGCGGGATCCGTGCAAATCTCCCCGGTCCTCGAAGCGATGGGCATCCCCAAGAAAGTGGGCATGGGCACCCTGCGCTTCTCTCTGGGCCGGAACACCACCTGGGAGGAGCTGGCCCACGTGGTGGAGTTTCTAAAAACCATCGCATGAAAGCGCTGGCTACCATCCTCGCCGTCGGCGTCCAAAAGGACAAATACGGCGATGGAGACGTTCATTCGGCCCACGCTTGTTGCTCCAGCCAGCCCTCGGGCGGCACCCCGAGGCGCACCGCCCGGATGCGTCCATCCGGGCCGATTACGAAATAAGCCGGAACCGACTCCGCCCGGTAGGCCGCCGAGGCCATGCCCAGATCGTCTACCAGGAAGACCGCGCCGGCCCACTCCCGAGCTTTGATGAACTTCCCGACCTCCTCCGGAGAACCCCCCTGGTGGACGGCCAGGACCGCAACGTCGGGATGGGTCCGGGCAAACTCGATGACCACATCCATGTGCTCGACGCACTTGGGACACCAGGTGCCCCAGAAATCCAGCAGCACCACCCGGCCGGCCAGGGAAGAGAGCTTAACACTGCCCCTGGAATCCGCGCGGCGCAGCTCGAAATCCTGGGCCACATCGCCCGGGCGCACCGGCCGAATAGAGTCGTAGTGAATCCCCACGAAGAGACCCCCGGAGATATAGGCCAAAAGCACCCAGCCTCCCAGGACGAAGCGCCCGGGCCCGTACGTCCCCGGCTCATCAATCTTCCCGCCACGCAGGACCCTGACCAGCACCCAGATCAGGTAGGCACTCCACCCGTAAGCACAAACCGCCCGCAGCAGGATCATCCAGATGGACGGCTGGATCTTTATGAAAATGCCCAGGGGCATGTGCGGCAAGAACCACAGATCCAGCCCCAACACGCGCAGCATGGAACCGAGCAACCCCATCACCCCGACGGGAACCCACAGGTAGGCGCACGCAGCCATCACGCTCTCGATGGGCACCTTCTGGCCCCGGAAGCGCTCGATCCCCACCAGGACCAGCGCCAGGGCCACGCAGACGACCAGCGGCAGTAGGCAGAAGCGTACGTACATGGACAGGATCTTGATCAGGATTCCGCCGGGCGAGCTTAGCGCCATGGCCACCTCCACCGGCGCGGTGCCCAACATGACGAATGCCATCAACAGCATAACGTCCCCGATCCCCCCTTCCCGGCCATGAAGAATCCTCTCGAAGACAATCCGTGGCCTGAGAAGCATGTCCCCGGTTCTCGAAAGCCACTTCATCTCGCAGCAGTCTCCAACGAAATCCCCCAATGGCGTATTGGGCAACTGTCCGTTTTGACAGGATCATCTTGCTCTGCTACAATTCTCCCGTCAAGCATGACCTGCCTGGGAAATATGAAACCTTCTTTCAAGGATCGTACCCCCCCATCGGACTCGCAAATCCAAGATTACTTCCAGATCCTCAAGCAGGATTCCAAATCCCGCGTCTTTGCGGCCCTGGCCGAGGCCCTGATCCGCCGGGGCCGGCTGACCGAGGCCGAGGACATCTGCCGACTGGGGCTGGAGACTAACCTGGATTTCTCCGACGGCCACTTGGCTTATGCCCGAGTGCTGTTCTACCTCTTCCGCTACCAGGAGGCCTTCGCGGAGATCAAGACCGCCTTGGGACTGGGCAAGGACAACCCAGAGGCCTACCTGATCGCCGCGGAGATTTTTCTGGCCCGCAGCCAGCACAAGGCAGCCTCCGAGGCCTGCCTGAAAGTAATCGATCTAGATCCCGATAACCAGCGGGCGCGCAAGATCCTAAAGCGCGTCGGCGCGGACGAGCAAGTCAAGGCGAAAAAAGGCGAGCTGGAAACCCCCACCCGCATGAGCACCGACAGCTTCAAGGCCACCGCGGGCACCGTGCCCGGCCGGAGAGCCATGAAGCTCGGCGGAAAACCCTCCCTGTCCGACCCCTTCCGCCAGCTGCTCCACGAAGCCGGCGAGCAGGCCTCCAGGCAACTGGACCGGGACGAGCAACCCTTCTCGGCCATCTCCTCAGGCAGCCAGCCGCCGGTTCCTCCGGATTTGCTCGACAAGGAATTCGACGTCCCCACCGAGCGCAAAAAAAGCCCCGGCCGCCCCGACGGCACCCCCATCCCCAAACTCCCCAACCACCCCCC
>JAUXGL010000174.1 GCA_030622135.1 Deltaproteobacteria bacterium
GGGTCACCGAGGAACTTGCGGCGATGAAACCGCTGCGTGTGAACCGACTGCCGGAATACACGGTGGAGCAACTGCCGGTGACTAGCCGCAGCACGATCCGGATTAAGCACAACACCTACTCGGTGCCATCGCGACTGATCTACGAGAAGGTGAAGGTGCGCATCTACGAGGACCGGATCGAGGTCTTCTACGGAGACATCCACCAGCTCACGATAGAGCGGCTCTTGGGGCGCAACGGCCACCGCATCGACTACCGCCACATCATCTGGTCGCTGGTCGACAAGCCCGGGGCGTTTCCGCGTTACCGCTACCGGGAGGAGCTCTTCCCGGGGTTGCTGTTTAGGCGGGCCTACGACGCGCTGTGTGAGGCGTTTGGCCACGGCCGGGAGGCAGACCTGCACTACCTGCGGATCTTGCATCAGGCGGCGTCTGTGAGCGAATCAGAGGTAGAGGCGGCCCTGGCGCTGATGCTGGAGACCCACGTCACTCCGGACGCCGACCGCGTTCAGGAGCTGGTGCAGCCCAAACAGCCTGAAGTGCCTCAAATGGCGCCCTACGCGGCGAATTTGGCCGAATACGACGATCTGCTCGAGGTGGCCGAGGAGGTGCAGTCATGACCCATACGAACGTGACACCGCAGGGCCTCGATGTCCTGCTGCGCGCGCCTCATCTACCAGCCCGGCACGAGGTCGATTGCGTCCAGACGCGGGTGCAGATGCAGACGCCTGAAACGTCTCAAATCTGGCCCTACGTGGCGTATTCGGCAGAATCCGACAATTTGACCATGTCGATGGGGGTGCCGTCATGACCGACATGAACGTGACATCACAGAGCCTCGATGTCCTGCTACGCTCGCTGCGACTGCCGAGCTTCGTCGCCCAGCACGAGGAGCTTGCCCGTCAGGCGGAGCGCGAGAGCTGGGGCTTCAGCCAGTACCTGCACCACCTGTCCGAGGTGGAGCTCGCCGACCGTGAGCGCCGTCGCACGGAGCGACTGCTCAAGCAGTCGTGCTTGCCCCGGGACAAGAACCTCGACACGCTCGATCTCGGTCTTCTGCCGGTCAAGGTGCGACGACAGGTGCCGACCCTTTGCGACGGTAGCTTCGTCGAACGCGCCGAGAACATCCTGTCCTTTGGCCTTCCCGGCAGAGGGAAGACGCATCTGCTGTGCGCCATCGGTCACGAGCTGGTCAGCCGCGGTTACCGGGTGCTCTTCACACCGGCCTACCGGTTGGTGCAGCGGCTCCTGGTCGCCAAGCGGGAGCTTCTGCTGGAGCAGGAGCTACGCAAGCTGGACCGCTACGCCGCCGTCATCATCGACGACATTGGCTACATCCAGCAGGACCGCGACGAGATGGAGGTACTCTTCACGTTTCTCGGCGAGCGGTACGAGCGGCGCAGTGTGATGATCAGCAGCAACCTGGTCTTCTCTCAGTGGGACCGCATCTTCAAGGACCCGATGACCACCGCCGCTGCCATCGACCGGGTAGTGCATCACGCCACGATTCTGGAACTCCCCGGCGAGAGCGTCCGCGGCAGAGAGGCCAAGCGCCGCAACGCTGTGCAGGACAAGAAGCCGGCAAAGAAGTGAGATGACGAGACAGTGTATTCAAATATCCTACAGTTCCGCCCCCGCGGGGGCGGAACTCCGGCCCCCAGGGCCGGAGGGAGAGGAAGGAAGCCGATTCCTATCAGCGGAATCGGCACTGATCCGGGGGACTTCGTCCCCCTCAAACATGAGGGAAAGTAATTGTCGTTGGGGCAAAGAAGTAATTGACGCCAGCCATATACGAGCAAGTTTCGACCTTGGAGAATCAGGGCCTACTTTGCGTTTCGGGAGATTGAGATGGCGTGGAAGTTTGAGAGTTATTTGTAGTCGGGATCGGGGCGGGCTTTTTCAAATAAGCATTTCTGGCCTGGGAACAAATAGGCAGCGCAAAGGCAACAGCGATGGCCTGCCAGCCGTAGCTCACGGCGCTAGCTGTGAGCGGAGGATGGAGGCGGCGGGAATCGAACCCGCGTCCGAGAGTGATTCGACCGATACCACTACATGCTTAGCCCGCGTTTGATTTAACACCTAACGACGCCCACGGGCGGGCATCCTCAGGCGCGATCCCGAGTTGAGTTTCGCGTCGCCGGTCTCGGGAGCCCGGGTCGGCTATCCTGCTGTTTGGCGCCCGACTCCGCCCCCACAGGAGAGGGACGGGCGGACGTGGCTGACTTATGCAGCCAGTGCTAGCTCGTTGTTGGCAGCTATTAAGTACCCCAGTTTTTACGGGGTCCGGGGAGCCCCGACATGCGGCTCGGAGTTCACACCCCCGTCGAAACCAGTTCGCCCCCATTTTTCAAAGACCTCCGGCAAGTCTAGACATCTTTGGGTATATGCGCAAGCCTTGCATTCGCAAATCGTTTTCCGTATCCTTTTCCGGCGAACACCTTAAACAAGGTAGGTGACCCCGTGAGCCCGTCGCAGAGACTCGAAACACTGAGAATCGGGGACATCATGATCCCCATTGCCGACTACCCCAGCGTGATCCCGGAGAACACGCTGCGGGAGGCCATTGAGAAGATGGAGCAGTCGCAGCTGGAGGTGAACGGGCGCAAGTCTCTGCCCCGGGTTCTTTTGGTGCTGGAGGCGTCCGGTCAACTCGTCGGCACGGTGCGGCGGCGGGACATCATGCGCGGGCTGGAGCCCAAGCACCTGGTGACCCAGCCGTTGAACTATCGCAAGAAGCTCTTCGACGTGAGCGTCGATCCGAACCTGTCCGAGCTCTCATACGATTCGATGGTCGAGGGCATTCATGAACAAGCCAACCGGCCGGTCCGTTCGGTCATGCGGTCCATCCAGGTTGCCCTGGAGCACCACGACCACATCATCAAGGGTGTCTACGAGATGGTTGGTTACGGGATGACGCTGCTTCCGGTTCTGAAAGATTGCAAAGTGGTGGGGGTTGTCCGTTCGGTGGAGCTGTTCCGCGAGATGGCGCATATCGTGCGTGCCGCGGACAGCATCTAGTGGATGACCATAATGACCACAGGGTAGGTTTTCATGGATCACGGGCCGGAATACTCAGGCGAAGGCGATATGGCTCTGGCCGTCGTGGGCAGCGATGGCCGGTTGCCGGGAACCGAGCACCGTTTCGATCTGAAACGGACCCTCTTGATGCTCCTGGGGCCGGGTCTTTTCTGCCTGGCCTATTTCTCGCCGTCCTGGCCCGACGCGGTGGATCCGGAGGGGAAGGTGTTCGTCCTGTCCCCCGAGGGCAAGGCCGCCCTGGGCCTGTTCCTGTTTACGGTCACCTGGTGGGTTGCCGAGGTGGTGCCCATCGGTGTGACCAGCATCGCCGTCGGCGTTATTCAGGCGCTGATGCTGATCCGCCCGGCCCGGGTGGCCTTCACCGACTTCTTGGACCCCTCGGTCTGGTTCATCCTGGGTTCGCTCACCATCGGCATGGTCTTCACCAAGACCGGGCTGACCCGGCGCATCGCCTACAAGATGCTGGTCCTGGTCGGGGAGCGAACCAGCATGATCTTGCTGGGATGCTTCGTCTTGACGTCGGGGCTCACCCTGATCATGGCCCACACAGCCGTGGCCGCTACCGTCTATCCCCTGTTTTTGGCCATCCACTCTCTGTACACAGACAAGGAGGGGCCCACCAAGTTTGGCAAGAACTTGTTCATGGGCATGGCCTACGTGGCCGGGGCGGGCAGCATAATTACGCTCCTGGGCGCCGCCCGGGGCGCGATGGCCATCGGTTTCTTCCGCGACATCACCAAAAGAACCGTCTCCTTCTTCGAGCTGACCTGGTACATGCTTCCGGTGGGCGTGATCATGACCATCCTGCTGTGGATCTACTTCATGGTCTACTTCCGGCCGGAGAAGAAGCGCATCCCCGGCCTGCGCGATCGTGCCCGGAAGCTGTACGCAAGCATGGGCCCCATAACCAGACAGGAGGTTCTCACCCTGGTCATCGTGTTCTCGGCGATCACTCTCTTGGGACTGCGTTCCTTTATCCCCGGGCTGGATTTCCTCCACAAGAGCGCGGTGATTCTTACGGCCACGGTGCTCTTTTTCGCCTTTAAGATACTGAAGATCGAAGATTTGGAGGAGATCCCCTGGAACATTATCCTGCTCTTCGGCGGGGCCATGAGCATTGGTTTTTGCCTGTGGCAGACCGGCGCGGCCAAGTGGTTGGCGGTTCACTGGCTTACCATGTTTCAGCAGGCCCCCTGGTTTCTGTTCGTGATGGGCATCGCCTTCTTCGTGATGTTGATGACCAACTTCATCATGAACGTGGCGGCCATCGCCATCTCCCTGCCGGTGGCCCTGGTCATCGCCCCCTACCTGAACGTGTCCCCCGAGGTGGTGCTCTACGCCAGTTTGGTCACCGCGGGCATGCCCTTTCTGTTGTTGGTCGGCGCGGCCCCCAACGCCATCGCTTACGCCAGCAACCAGTTTTCGACGAAAGAATTCTTCTTGTGCGGCATCCCCGCCAGCATAATCATGATGATCGTCTTGGGGCTGTTCGTCCTGTTGATCTGGCCGCTGATGGGCATGCCGGTGCTGTCGAGCTGATGGATTTCGGATTTGCCTGAAAAAGGGACCAAACTGCCGCGGTTCGTATCCGCCGGGCTCATTACCGCCGCGGTGTTCGCCGCGCTGGCCACCTTGACCATCCTGGTCTGGCGGCAGCAGATCCAGCACCAGCATTTCCTGCTCTCCCAGCGTACCGAGGAGGTCTGCGCGCAGGCGGCTCGGCGCCTGGAGGTGTTCATGGATTTGCACCTGCGGGTGGCCTCCATCTTCGCCCGGCGCTGGTCTACCCACGAGACCCGGGATTTCTCTCAAAGAAGGTTCGAGGAGTTCGCCTCCGTCCTGATGAAGGATCTGCCCGGTTACTACGCGGTGGGCCTGGTTCCGCCGGACAGGAGCCCGGGATGGGTGATCCCGCCGGAGGTGCCCCTCTTCCAGGTGGTGCTGGATCCCGCGCGCGTCGAGGTGCTCGACGAAGTCCTGCGCACCGGAAAGGCCGTGCTCTCGGAACCGTTCGAATCCGCGCAGGGCACTATTACCGTGTATGCCGTGTTGCCCCTGCGACGGGGCCGGGAGTTTCTCGGCTACCTGATCGCGGACTTTCGCACCAAGACACTGATCGAAGATTGCTTCCACGAACGGATTCGCTCGGAGTTTCAATTCATCATCCAAGACGGCGGGCAGATCCTCTTTCGCTCCATCCCCGGGGCCGCCGCTTGGGATTTCAACCAGGCTTCCACGAAATCGCTGGTCAGTTTCGCCATCCGCAATCGCACCTGGCGCTTGGACATGACTCCCCGCAAAGAAGTCGCCGATAAATACGGATGGACCGCCAACCTGCCCTTGTCTCTCTTGGGGATCTTTCTTTCCGTGGGCCTGAGCATACTGGTGCTCATGCTGTTGCGCCGCATGGAATTGCTGCGGGCGGCCCGCGATCGGCAGACTACGCTATCGAGGAAGGTGCTTTTGGCCCAGGAGGAAGAGCGCGCCAGGATATCGAGGGAGCTGCACGACGAGTTGGGGCAGCAGCTGACCGCCCTGCGCCTGGAGATGGGCTGGATGCAGCGGCACATTTCCCGTGAGTCCGAGGACGACAGCGGAGCATACAAAAACGCGGTTTTGCTGGTCGAGCAGGCCACCGAGGAGCTCCGGCGCATGTGCCGCGGGCTGCGTCCTCCCTTGCTGGACGACCTGGGCCTCGAACCGGCCATTTTGCACCTGGTGGTCGAGTTCAAGCGGAGGCTCGATTGCGAATTCGATGTGGACATTTCCGTGGGCGAGCACGGCGAATCGATACTCCAGGCCCTGGCTCTTTGCACCTACCGGATCCTGCAGGAGTCGCTCAACAACATCCGGCGCCACGCCAATCCCTCGAGGGTAACTATCCGGATGGTGGTAACGAGCGTCGAGCTGACCCTCCTGGTGAGCGACGACGGAGAGGGCTTCGACGTGGGCCAACTCGGGGCCATGCGCGGTTGGGGCTTGCAGGGAATGCAGGAGCGGGCCAGCCTGGTGGATGGACACATTGAGATGCAGTCCTCCCGCGGCGGGGGAACCCGGGTGTTCTTCCGTGCCCCCCTCAATAATCGGGAGAAGGAGAGGTGACCATGATTCGGGTTCTGGTTGTGGACGATCACACGTTGGTTCGTGCCGGGCTCTGCCGCCTGCTGGATTCGGAAGAAAATATCGAGGTGGTGGGCGAGACCGGCTCGGGGCGCGAGGCGGTGGATCTGTGCCAGAAGCTAAAGCCCGACGTGGTTCTGCTGGACTATAGCCTTCCGGACATGGACGGCCTGGAAACCACCTCGCGGATCGTGCCGCAAAAAACCGGGGCGCGGATTCTGATCTTGACCATGTACGCCAACGAGGAGTACGCCATCCGGGTGATTCGGGCCGGGGCCTCGGGGTTCGTGGTCAAGGGGGCTTCCCCGGAGGAACTGCTTACCGCGGTTCGCAAGGTGGCCCGCCAGGGTACCTACATCAGCCCGGCCATCATGGATAAGCTGGTGGGCCGCATGGGCCAGCCCGAGACGGAGACTCCCGAATCCGGCCTGTCGGACCGGGAGCTGCAGGTGCTGATCCGGCTCGCCCGCGGCTCCACCACCCGGGAGGTGGCCGCGGAGCTGTGCCTGAGCGTCAGCACGGTGGAGACGTACCGGAGCCGGATCCTGGAGAAGCTCAACCTGCGCAACAACTCCGATCTGACCCGGTTTGCCATCCGGCGGGGGCTCATCGATCTGGGATAAGGATGTGCCCGTCTAAAGGAAAACATGCGAAACTCGCCGTAGCCAAGAACCCGACTTCGCCAAGGCTACGTCGGGTCGCTTCGCCATTCCTCCCCGCGGCAAGCCGCGGGGCATCCTGGCGAAGGCGAGTGTAGCAATAACCGCTAATGGAATTTCGTGATCCCAACGATACCCAAGGGTTACGCGTCATGATGAACTGGAACTTGCCGGGGGCATTCCCCCGCTGGAGAGTGCTTCATGCCGCGCACTTTTTCCGTCTTGCTGGCCGAACCCAATTCACTCCTGAGGGAGAAGATGGCCGGGGTGTTGACCCGGAGCAGGCACATCTGGTGCGTGATCCAGGTGGACGGGAGCAGTAACCTGGCGCGCGCGGCCGCTCAGGCGCAGCCCGATTTCATCGCAGCCGACTTGGCTATCCTCAAGGATCCGGAAATGCTGGGGTTCCTGAGGCGGGCTTCCGCGGACTCGCGGATCATTGCCCTGGTGGATGCTAGATCGGAGCCCTACATGAAAGTCGCTCGCGAGCTCGGTCTGGACGGCGCCTTCGAGAAAGGGCGCGTGGGGGAGGGGATCCGCGCGATGATAAACACCGCCGAGGAGCCTGGTGAAGCGACGCATTGAGAAAAAGGGTCGGCTGGTTTCTCCTCTGGTTGACAAGGATCGCCACGGTCACGCCTACTTCGAACAACTGCGCCGGAAGCTGCGCTGGCAGTTGCTGATCGTATACCTTATGCCCCTCCTGCTTCTCTCGGCCTACTTTCACTTCGAGTACAACGCCACCATGCGCGAGGGGGTTTACAACCACCTGAAGTCCGTGGCCGAGCACCAGCGCAACACCGTGGATCTTTTCCTCCGCGAACGGGTGGCCAATCTCAAGAGCGCCTTTCGATCGGAATGGCTGACCGACCCTCCGGACCCGGAGACCCTTTTTAAAAATCTCCAGGGCCTGCAGGAGGAGAATAAGAGCTTCGTGGATCTGGGCCTGTTCCGCCCGGACGGAACGCTGGTTGCCTACGCCGGGCCGCACACCTACCTGGTGGGCAAGGACTACAGCCGGGAGGCCTGGTTCCAGCAGTTGTCCAAGCAGGAACGGGAATACTTCATCAGCGACGTCTACCTGGGTTTCCGCGGCAAGCCGCACTTCATCGTGGCCGTCCGCCGGAGCGAGGGAGATCGGCACTGGGCCTTGCGGGTGAGCGTGGATCCCGAGAAGTTCGGAAGGTTCGTGCGTAGTTCTTACCTGTTCAAGGACGCCGAGGCGTTCGTGGTCAACCGGCAGGGGCAGCGCCAGACCTTCTCGGGCGAGGTGATCCCGGCGCCGGAGGCCAGCCAGGTGCCGCCCAAGTCACCGGAGACCGAGGTGACCGAGGTGGAGGTAGGCGGCCGGGAACACCTGCGGGCCCTGGCCTGGCTGACCGAGGCGGACTGGGTGCTGGTGGTGCGGGTGCCGGCGGCCAAGGCTTACGAGCCCATCTCCCATGCCCGGTTGGTTCTGGTGGGATTCCTGGTGTTGACCTTGATCGTTATCATCTCCGTCGTGCTCCGCTCCACCCGCCGGCTGGTCGGCAAGCTGGAATCGGTGGACAGCGCCAAGGAAGAGCTTCGCTTGCAGCTTTTCAACGCGGCCAAGCTGGCCTCGGTGGGGGAGATGGCCGCCGGCGTGGCCCACGAGATCAACAACCCGCTGGCGATAGTCTACGAAGAGGCCTCCATGATGAAGGACGTCATGAATCCACAGTTCGGGCAGAAAGTGGACCTGGACGACTTCCGCGAAAGGCTCGGTGCCATCACCGACGCGGCGTTGCGGGGACGCTCGATTACCGGCAAGCTCATGGCCTTCGCCCGCAAGCACGATCCCGATCCCGAGCGCACCGGTATCAACCTGCTCCTGGACCGGGTGCTGGAGGTGAAAGAACAGGATTTCAAGATCTCCAACATCGAGGTGGTGCGCGACTACCAGGACGATCTCCCCGGGGTCATGGTCAACCGCAACCAGATGGACCAGGTCCTGCTCAACCTGCTCAACAACGCCAAGGATGCCATCGACCGCACCGGACGGATCACCGTGCGCACCCGCCGCGAGGACGACTGGGTGCGCACCGACATCGAAGATACCGGGCGGGGAATGACCCGGGAAGTGCTGGAGAAGATCTTCCTGCCATTTTTTACCACCAAGGGGGTGGGGAAGGGAACCGGCCTGGGGCTCTCCATCAGCTACGGCATCGTCGATTCGCTGGGAGGTCGCATCGAGGTCAAGAGCGCGCCGGGCAGCGGCTCGACGTTCTCCATCTTCTTGCCCGTTTCAGAAGAAGCCCAGGCCGCCGGAGATTCAGATGGTTGACGAAAAGAAAAAAGCCAAGATCCTCGTGGTGGACGACGAGGAACGCTTCCGCAAGAGCCTGACCGACCGCCACCGTGCCCATGGCCTCGGTTTCGGGTACCCACCCCTGGATGGTGGGCCTGTCCACCGCCTTCGCCTCTTCGTTTGCTAATTGCCTGATCATCGGCACTCCCAACAACGCCATCGCTTACTCGCTGGCCAAGGATCTGGACACGGGCGAACAGTTGGTCACCCTGTCGGATTTCCTCAAGCATGGTATCATCATCACGTTGTTGGGCTTCGCTGTGCTGTGGGGCTGGGCCATATTCGGCTACTGGCGCTGGATTGGTTTCTGAGAAGGAGAAGAAACATGGCAAGTAAGATAAAATTGTTAATCGTCGACGACGAGGAGCGGTTTCTAAAGACGCTGACCCAACGCCTGGGCCTGAGGGATTTTGACGTGACGCCGGCCAACAACGGCCGGCTGGCCCTCGATACCGCCGAAAAGCAGAAATTCGACCTGGCGCTGGTGGACCTGAAGATGCCGGGCATGCGGGGCGAGCGCGTCCTCGAGCTTCTCAAGGAAAAGGATCCGTACATCGAGGTGGTCATCCTGACCGGTCATGGCTCGATAGATTCAGCGGTGGAATGCACCAAGCTGGGATGTTTCGGCTACCTGCAGAAGCCCTGCGAGACCGACGAGTTGTTGAAGGTGCTGAAGGATGCCTACCAGCGCCGCGTAAAGAAGAAGCTCCGGCTCGACGAGGACAAGATGCAGAAGCTCTTGAACCTGGCCACCGGTGAATCTCCGCTGGGCATCCTGCGCAAGCTGCGCGAGCTGGAGGACAAGGGATAAAATACCATGGAAGTGAAACGTGTGCGCGACCTCATGCTGTCTTTGGATGAATACGCCATCGTCGAGGCCGACCAGACCATCAAGGCGGCCCTGGAGGCGCTGAGCCAGGCCCAGCTATGGAGCAAAAGAAAAAGGAGCTTTTAGAGGTGGAGGAGTGGCTGAAAAAGCGTAAGGGGCCTGGAAAATGAAATCGTCTGGAGGAGCCGAGAATGACATCCAAGACATCCGATCTCGATGGAAAGACAGAGCTCTCGATAATGGCCGATTCAGGTCTGGAAAAAGGGAGGGAGCTTACCCGTGGTACCTGCATCGATCGATATGTGATCCTCGACAAGATTGGCGAAGGGGGCATGGGGATTGTCTATAAGGCATACGACCCTGAGCTCGATCGTCAAATCGCCGTCAAGCTCTTGACCATGAAACCCGGCAAAGGAGAAGACACAACCGGACATCAGACTCGGTTGCTGAGAGAGGCCCAGGCACTGGCAAAGCTGTCTCATCCCAATGTTGTCGCCGTGTACGACGTGGGAACCTTTGAAGGCGATGTTTTTATCGCCATGGAGCTGGTCGAGGGCCGGACGCTGAGAAGGTGGCTTCGTGACACCGAGTCTTCGCGCAAGCAAATCGTCGATATGTTGATTGACGCGGGAAGAGGTCTTTGTGCGGCCCACGAGGCGGAGCTGGTGCACCGCGACTTCAAGCCCGAAAATGTAATCATTGGATCCGATGGTCGCGTAAGGGTTCTGGACTTCGGCCTGGCCCGTGCGGCCATTTTAGAAGACGAGCCCAAATCCGGA
>JAUXGL010000196.1 GCA_030622135.1 Deltaproteobacteria bacterium
CCACCGCTCGACATCTTCGCAGATGACGAAATCCAAGCATGAACTGTAACCGATTCGTTGCCTGGCTCTAATCTGCGCTTTCCACCAACATCCAGCGCTTTTACGCCGCCGCTAACAATAGGGATGCCGGCCATGTCTGCGTCGCTGGAGATGCACTGGTGGCGCCAGTCTTGCGTTGGCGTCGCGGACACTCATGCTTTGGCTTGCATTGACGTGGCCGATACTGTTCGGTACAATCAATCAAAAGCCTTTGGGCAGCCATCCTCTCTATGATCGAGAGATGGTGGTGCGTCCGCGAAAGAGCTGGTTGCATCATTGATGGAGACGAGGGTTTTCATGGCTTTTGAAAAACGCACAGACAACTACTTTCACTTCACATCGTGGCGTGCAGATGACTTGAAAGAAGGACAGCTCACTGCGACCCTTTGGGAAGAAACCCACTATTGGAATTTCCAAGGTGGTAACAACGAAGAACAGATTCAACAGATGGCAAGAGATTTTGAAGCCGTGGCAATACAGTCTGGTGCAAAGTTCTCAAAACCTGCAGTAACTGCCATGGCTCGCAATAAGGCCAAAGCACAAAGGATGAAGGAGGAACAACTCGAACGAATCCGTGCGACGGAGTTCCCCGATCTTCCATCTCGGCGCAACTGCATATTTCTTTGCGAAAGTGAAGGCCAGATGCGGCAGTTCATTACTGAGTTTGGCTTCCCAACAAAAGACAAAAGAATCATTGAATTGCGTACTATACTTTTCAAGGAAGAACTGAATAGACAGGAACTGGCAGGTTTTGGAATAACGAAAGAGCAATTCCAGGAATTGAACAAGTGCAATAGACACCGAGCAAACCCGAAATTTCTAAATAGCAACATACCAGGGCCGGAACAACAGAATAAAATGCGGCGTTACTGGCGCGGTGACCACACAGGTGAAGATGAACTTACAGAGGTCTTGTACTACGGCTTCATGCAACTTGACCGAATTGTAGAGGATTTCGGATGATGTCGCTGGCATGGCTGACCTATTGATCATTGCGTGTGGAGCCCCGACATTCCGGAAAAAGGCAACGCATCTCCAGGCGCCGCGTGTCATCGCTACGGTGCCCGGAATCGTTACGGTGCCCGGAGAAGCCAGAAGACGCAGGGGGCGCTGGTAATGTGCCCGCAGATACGGGGCGAGGCCTACGAGGTTCACCCGTCCAGGCATCGGTCTTGCATCGGCACTTCGATTCTAGATAAAGGTCGGGGACGGGGAATGGGGTCGGGTCGAGTCACTTGACACTTGGGTGGGTTGGGCGTATCCCTCGTCCATGCCCCGCACGAAAAGAGAAGGTGAAGGGTTGGATCGAGCGCTTTCTTGCACAGGATAAGTGGCAAGTGACCAGCCCCGACCCCATCGATAGCCGCCGACACAGGCGGCCACGATGACCAGGACGATGAGAATAGATTTCATGGGAGCTCACCTCCGGTTCTGGTACAATCCTTCCGGTTACCATGCCGCAAACGCTTGCCGTCGGCAAGCTTTTGGTAGACTCTTCGTTCGTAACTTCTTCGCATTTTGCGGAGATCTTCGGAGGATGCAAATGGTACTTCGAGTCCTGCGCGGGTCATTTTGGTTGCGGCAGAGCCGCGCTGGGAGGAGTGAGGAGTAATGAGACGGGTTTTCTGCAACCGGATCCTGTCGGGCTTTTTTCTGGTTTTGTTGCCGTTCCAAGCGGCTGGCGCCGACGACCTGGGTTCCGAGCGGCTGGTGGGAACCCTGCTGGAACGCTCTCTTCCCAGGCACTACGAGCCCGCAACCATAGACGGGTTGCCGGGGAAGTTTCAGTTCAAAGACGAGGCGCCCGGCGCCCTGTTTCCCCGGGTGGAGTCGAACCTGGACTGGTCCCTGCGCGCGGGTACGGACCTGGGGGCGACCGCGGAAGACACTTCCTGGGTGGCGGTGGCCTTCAGCCCTTTTTTCGAATACACGGGAATGAACGCCAGGAAGTCCGGCCGCCGCATGGTGATCTTCGAGCCGATTCCCCCCCTTGACTTTATGCAGGTGGACCGGCTGTTGTTCCGCCCCGGGTTGGTGGTGTCCTATCGGAACTGGCAGGTAGTGGCGGGCGGAAAGCCGGGCCCGGCTTACGATCGCATCGGCTGGGTCACCTTCTCGGACGACGGCCGGCATATCGGCTATCTGGCCAAGCAGGGCGGGGAGTGGCACGTGGTCGTGGACGGGAAGGCGGGCCCGCCGCATGCCTGGGCGGACAAGCTGGTGTTCGCCCCCGGCGGAAAAGGATTTGCATACATCGCCATGGATGGTTCTAGCTGGCACGTGGTGGTGAACAACCGGCCCGGCCCGCCCTTCTCGCGGGTAGACTGGCCGGTCTTCAGCCATGCCGGAAAGTCGGTGGCGTATGCCGCGATGTCGGGTACGGAGTGGTGCGTGGTGAGGGATAATAAGCCCGGGGAGAAATTCGACTTCGCCAAGCGGCCGGTGTTTCAGCCCAACGGCCGGGCGATGGCCTACGTGGCCGCCCGGGGAGGCGAGGCTTTCGTGGTGGTGGGGACTCAGCCCCAGAAGGCTTACGTCCAGGTTCGCTGGCCTACCTATAGCCCCGACGGAAAGGTATTGGCCTACGTGGCCAAGAACGACAGCGGCTGCAGAATGGTGGTCGGGGGCCAAGAAGAGAAGACTTACGACAACGTGGATTGGCCTGTTTTCGCGCCCGCAGGAAAACAAATGGCGTACCGGGCCCGCGACCGGGACAAGTGGTTGCTGGTGGCGGGAGAACGGGAGGACCGGCGTTTCACCCTGGTGGGCCGGCCGGGCTCCAGCCCCAACGGCCGGCGACTGGCCTTTTCATCCATGGACGACGAGGGCCGATGGACGGTGGTGCTGGGGGACCCGACCGGCGAGCGGTACGATTGGGTGGGGATGCTCAGATTCTCCAAAGACGGCCGCAAGCTCGGTTTCGCGGCGCTGGCCGGCCGCGAGCTGTGGTGGAAGATCCTGGCGGTCGAATGAGATGTCCGGTTTCCGATTCGGTCGAAATGACAAAAAATAGGGGTTTTCGGTCAGGCACTATTTATCCCGATAACAAATTCAGTTGTTGACAGTTTCTTGTCGGTGGGATAGAAACACTCCCCGCTTGCTGTCGTAGTGCGGCGGAAAGTTTCCAGTTATCCCGAGGAGGTATTCCATGGCGGTCAGAATTGGTCTCAACGGCTTTGGCCGGATTGGCCGGTGCGTGACCCGGGCCATCCACAAGTATGGTCTTGGGGACAAGTTCGACCTGGTCCACATCAACGACATCACCGATGCGAATACGCTGGGTCACTTGCTCAAGTACGACTCCGTCCACGGTGTTTTCGAGACGGAAGTGAAGGTTACCGACAAGGGCCTGACCATCGGCGGCGACGAAGTGGAGATCTCCGCCATCCGTGACCCCGCCGAGCTTCCCTGGAAATCCAAGAACGTCGACGTGGTCCTGGAGTGCACCGGAATCTTCCGCGACACGGAGAGTTGCCAAAAGCACATCCAGGCGGGGGCCAAGCGGGTCATGCTCTCGGCGCCGGGAAAGTCGAAGGACATCGCCGCGTTCGTATACGGTGTCAACCACACCGAGTACGATTCTCAGAAGAACACCGTCTTCTCCAACGCTTCCTGCACCACCAACTGCCTGGCGCCGGTGGCCAAGGTGTTGCACGACTCCTTCGGGATCGAGCACGGTACCATGACCACCATCCATGCCTACACGAACGACCAGCGCCTTCTGGATCTGCCCCACTCGGATCTAAGGCGGGCGCGGGCGGCGGCGCAGTCCATGATTCCCACCACCACCGGAGCGGCCCGGGCGGTGGGCCTGGTGCTGCCCGAATTACAGGGCAAGTTGGACGGGATATCCATCCGGGTGCCCACGCCCAACGTCTCGCTGGTGGACCTGGTCGCGGTACTGGGGAAGAAAGTCACCCGGGAAGAAGTAAACGCGGCCTTCAAGCAGGCTTCCCAGGGGGCGTTGAAGGGGGTGTTGGGCTTCAGCGAAGAACCCCTGGTCAGCATCGATTACTGCGGGAACCCCCTCTCCTCCATCGTGGATGCCGCCCAGACCGCCGTCATGGGTCCCAACATGGTGAAGGTGCTCTCCTGGTACGACAACGAGTGGGGATTCGCCAACCGCATGCTGGACATGGTGACGCACGTGATGAGCTGAGGCTATGGCGATCCGCTTCATCGAAGACCTGAGCATCGCTTCAAAGCGCACCTTCATCCGGGTGGACTTCAATGTACCCCTGTCCGGGGGCGTCATTACCGACGACACCCGCGTGCGTGCGGCCCTGCCCACCATCCGCCACGCGGTGGCCCGGGGCGCCCGGGTGATTCTGGCCTCCCACCTGGGGCGTCCCCAGGGAAGAATAATAGAAGAGCTACGGCTGGAACCGGTGGGGGCCCGGCTGGCCGAGTTGCTGGAGCTGGACATCATAGCCGCCGACGACTGCGTCGGCGATGGCGTAAAGAAGCTGGTGTCGGATTTGCGGGACGGCCAGGTGCTGTTGCTGGAGAACCTGCGCTTTCACCGGGAGGAGACGCAAAACGATCCCGCTTTCGCCGAGAGACTTGCCGGCCTGGCCGATGTCTACGTCAACAATGCCTTCGGCGCCGCCCATCGTGCCCACGCCTCCACGGTGGGGATGGTCGGCCACTTCAGCGAGAAGGGCGTGGGCTACTTGATCCGCAAGGAGCTGAAGTTTCTTGGGGACGCGCTGGGCCGCCCGGCCCGGCCCTTCGTGGCCATCCTGGGGGGAGCCAAGGTCAAGGACAAGATCGGCGTGATCAAGAGCCTGCTGACCAAGGCCGACGTGGTGCTCATCGGCGGGGCCATGGCCTATACGTTTCTCAAGGCCCGGGGGGATCAGGTAGGGGACTCCCGGGTGGATAGCGACAACCTGCGGGTAGCCGCTGGGATTCTCAAGACCGCGGACGGGCGCAAGGTGGATCTGGTTTTGCCCCAGGACCACGTGGTGGCGGACGGTCCGGAGTCTCAAGACACCGCGGTGGTTTCCGGCGATATCCCCGCCGGTAAGATGGGCCTGGACATAGGGCCGCGGACGGTGGCCGACTATGCCGGCCGGTTGAAATTCGCCCGGACGGTCTTTTGGAACGGCCCCATGGGAGTCTTCGAACGAGAGCCGTTTGCCGCCGGCACCCTGGGTGTGGCCACAGCGCTGGCCGAGTCCAACGCGGTGAGCGTAGTCGGTGGCGGGGATTCGGCCGCGGCCATCCACCAGAGCGGGCTGGCCGACAAGATCTCTCACATTTCCACCGGGGGAGGCGCCAGCCTGGAGTTCGTGGAGGGAAAACCCCTGCCGGGCATCGTCGCCCTGGATTCTTGAGGGACCAACGCATGCGAACCCCCTTTATCGCCGGAAACTGGAAGATGAACCTCACCTCGTCCGAGTCCCGCGATTTGGCTCGTCGCCTGGTCGACTCCTGCGGCCAACTTCCGGGGATCGATATGGTCCTGGCGCCGCCGGCTACCTCCTTGAACGTGGTTCTGGGGTTGGTTAGGGGCAGCCGGATCGAGGTGGCCGCGCAGAACTGCCACTGGAAGGTCTCCGGGGCCTACACCGGGGAGATCTCTCCGGAGATGATCCGGGAGATCGGTTGCAAGTACGTGATCGTCGGTCACTCCGAGCGCCGCTTGTTCTTCGGCGAGACCGACGAGACCGTCAACAAGCGACTGCATGCCGCCCACCGGGCCGGCCTGTTTCCCATCGTGTGCATCGGCGAGTCGCTCGATTTGCGTGAAGCCGGTCGGACCATGGAGGCGGTTGCCGCCCAACTGAAAGGCGGCCTCAAGGATCTGCCCGACGAGAAGATGCGCAACACCACCATCGCCTACGAGCCGGTCTGGGCCATAGGCACGGGCAAGACGGCCACACCCGATCAGGCCCAGGAGGTTCACGCGTATTTGCGTGGCTTGCTCAAGGAGTTGTACGGCTCCGGAGTGGCCGATGTGGTGCGCATCCAGTACGGGGGCAGCGTCAAGCCTTCCAACGTAAAAGAGCTGATGGACATGGAAGACATTGACGGGGCGCTGGTGGGTGGTGCAAGCTTGCAGGCGGACAGTTTTCAGGGGATACTCAACTTTCGAGGTTGATCTTCCTAAGGAGTTTTTTACATGTATACATTTATCGTTGTCGTTCATGTCCTGGTTGCCCTCATACTGATCATGGTGGTGCTTCTGCAGTCGGGTAAAGGGGCCGGCATGGGCGCGGCTTTCGGAGGCGGGAGCCAGACCCTGTTCGGCGCGCGCGGGCAGACCACCTTCATGCACAAGCTGACCGCGGGAATGGCCATCCTCTTCATGACGTTGTCGGTGGTCTTGGCCACCCTCTCCGCCAGCAACCAGTCGGCCCTCGAGGAAGAGGAGCTTCCCCCGCCGGGGCAAGAAGCCGGGATGGTTCCGGACGAAGAAGAGGCCCAGGCAGAGACCGGCGAAGCCGAGGCTGCCGAAGCCGAGGCTGCCGAAAAAGAAGACGAGCCCAAAGAACCCTAATCTCCTCCGCGTTTATCTGTTGGAATTTAAACCGGGAACAGGGAACCGAAGTTACTCGGTTCCCAGAGGAACTTCTATTCCGGTTGCCGTGGTGGTGGTGGGAGCGGCGGGGATCTGGAATTTCTCGTTCTTCTTCATGGTGATTACGGCCAGGCGTTCTAGGCCGGCGTTGCGGACGGTGTCGATTACGGTCAAGGCTTTGCCGTAGTTGGCTTCTGGGTCTATGTTCAAGAAGATGGTCTTGTCGCGGCGGTTTTTGAAGATGTCGTCGATGCGCTGGCTCAGCTTGGGCAATTCGACCTTGTTCTGGTTGAGGTAGACGGCTTCGTCCCGGGTGTAGGTCAGCACCACCTGGTCGGAGGTGATGTCGGGGGGCATATCGACTTCGGCTTTCTTGGGGACCTCGACGCTATGCTGCATCATCATCAGGGGGGTGACCACCATGAAGATGATCAAGAGCACCAGCAGGATGTCGATGAGCGGCGTTACGTTCAGATCCGACTGCACATTGCCCTTGCCTATTTGCATTGCCATATAACTACACCTCTACTACGCCTGATGCCGCGCATTTCGCGGCGCTAGCCCGTCTTTTCCGTTTTCAGCTCTTCGGTAGCCAGTTTGACCTGCTGGAAACCGGCCTCGTGGCAGATCTCCATGACCTTGCGCACCGCCCCGTAGTTGAGCCGCCGGTCCCCCTTCAGATAGATGCTTTTGCCGGGATCCTTGCGCAGCTCGTCCAGCAGGCGGGTGCGCAGCCGCTCCTCGGTCACCTGATCTTGCCCCAGGTATATCATCGTGGCGAAGCCGGCCCCCTTCTTCAGCCACTGGGCCGAGACGACGATGTCCTTGCCGTCGTCGGGTTGCTTCTCCGGCTGCCGGGTGGGTGGAAGCTGCACGGCCTTGCCGCGCTGGAGCATGGGGGTGATCACCATAAAGATGATCAGGAGCACCAGCATGACGTCCACCAGGGGCGTAACGTTGATATCGGAGTTCAGGCCCTTTCCGCCCATCTGCATCGCCATGGGGCGACCTCCCGGTTATGCCTTGGCTGACGGTACCGCCTCGTGCCGCTTGACCAGCACGTCTAGGATTTCTATTGCCGATTCGTTCGTGTCCACCTGCAGGGAATCCACCCGGCTGGTGAAATAGTTGTACAGCAGCACGGCCACCACGGCCACGCCGATCCCGGCGCCGGTGGTGATCAGCGCCTCGGCGATTCCTCCGGCCACGGCGCCCAGGCCGCCGCCGCCTTCCGCGGCCATGCCCTGGAAGGAGTTGATAATGCCGAAGACGGTGCCGAACAGGCCCACGAAGGGGGCCGTCGAGCCCACCGTGGCCAGGCCGGCCAGGCCCCGCCGCATACCGGCCATCTCCCGGGCTCCGGACTTCTCGATGGCCCGGTTGACCGCGCCGAGCACATCGTATCCGGGCGCGCACATCTCACCGTCGGCTTCGGCTCCCTCCAGCAAGTGGCCCTTGATATACTCCAGCAGTCCGGAGCGGATGACCTTGGCGATATGGCTGTTTTTGAACTGGAGGGCGGCGTCGGCGGCTTCCCGGTATTTTTTCTGCTTGAGCAGATCCTGGATCAGCATGGCGTAAGTGCGCGACTGCTGCTTGGCCTTGACGAAGACAATCAGCCGCTCTACGGACACCGCCACCACGAAAACCGACATGACGCCCAGGATGACCACTACCGATTTGGCGATGAATCCCATCGCGGCCCACATTTGCGGAATGGTAAAGTCCATGTTTTCCTCCCAGCGCGGCACCTGCCGCACCAAAATCGTTCGCTGCGCTCACTGGTACTGCTCCGCTTCGCTACGCCGCAACCAAATAAACTGCGCAGGACTCGCTGCATCAATTGCACATTTCAAAGATCTTCGCAAGATGCGAAGAAGTTGCGAACCAAGAGTCTAACCCTGCGAAAAACCAAGCTGCGTTCTGATATAAGATTTCATAATTTGCACAACCACGTGCCCTTGATTGAGCTTGCTCCGGGTGGCGTGAGCGACCCGGGGCTGCTGCGGTTTATTCCAGCTTGAATATGAACTTGTACACCGTATAGGTACCCACGGGTCGGTTGTTGATCATGTGCGGGGAGAACTTCCAGCCCCGCAGGGCGGCCCGTACCGCCGGCTCGAAGTGCTTGTCGCTTTTTATGAACTTGACTTCTCCCACCTGGCCTTCCGGGGTGATGAAGATCTTGACGATGATGGTGGCTTCCAAGCCGGCCGCCCGGGCGATCCGCGGGTAGGTTGGCTCGTTCCCGGCGACCCTGCGGTTCTTGATCACCTCGGGAGGCTGATAAGTGGGCTTGGGCGGCGGGGGTGGGGGCAGGGATATCCAGATTGATGGATTCAAAAACAGTCCAGCGGC
>JAUXGL010000197.1 GCA_030622135.1 Deltaproteobacteria bacterium
GGAACTACCACACGTTCAAAAAGCTGACCGAGGATTGGGTCGATCTGTCGGTGAAGATCGGGAAACTGCGGAAAAAGACCCCCGCCTCATGAGTTCTGGTGGGTGCTCAGGTGGACGGAGAACGTTGCACTGTCGAGTGAATAAGAAGGGTTGAGTTCCTTTTCTTTTGGCAGCGCTTTTTGCAGCACCCGTCTTCTGGGTGAAGTCAGTGGGTTACATCATGTCTCATGGGCACGGTGGTGAATTTGGGTCAGGCCTGTCTCTTTGCGGCTATCTCTGCTATCCATTGATTGATTGAACTTACCGCTTCGTCGAGCGTCAGATCAAGATCAACTTCCCTGGCGTACATTTGATAGTCGGTCTGCCAATGGGAGTGTATGACAACTGTAGGTGGCCATGGCCTGGGGATTGTCTTTCCGGCAAGTTCCGCCTCTCGCGCACGGACATGAAACAAGTCCTGGCATGCTTGTTTCAATGCTGAGAGATCGACTCTGTCATTGTAGAGCGCAGACCTGAGCACTTGGAGATCGACGATGTCGCGCACCCGGTCGTTGGGACGATCGAACGTGTGGGGTTCGGTACAGGCGTGAAGCTTCTGAGCCACCTGATAATCCACCACGATCCCGGCAGTTGTGGGTGGCGTGGTGAATCCGAAATGAGCCAGAGACGGAGACCGAAAGAGATCTACCCGGGCTCCAACTTGGCCTTCATCCGGAGCCACTTCCAGCATGATTCTACGCCATGTGCGACCGCGAAGCTTCAAGGACACATCGATTCGGAAAGGTTTCATCAGCCGACCGGGTATGTCGATCGGCCGTGGCTCCGTTCGCTGAAAAGTGATCCCGTCAAAGGGCCGGGCCAGCGTCCGGTCTAGCACTTCCAGATACTCGCCGTAGTATCCCCGAAACAGAGTGTCTAGATCTTTGGTGGATCGTGCCCCGAGGCCGAGTCGAAGCTCCAGGTACGTCCCGCCCTTGACCAGAAACCGGGGTTTTCCGTCGCTATGAACCGCGCGTTGCAGGGCAGCAATCACGACACCGGAAGCCACCATCCATCCCAGACGGCGGGCCCCGACCCCCACCTTGCGTTCCGCCTGTTGAATCCACGTCTCGATGGCACGCACCGTTGACGGCGGCTTGTTGCGAGGCGTTAGAAGATCCAGGGGGTGTCCCGTCATGCCTTCTCCGATAGCCGCTTGGCAAGTTCGTCCAGGACAGGTCGCGGTGCCCGGCCGAGTCGACGGCTGATATCCATCGCCTGTCTCAACAAATGAAGAGGCACGCCGGTTTCCAATGCCTGACGAATCGCAACGGACGGGGTAACAATTCTCATGCCTTCATGCCAAGTCACTTCGTCCTCCCGGAGACATTCGTGGTGAACGGCGTACAACTCGCCTCCTCTCCGGCGGGGCCGGTAACCGGTCGGCAAGGTAATGTGGATTCTGGACGGATTGATGTCACACAGTTCGTGCAACTCCAAAGCCGTATGGTGACTAAGGACACCCCGGCCAGCCGGCCACAGTGTTGCGAGCATGTAAGCATCCAGTGGGGTCGGTGGGATCTGCCGGAAGCGGTAAATACCGTGACCGACCCGGTCGATCTTGCCGCGCTGGAACCAGAGGCGTAGCACGGTAGGATCTTCATCGAGCCTGCGCAGGTCATCGAATGTGATAAACCCGTTCTGCTCAACTGCGAAATCTACGGCTTTTTCCCATACGCGACCAGGCATAACGATATCGTATCAAAATGATACTATTTTGTAAAGTAAACACAAAGTATTTTGTAATAACGTATCAATATGATACGCTATTACAAAAACAAAACCAGGCTGTTACAGCCTGTCCTGTCCTCGAATCTTCCGCGCGCCGAATAGCGTGAAGGGCTACGCGCATGCGCGGGGGGCTTCACATTTCTTTTACAAAATAATTACACCGATCCGACCATTGCCCAACCGATCGGCGCTTTCATGGAAAAAAGAGGGTTGATTGGTATTCCAATCTGGTACAAGAGAAAGGAGCAAATCATGAATGCGTTCAGGTCAATGGTGATGATCGGCGTCGGGACCCTGCTGTTGTGCGTATGCGGCGCCCGAGCCGATCAGGTGAAGCTGAAGGTGGCGGTCAGCCATCCGATCCTGCTGGCCGGGCAGAAGCAGACCGCCTACCTCAAGGTGGGCCTGACCGGGGTTCCGCTGGTGGCGGAGGAGAAACGGGCGCCGGTCAACGTGGCCATCGTGCTGGACCGATCCGGCTCGATGAGCGGGGACAAGATCCGCAAGGCCAAGGAGGCGGCCATTCTGGCCATTCGCCGGCTCGACTATGACGACATCGTCTCGGTGGTGGCATACAACCACAGCGTCACCATCCTGGTTCCGGCCACCAAGGTCTCCGACAAGCACGCCATCTACGCCGCCATCGACCGGCTCCACGCGGGCGGAAACACAGCCCTGTTCGCCGGGGTAAGCAAGGGCACGCACGAGGTGCGCAAGTTTCTGTCCGAGAACCGGGTGAACCGGGTCATCCTGCTCTCGGACGGTCTGGCCAACGTCGGTCCCAGCTCTCCCCAGTCGCTGGCGGCGTTGGGCTCCTCGCTGATCGAGGAGGGCATCTCGGTCACCACCATCGGGCTGGGGCTGGGATACAACGAGGACCTGATGTTCAAGCTGGCCCACGCCAGCGAGGGCAACCACGTCTTCGTGGAGAGCTCGGCGCACCTGGCCCGCATATTCACCCGCGAGTTCGGCGACCTGCTCTCGGTGGTGGCCAACGAGGTGGAGGTCGAGATCACCTGCGCCGAAGGCATCCGCCCGGTGCGCGTGCTGGGCCGCGCCGCCGACATCAGCGGCCAGCGCGTGACTTCCAAGCTCAACCAACTTTACGGCAAGCAGGAGAAGTACATCCTGCTGGAAGTCGAGGTGGGCAAGATGTCCGCGGAAACCAGGCTGCCGGTGGCCAAAGTGGCCGTCAACTATCAGGACGTCGCCTCCAGGCGCGCCGGCCGGCTGTCCGGCTCCGCCGCGGTCTCCTTCTCCAAATCCGCGCGGGTGGTCAAGAGCCACACCAACAACGAGGTGATGATCGCGGCGGTGGAACAGATCGCCGCGGACAACAACGTCCGCGCCATGGTGCTCCGCGACCAGGGAAAGATCGGCGAGGCCCGCAAGGTGCTGCAGAGCAATACCCAGTACCTGTACGACAACGCGGACCGCTACAACTCCAAGAGACTGCGGGATTACGGCGGATCGAACTACGGCGACGCCAAGAACCTGTCCCCGGGAAAATGGAAAAAGCGCCGCAAGGAAATGCGCAAGATGCAGTTTGATTATATGCACTGACAAGGTGAGGTACAACGCCCTTTTGTGAAACCCAAGCTCGTCATAGCTCTCCTTCTCATCGTCCTGGTGCCCCTGGGCCTGATGGCCTGGCTTGGCTTGCGGGTGGCCCGAAGCGAACGGGCCGCGGTGGAGGACTCCTTCCGCAAGCTGCACATGCAGAAGCTCAAGGACGTGGAAGCAACCATTCTGAAGGTCGTCGGGCTACGCGAGCGCGAGATGCTGGCCCTGGCCGACTCCCTGGCACTCGATCCCGGCGCGCTGCGGGCGGCGGCGCGGAACAACCCGGCGGTGAGTCAGATCTTCGTGCTCTCCGAAAAAGGCCGGCTGGTCCATCCCAACATCGAAACCAGGCTCAACCGCGACGAAGAGGAGTTCCTCACCCGCGCGCAGCAGGTCTGGAAAGACCAGGCCGTCTTCCACCGGCCCGCCGGTGAAACCACCCAACCTTCACTCTCACGACAGGGATGGTATAGCTGGTACTGGGGCAGCGGCGTCAACTTCATCTTCTGGCGCCGGGACGCCTCCGGCCGGATCGTCGGCTTCGAGTTGGACCGCTACCGGCTCATCGCCGACATAATCGCAAAACTCCCGGAATCGAGGCTGACCGCGCCCGAAACTCCCACGGGCACGCTCGTGCTGCTGGATTCGAAGGGCGAGACCATCTACCAGTGGGGCGACTACCTGCCTAAAAAGCAGGAACGGCCGCTGGTGGGCCGCTCCCTCGGCGCTCCCTTGAATCCCTGGAAGCTGGCCTACTTTACGCCCGGCTGTGGGCCGGCCGGAGATTTTGGTTCCGGCGCGATGTTCAACCTGATAGCGGCGTTGATCGCGGTCGGGCTCGCCCTTTCGGGCCTGGCCATCTACTTCTACCGCGAGAGCTCGCGGGAGCTTCGCGAGGCCCAAAAGCGGGTCTCATTCGTCAACCACGTCTCCCACGAGCTTAAGACCCCTCTGACCAACATCCGCATGTACGCGGAGCTGCTCCAGATGAACGGGGATGAAAAGGACGACAAATCAACACGCTACTTGGATGTGGTGGTTTCGGAAAGCCAGCGGCTCAGCCGCTTGATCGACAACGTGCTCACCTTCGGGCGGCAGCAGCGCGGGGCTTTGAAGCTCAGAAAGACCGCCGGCGTCGTCGACGAGATAATCGATGGCGTGCTGGAGAGCTTCCGGCCGTCGCTGGAAGGCAAGGGAGTCCGGGTGCGCTTCGTGACCGGGGCCCCGGGCCGGGTACTCCTGGATGCGGACGCTTTACGACAGATCGTGAGCAATCTCCTCGGCAACGTGGAAAAATACGCCCCCGACACCGGAGAAGCCGAAGTGCACAGCAGCCAGCAAGATGGAAAGACCGTCATTACGGTGAGCGACCGGGGGCCCGGAGTTCCTTCCGCGGAGCGGGAGAGCGTCTTCAAGCCGTTTGTCCGGCTGAGCTCCCGGGTGACCGACGGCGTGGCCGGCACCGGAATCGGCCTTTCCATCGCCCGCGAGCTGGCCCGCCTGCACGGGGGCGATCTCACCCTGGATCCGCCCGAGCAAGGCACGACATTCCGGGTGACCCTGGTCACCCAACCGGAGTAACGCCATGAAAGTACTCGTCGCCGAAGATGATGAGCACACCCGCAACGGGCTTTTGGAGATCCTCGAGGCCGAGGGATACCAGACCATCGCGGCCCGGGACGGAAAGGAAGCGGTGGAGCTCTTTCAAAGGGATCGGCCGGACTTCATCTGCCTGGACATCATGATGCCCAAAACCTCCGGCTACGACGTGTGCAAGCAAATCCGCGCGGTCGACGACACTGTGCCGTTGATCTTCATCAGCGCCAAGTCGGAGGAAATCGACAAGGTGCTGGGGCTCGAGCTGGGCGCGGACGACTTCATCGTCAAGCCCTTCGGAGTCAAGGAGGTCGTGGCCCGCATTCGCGCCATCACCCGGCGCTGCCTGGCCAAAAACAGAGAACCCGGTCCCGCGGCCTCCTTCCGGCTCGGCGATCTCGAGGTATTTCCCGCCGAGCTCCGGGCCCGGCGCGGGAACGACACCATCGAGCTGAGCCTGAGAAACGTGAAGCTCCTCGAGCTGTTTCACCATAACCCGGGGGCCGTGCTCGACCGAAACACCATCTTCAACGCCTGTTGGGGCGTCGATTACCTGCCCAACTCCCGAACCCTCGACCAACACATCTCGAAACTGCGCAAGTGCATCGAGCTCGATCCCAAAAACCCGAAAATCATCCACACCGTCCACGGTGCCGGCTACCGCTACGAAAACTGACCCAGTGGGTACTCGTTGCCATCACCAACCTACTTACAACCTGTTGTTGCGTTTCCATCAACAAGTGCCTATCAGGGATCCAGCCGGTAGCCTACCTGCCGTACGGTCTTGATGTGGCGGGGGTGCGCGGGATCGGCTTCGAGCTTCTGGCGCAGGACCAGGATGAAGTTGTCGACCGTCCGGGTGGTACCGTCGAAACCCCATCCCCAGACGCGGTCGAGGATCTCCTCCCGGGAAAACGCCCGGCCCGGCGAACGGGCCAGCAGGCAGAGCAGATCAAACTCCTTAGCCGATAGTCCGATTTCCCGGCCCTCCACGGTTAGGTTGCGTCCGGCCGGATCAATCACCACCGCCCCGAAACCGATCTCCGGCTCGGCCAACCGGTTCATCCGCCGCCTTCGAAGCATGGCCTCCGTCCGGGCCAGCAGTTCGGGAAGCTCGAACGGCTTGGCCAGGTAGTCATCGGCACCCAGCAGAAGCCCCTCGACCTTGTCGTCGAGCGTGTCACGAGCGGACAGGATCAACACCGGCACGTCCTCGTGCTTCTCGCGCAACTCGGCCAGGATCTCCAGACCGCTGTAACCGGGCAACATGATGTCCAGGACGATGAGATCCGGACGGACATCGAAGGCCTTCTGCATGCCGACCTCCCCGTCCGCGGCGGTGATAACGTGATAACCGTGCAACTTGAAATTCAGCGCCAGGCCTTCCCGCAGGGGCCGATCGTCTTCAACCACCAGAATGGTCTCTGGACTTGCACTCGTGTCCTGGTCGTTTCCGCTACTCATGCGGCGTTGGCCCTGGGCAGCAGGATGATGAAGCTGCTTCCCCGCCCCTCCCGGGACTCAACCAACACCTTGCCCTTATGGGCATTGACCAGATGCCGGACGATGGCCAGCCCCAGGCCCGCGCCGGTCGATTTTCCCCGGAGACTTGAATCGACCCGGTAAAACGGATCGAAGATACGGCGCACTTCCTGCTTGGGAATCCCGATCCCGTTGTCCTCGACCGAGAGGACCACCCGGCCATCCCGGTCAGTCACACCAACGGAGATCTCCTTGTCCTTCCTCGTGTATTTGTATGCGTTGATGAGTAAATTCAGCACCACCGCGCTGATCCCGTGCCGGTCGTGGCGAACCGGGGCCGAGCTATCGATTCGAACAGAAAGATTCACCTCCCCGGGTGCCAACATCCGGGAAAATCGCTCCACGGCCTCCTCTACCGCCTCCCCCACCGGACGGCTCTCCATCTCCAAGTTGTCACGGTCCCGGTTCGCGGCACGCCAGGTCAGGATCCGGTCGATCATGGCTTCCAGCCATTCGGTTTCGCGAACGATCGTCTCCAGGCTTTCTTCCTCCTTCCGGGGATCATTCTTCAGCCGCCCGCCTTGAAGGGTCTGAGCGTACATGCGTATGGCGGTGAGCGGCGTGCGCAAATCGTGGCTCACGTTGGCCAGCAGGTCGGCCTGCAGGCGAGCCATCCGAGCCTTCTTGCCCAGGAGAACCGTGGCGGTTATCGCGCTGCCGATGGCGGCCGTGGCGAACGAAACCACCAACACTCCCACGACGATCCATTTGGTGCTCTCCCCCAGCGCCAGGGTAACGATGCCCACCGCGGTGGACAACATGACCGGCAGGAGGACCCCCACCGACAGGGCCACGATGACCCCGGTGAGGCTCAGGCTGCGGCCCCGTCGCTCGATCCTGGTTGTCGTTTTCGGATCCACCCGTGGAAGTATGAGCCCAGGCAAACCCAATAGGCAAGCCGAACGATCAGCCCCCACCCCATCAATGCCGCACACAGGTAGGTTCAAACGCGAGGGGAAATATGCTACTGTTGGACATTATTGAGGTCACGCTCATTTAGGAGGTTGAGACATGCATACGTGGTGCATTCTAGTGTTGGCCTTGGCGATGCCCCGTGCAGCGCTGGGAGGCGGCGATCTCGACTCCGCCGAACGGTTCTTTTCGGACATGGAGTTCGCCCAGGCGCTCAAGACCGTGAATCGGTTATTGAAGTCGCCCGAAAACGGGCCGGAGGATCTAATCGCGGCGTACCGATTGAAAGGCCTGTGCCTGTCGGCGGTCGGAAACACAAGCGCGGCCATTCTCGCCTTCAAGATGCTGCTATCCATCGATCCGGCCTTCAAGTCATCGGTCATTTGGCCGCCGGAGATCTCGCCGAAGCTGATCGCTCCCTTCTACCGCGCGGCGGAGAGCACTCGCAATCTGGGAAGCATTACCCTAAAGCACCTTTCCCCAGAGCCCGAAGAGAAGCTCGGAGGGCACCGGCTGGAAGTGACGCTTCTTTCCGATCCGCTGAAGATGGTGAAGACAATCCGGTTCCGGTTCCGCAAGGAAGGCCAGGGTCAGGAGCACCGAACCGTACTGCAGGTTAAAAAAACCGGTCGGCTGCAGGTGTTTCTGCCACCTGGTTTTAGTGGCCGGTACATCACCTATTTCTTCGAGGCCCTCAACGAATACGGGGGCGTGCTGTCGCGTTCGGGCAGCCTAAAACGGCCATTCAGCCTGGGGAGGGGGGCTCCACGGCCGGATCTGATGCCGGCGGACGCTTCCCGGGACCCCTTGGTATCCCAGAGCGATGAGCAGAGACGCTGGTACAAAACCTGGTGGTTCTGGACGGCGGTCGGCCTAGTCGCCGCCGGCGCGGCCACCGCGGCCACGCTGACGCTCTCCGGCGATGAACCGAGCGGCCCGCAAGACTACCGAATCATCTGGTGAGTTGAATGAGCGAAATGACCGGCAAGAAAGCGAGAAATAGAAATAACGGAGTGCGCGTCACAACCGTGATCGTCTCGGCTTTACTCGCACTCGCTGTGGGTTGTGACCAGGGAGCCGATTTTCGCATATCGATCGAGTTTCCCGACAATGCGGCGTTCGAGCAAACCCAGACTCTTCGGATTTACTCAGTCGAGTGCGCCGAGGGGGCTAGCTGCGAGGCGCTGGTGAAAGGCGAAGCCCTCCCGGGAAACGAGGGTTACACCGTCGAGGCACGAGTAGAAATCGACTTGCACGCAGAGGCAGCGGACTACCGGCTCGACGACGTGGGTCCCGGCCGGCGGCTGTTCTACGCCGAGGCCGAGGACGCCGCGGGAGTGATCATTCTCGTGGGCTGCGAGGACGTGCAAGCCGGCGGCGGCGGAGTGCAGGAGGTTTCGATAGTGCTTTCGCCGGTGGAACGGGAGTGCGTCACGAACGAGGACTGCGACGACTTGGCGTATTGCACGGGAGACGAACGCTGCGAGTAAGGCCGCTGCATTACCACATCGAGGGAC
>JAUXGL010000024.1 GCA_030622135.1 Deltaproteobacteria bacterium
AACTCAATATACGCGGTGCCACTATACTAGTGAGATAATTTACTCGTGGTCCTCTCGTAAGTGTCCCTTTTTACGCGGGAGATTGGGATCGACCGGAAATGGGGTGGGAGATCCAGGATTGATGATAAGATTTATTGGCCCCGACGCCAGGAGTAGGGTCGGGGTTCAGCCGAGCAGCCCTCGTTTTTTGAGGGTATCCCCGACCAAGAGTGAGTTTGTGCACCTATAGCAATGCTAGGGAATGTTGTTCTTCCTCTCGGGTACTTTGGTTTTCTGGTCCTTCCCCGGAGAAGCCATAAACGAGTCCGTCCGGGTTTCGAAATTCTCCATCTTGCAACTACCCTCGAAGATGACGCCCTTCTCGATGGTCAGTGTGGGGGACTCCACGTTGCCGAGCAACCGACCGGGGTGGCGGATCTCCACGCCGGTCTTCGCACGCACATTTCCCCGGACCTCGCCGTTGATGACTATGGTTCCCACGTTCACTTCCGCAGACACCTTGGCTCCTTCACCGACCACCAAAACGGAGTCGGAGTGGATCTCCCCCGAGAAGACTCCTTCGATTCGGAGAGTACCTTCGAAATTGAGCTTCCCCTCGAACTCGGAGCCCTTGCCCAGGATGGTGGTGATCTCGTCGGTCCTCAGGTTAGTAGGGGTGTTATCCTTCAGTTTGACCATGGTTACCTCCTTGCTCTCTTTAAATATTATCCCTCTATAACTCCAATTATACGTTCCAGTTCTTCCGAGCTGTAATAGTGGATGACTACCCGGCCGCCTTTCTTGCCTTGAAGAACGTCCACCTTGGTGCCAAACCGCCGCTGCATAGATTCAACCAGCCGGTACATCTGCGGAGTGTACTTGTGCTTCCGAGGACTCTTCTTCGGCTTGGAGGTGGTACGGGGAGATAGCCGAACCAGTTCTTCACACTCCCGGACGCTCATCCTACCTTTCACCACCCGGAGAGCCAACGCCACCTGCGCCTGGGTGCCAACCACGCCCAGAATGGCCCGGGCGTGGCCCATGGAAAGCTCCCCGGTCATCAGGTACCGCCGGATCTCGCCGGGAAGCTTCAGAAGGCGCAGGATGTTGGCCACCGAGCTTCGCTTCTTCCCCACCCGCCTGGCCAGATCCTCCTGCTTGAGGCCATGCTCCTCGATGAGTTGACGATAGGCATCGGCTTCCTCGACCGGATTCAGATCCTCCCGCTGAATGTTCTCAATCAGCGCCAGCTCCAGCATGTCGGTGTCGGTCACCTCCTTTACGATGACGGGAACCGATTTCAACCCGGCCAGCTTGGCTGCCCGCCAGCGGCGTTCGCCGGTGACGATCTGGTAACCACTCTCCCAAACCCGCACGATCAAGGGATGGATCACGCCCTTGGCCCGGAGGCTGTCGGTAAGCTCGTAAAGCTTCTTCTCGGAGAAGCTCTGCCGCGGCTGCTCCGCGTTGGGGATGAGCTTGTCCACCGGGCACTGGAAGATTCGTATCTTCTCGTCCCGGCTGTTCATCGCCGGGACCCGATCAATTGGGATCAACGCCCCCAGTCCTCGCCCCAGCGCCTTTCTCTTGCCCTTTTGTGTCATGATTCTCCTTTATAATCAATCAGTTGCAGGGAGTCCCAGTATTTCTCGCGCCAGGGACAGGTAACACTGCGCACCTTTCGATTTGACGTCATAGAGCAGAGCTGGTTTTCCAAAAGACGGTGCCTCGGAGAGACGAACGTTCCGGGGAATGACCGTCCTGAACACCTGTCCGTTTTGGAAGTGACCGCGCACTTCCTCGGCCACCCGGTGCGCCAGCGTTTGGCGCACATCGAACATGGTCAAGAGGATCCCCTCCAAAAACAAATCCGGGTTCAGGCTCCCGCGGATGAGATCGACCGTGTTGAGCAGATTGCTCAATCCCTCGAGGGCGTAATATTCGCACTGAATTGGAACAATCAACGAGTCAGCCGCGGTCAGTGCGTTGACCGTGAGCAGGCCCAACGACGGCGGGCAGTCGATCAGCACGAATTCGTGCCGGTCTCTCACCGTGTCGAGAGCATTTTTCAAAACGTGCTCCCGGTCACTCACCTCCACCAACTCCACCTCCGCGCCGGACAGGGAGTTGTCCGATGGGGCCAGTTTGAGATGCTCGAGCTCGGTATCTATGGTGATCTCATCGACGGTGCGGTTCCCCAAAAGAACCTGGTAGAGGTTCGGCCGCTCCTCGTCAAACTCGAAGCCAAGGCCCGTGGTGGCGTTGGCCTGGGGATCGATGTCCAAAAGTAACACCCGGCGCTCGGCCACGGCCAGGGAAGCCGCCAGGTTCAAGGCCGTGGTGGTCTTGCCGACGCCTCCCTTCTGGTTGGCAACTGCTATGACTCGTCCCATGCTACCCGGTGTCCATCTCGAAACGTGGCGAATACAAATTCAAACCCAACACCCCCTAGCGACGGACGGATTTGTACCACAACACCATAGACAAGCCAATATAAATCTATGTTCCCGGCCGGTGGCGCAGCGGAACCAGTAGGCGCTTTCGGCCGCAAAAAGGCAACCGGTAGGCGTGGACCGGGCCCCGGTCGAACCCTTTAGGCAAACTCGCATCCAGAACATTCAGTGTGCGGCTCAGTCCATCCCGATCGTCCCCGTGGGGCTGACCCGAGCAAACCCACAACCGGCCGCCCGGAGCCACCAGGTGCGCCCCGTGTCGCACCCATTCCCGGGGCGGGAAGGCCGCCCGGGATACCACCTCCGGCCACTGCTCTTGTTCACGGCGCGGCTCCGCCGTAACCCAATGACCCGCGCAGTACTCAGAAAATCTTTGCGGGCCGCGAAGATTTTCGGGGTCAGTAGTACGGCGCGGCTCCCAACCGAGGCGCTGATGCCGTATATCGAGACCCTCCGAAAGGCCCATCTCGCGAGCGGCCTGCTTGAGGAAACTCACCTTCTTCCGCCGGGCCTCGGTCAGGGTGACCTGGAGATCGGGACGGAGCGCCTTGACCACCAGCCCGGGGAACCCAGCCCCGGTGCCCACATCGTGCAGCCGGGTGTCGGGATCGAGGTATTTCTGCAGCACCGCCGAGTCCAGATAGAGCAGCTCCGCCATCTCCTCGGGATCACGCACCGTGGTAAGATTCACCCGATCGGCCCACTTTTCAAGCAGGTTAAAGTGAACCAGGAGCCTGGAAACTCCCTCGTCCGAGATCTCGATTCCGAGCCGTTCGCACCCCTGTGAAAAACGCCCCAGGAAGATTGATTCCCCCGGCTTCATGAACACCCGCGTCTGTTTGTTCCACGTGGAACGTTTTCCGTCTTTTTGAGCCAGATCGACAGTACCATCAGGGCCGCCGGCGTCATACCGTCCACCCGGGAGGCCTGTCCAAAGCTGGAAGGCTGCAACCGATTCAGCTTCTCGGCCAGTTCCCGAGACAGGCCCGGCACCCGCAAGTATCGAGTTTCCTCTGGTATCTTCCGGTCTTCCATTCGCTCGAGCTGGCGGGCCTGGCGGCGCTGGCGATCGATGTAGCCGGTGTACTTGATTTGAACCTCCGCCTGCTCCATTACATCTTTTGGGTAGGATCCCGGCAGCCACTCTAGAAGATCCTCGATGCACACTTCCGGTCTGCGGAGGATCTTCTCCAGGGTGGGCCGCCGGCCTCTTTGATCCAGGTCTCCCCGGATACTTTGCAAGCTCCCAAGCAGATTCTCTAAAATACGTTGTTCCTCTCTCCTCTCGGACACCTCTTCCGGGGGAACCAGGCCAATGACCTCCGCCCAACGAGCCAGCCTGACGGTAGCGTTGTCCTCCCGGAGCATCAGACGAAACTCGGCCCGCGAGGAAAACATCCGGTAGGGCTCGTTGGTACCGCGGGTCACCAGATCATCGACCATGACCCCGATGTAGGCCTCCGTGCGTCCGAGCACCACCGCGTCCCGACCGGTGACTATGGCATGGGCGTTGATCCCGGCCAGCAACCCCTGCCCGGCCGCTTCCTCGTACCCGCTGGTGCCGTTTATCTGCCCGGCCAGAAACAAGCCGGGTACCCGTCGGACCTGAAGGGTCCGGTCGAGCTGGGTCGGCAGGACAAAGTCGTATTCCACGGCGTACCCGTAGTCTTGGATCTGGGCCTCCTCAAGGCCTACGATGGAACGGACCAGCTCCTCCTGCACGTCTTTTGGTAGGCTGGTGGAAATACCGTTGGGATAGATCACCCGGGCGCTCAGGTCGGTGGGCTCCAGGATCACCTGGTGGCTGGTCCGGTCGGGGAAGCGGACCACCTTGTCCTCGATGGATGGACAGTAACGGGGCCCCCGTCCTTCGATTACACCCGTAAACAGCGGCGATCGGTCGAGGGCGGCGCGGATGATCTCGTGAGTCCGCGGGTTGGTCCGGGTGAAGTAGCAGCGTATCTGCGGATGCGTCTGGATGTGGCCCCGGTGGGAAAACGGCAGTATCTCGACATCCGATGGCTGTGCTTCCAGGCCCAAAAGCTTCACCGTGTCCGCACGCAACCGGGCCGGCGTACCCGTCTTCAGGCGGCCAATAACAAGACCCAGCGATTCGAGGCTCCCGGTCAGGCCTACCGATGCCGGATCCCCCAATCGCCCCCCCGGTGTGGATTCCATACCCACGTGCATCTTGCCCCGCAGAAACGTGCCGGCGGTCAGCACCACGGCGGCGGCCTTCAGGCGCACCCCACCGGAGAGCTCCACCCCGCTCGCCTGGTTGTCATCGGTCAAGACCCGCTCCACCATCCCCTCGACAATAAGGAGGTTGTCCTGGCTTTTCAGGGCTTGATGCATGTGCCCATGGTACCGGCCCAGGTCGCACTGCACCCGGCGGGCACGCACGGCCGGGCCCTTGCTCCGGTTCAGCCGCCTGAAATGGATGGCGGCCGCGTCGGCCGCCCGGCCCATCTCACCCCCCAGCGCGTCGATCTCCCGCACTATCTGGCTCTTTCCCAGACCTCCGATGGCCGGGTTGCAGGACATGGTCGCCACGCGGTCTTGGCTAATGGTGACCAGGGCCGTGCTCAGGCCGAGCCGGGCCGCGGCCAAGGCGGCTTCGCAGCCTGCGTGTCCAGCCCCCACGACTACGACTTCGAATGTCTCGCCGATCATGGTTCCACGTGGAACAATCACGCGCCTGCGCCCGGATGCCCCGTGGCTTGCCGCGAGGAGGAATGGCGAGGCGAGACCCGACGTAGCCCTGGCGAAGTCGGGTTATTGGCTACGGCGAGTTTCACTTGTTCTCCTAGAGATGCCCCGTGGCTTGCCACGGAGAGTTTCACTTGCCTATGCAAAAATCGCTAAAAATACGGTCCAAGACGTCTGCTTCCACATCCTCTCCCAGCAGGTCCGCGACGCCCGAAAGGGCGTCTTTCAAATCCAGCGCGGCCAGCTCCGGTTGCCGATTTGAAAGGGCCGAGCTCGCTCGTTCGGCTCCCTTCCGGATCCGGCGCAGGGCTTCTTCCTGTCTAGATGTAAGTGGAATGCCGTCGGCGGGGCCGTACTCCTCGCACAATCTCCGTCCCAGTATTTCGCACAGATCTTCGACCCCCTGCCCGGTCTGAGCCGAGACCAACAAGCCCCCGGCCCGCACCACCTCGGCTCGCTCACTCTCTCCCATCAAGTCCGCCTTGTTTACGACGAAAAGAGCGGGGGGCATCCCCGCGCCCGACCGTGGCCGTGGTTCTTCGGGCCGGTCGGTCACCCAGATGAGGAACCCAGCCCGCTTTACCTTTTCTCTGGCAACCCGCTCGGCCTCCCTGGCCGCCTCGCCCGCGGTGTCTTCGGTCCCCAGCCCCGCCGTGTCGACAAGATCCACCCTGACCCCGTGAAGGCTGATTCCCGCCCGCACCGCATCCCGCGTGGTTCCTGGTTCGCTGGTCACGATGGATACGGGGCGCTTGGCCATCGCGTTCACCAGACTTGACTTGCCCACATTGGGCTTTCCCGCCACCACCACCTCCAGTTCAGCCTGGGCAACCCGCCTGACCGACGACTGCAGCTTGGAAGCCCACTCGCAAAGCCGATCTAGGCTCTCGGGCAACATCCCTGAAACCTCCGGCTCATCGCAGAAATCGATGGCTGCTTCCACTCGAGTCAGCGCTTCCAGCAATTCCTCCTTTAGCCGCCGGGCCTGGTCTTCCAGCACCCCTCCCAGCAACCGGGCAGCTCCCAGCACTTGCTCGCGGGAAGCGGCGGTGATCAGGCGCATGACCGCCTCGGCCCGGCTGAGATCCAGTTTTCCGTTCAAAAGCGCCCGCCGGGTGAACTCGCCCCGCAAGGCCCCGCGGGCCCCCGCACGCATAAGCTCGTCCAGAATCACCGCTACCACGGCTTCTCCCCCGTGGCAGTGGATCTCGGCCATGTTCTCGCCCGTATACGAACCGGGACCGGGTAAAAAAACCAGCAGTACTTCGTCCAGACACCGGCCGTTCTCGTCCACCACCCTCCCGCGGATAAGGCGGCGCGGTTTAGAAATCGGATCGGCGCCTTGCGTGCGCGTCACCTTCGAAAGCAGGGACCCCGCTTCCCGACCGCTCAGGCGAATCACAGCCACCGCTCCTGCGCCCGGCGGGGTACCCCGGGCGACGATCGTATCGTCACTCGTTTCCACCAAAAAACCTTTTTTATTTGCTTCCTTCCAGGCAGGCTTGCTTCAGCTCTTCGGCGTGAGTCTCGATGTGTTTCTCGACCTCGTCTTCGGTCAAACCGAGGTCCGAGAGCACGCCCTGGTAAACCGACATGAAGCCCTGGTCCATCGTTCCCGAGAGCATCTGGTACTTCAGTTTGACAATGGCGGCGCTTCTAAGCCGCTCGCTCCTGCTCTTTCCCTTCGCCGTCATTGTTTTTTCTTTGGTTCCACCGGCAGCACCTTAAACTGCTCCATTATTAGCCCGCCGGTGCTGCCTTCGCCTTGACGTCCTTGCCTGGCTTGGTTTTGCCGGCCATCTTATTGTAGATCAACTGGTGGCCGATCGAAAGAATGGAGTTTACAAAGATGTAAAGAACCAGGCCCGCCGGCAGGTACAACATGATGAAAGTGAAGAAGATGGGCATGGCGTACAACATCATCTTGGCCTGTTGCGTGTCCGCGCTGGTGGGGGAAAACTTCTGCTGTAGAAACATGGACACGCCCATTACGATGGGCATGATGTAGTAGGGATCCCGGTATGACAGGTCGTCGATCCAACCCGGGATGAACTGCGTCTGGTACAACTCCACCGCCGAGTAGAGCATCCGGTACATGGCAATCCAGATGGGCATCTGCAGAAGCATCGGGAAGCAACCGCCCATCGGGTTTATCTTATGCGACTTGTACAGAGCCATCATCTCCTGGTTGAGGCGCTGCTTGTCGTCCGGGTACTTCTTCTTCAGTGAATCCATCATCGGCTTGAGCTTGGCCATCTCCCCCATGGACTTCATGCTCTTTTGGGTAAGGGGCAACAGCAAAACCTTGATGATGACGGTCAAGAACACGATGGCGATGCCGTAGTTACCCACCAGCCCGAAGAACACCTTGAGCAGCCAGAGCATGGGATGGCAGATGACCCCCAGCCATCCGAAGTCCACCGACTCTTCCAGTCTTGCGGTCTGATCGTCTCCCCCAACCCCGCCGCGGGCCTTCTCCAACAGCCTGATCCGCTTCGGCCCCGCAAACAGCCGGTAGCGATGGACCACCGAGCCACCCGGAGGGATTACCTCCTCCGGGTACATCAGACTGGCTACCAGGCGGCCCGAGTTTCCCGCTTCGACCTCGCATACGGCCCGCTTCACCCCCAGGGCGATGGCGGCCACCAAGAAGTACTGCTCGTTGATCCCGGTCCACAGAACCGCGGGTTCTCCGGTCTTGCCGGTGCCCGGAGTCGGCTCGACATCTATAAGCTCATTGTTTACCAGACACACCGGGGACCGCGGCGCTCTCGGTGCCCCCATGCATCCCGACGACTGCACTTTTTCGTACCCCGCGAAGGTGTCCAAAACGATCTGCTCGGTTATGCTGGATTCCGAGCGATTCTGCAGCTCCACCTCCAGGTCGAGGAGGTATTTATCTTTTGCCAGACTATATGTCTTTGTAATTACGGGTATTTTGTCGTTTTCGGGATCGGTAAACCGGAAGACCACCCGATCCTTGGCCTCCTCGACCAGTGCCCAGTCCGTGTACCTGGGTAGTTTGAAGTCGGTGTTCTCGGCGCGGAAGCGAATGGTGAATGGCCGGCTTTCTTCCCCCTCGGTCGAAACCAGATCCTCGGGTTTTGGTTTCTTCCGGATCCCGTCCTCTTGGCGCTCGGTGTAGTCATTCAGCCTGAAGGACTTCAGGTTGGCGCCCCGGGTACTCCACTCGGCCTCGAACTGCTCCGTCTTGATGCTACCCAGTTTTTCATCGGCGCGCCCGGCCGGCGGTTTCTTCTCGGCCTCCTCTTCGGCGCCGGTTGCATCCTTGCCGGTCCCCTCCCCTTTTTCCGCCATTAATACGGCGCCGTCCGGGCCCCTTTCGATCGCCCTTTTCTTGGGCGGCTCTACAAATACCGCGGACCAGAGCAGCCACACGGCGATGCACAGGACAATGGCAATTATGGTTTTCTTTTCCATGGCAATTCGTGTCCTATTCCTCAGGGGACCGGATCTACCCCTCCGGGGTGGAACGGGTGGCAGCGGATTATTCTTTTCATCGAAAGGATGCAGCCCCGCCATAGGCCGTGCTTGCGAATGCACCCGGATGCATATTCCGAGCAACTGGGATGGAAACGGCAACGCTGCCCCAGCAGCGGTGAGATGCTAATCTTGTAAATTTTGAGTAAAGAGAGAACCAGCCACCTGGCCGCCCCCTGCAGCCACTTCGCCACGCCTCCCATCACCTACGCCTCCTTCGTATACCCCTGAGTTCATCAACCAGCCCATGGTATTCGATGCGGTGCCGCACTCGCTTAGGAACCACCACCACGTCTGCGGATTCGGCAAAGAGCGAACGGTTTCTTCTAAATACTTCTCGGATTACCCGCTTCACCCGGTTTCTGGCGACGCTGCCTCCAAACTTCTTGCTCACCGCGACGCCCAGCCGGGTCCTGCCCCGCATTCCCGGGCGCACAAGGATCAGCAGGCTTCTGGTCTCCAGTTTCCGGCCCTGCCTCTGGACGCGCACGAACTCCGTTCGTTTCAACAAGCGGACGCTTTTTCCAAAAGCCTCGTCCGAACAGCCGTTACGGCCGCTGCTTCTACTTGTTGGTCGATGTCTTGACGGTGAGGCTCGATCGCCCCTTCCGCCTGCGCTTCTGGAGGACTTTCCTGCCGCCACTGGTTTGCATCCTGGCGAGAAAACCGTGTACACGCTTTCTCTTGCGCCGACTAGGTTGGTAGGTACGCTTCAAGACTGCTCACCCCTTTCATCGAGATGCACACACGGCCGGCAATTTGAACCATAGCATTCCCCATCTGTCAAGAACTGTTTATCTAACTTCAGCCTTTTCATCCCGGTTTTTTTCCTTGAAAACAGATCCCGGCTCTGTTATCCGTACCCTTCGCTCCGCAGTGTACCGAGAGGGTGTATGTGTGAACCCAACCGGATAGTACACCGGGGTTTTTGAACAACTACTTGAATTTGAAGTAGAATGTCGGTTATTCACATATGTGGATAACATGGGGATATCGGCGGATTTTTCTTCATTCCTGGTAATATCTACCGGTTGCAGGTTTTGACATGGAAGAACGTTGGCCTGAGGTTCTCGGATCGATCGAAAAACGCGTCAGTCAGAAGAACTTCAATACCTGGTTTAAGCCGTTGGAGTTCCTCGAGTCTGAAGGCGAAACCGTTTACCTTGGCGTGCGCGACCGGTTCACGCGGGACTGGCTCAACGACCATGGACTGAAAGATATCGCCCAGCAGGAATTCTCCGCCGTGACCTCCAAGGAGATTCGAGTCGTTCTGCGAATCCTCGACAAGTTAGAAACCCCGAGTATTCAACCTATTACGACAACCGTGGAATCAAGCACTCCAGCTGAAAGGACCAAGGAGGCATCCCGAGACGCCGGATTAAATCCCCACTATAAGTTCGACGACTTCGTGGTCGGGCCCTCCAATCAACTCGCCTACGCCGCTTGCATGAATGTCGCCGAAAACCCGGGCACCACGTACAATCCGCTCTTCATCTATGGTGATTCCGGGCTCGGAAAGACCCACCTGCTAAACGCCATCGGCCAGAAAATCCTCGATATCAACCCGCGAGCCAAGGTCATCTACACGTACACCGAGACCTTCGTCAACGAGATGATCAACAGCATTCGCCACATGACCATGGACAAGTTCCGCGACAAGTACCGCACCAGGTGCGACGCGCTGCTTATAGACGACATCCACTTCCTCTCCCATAAGACGCGCACCCAGGAGGAATTCTTCCACACTTTCAATACGTTACATGAATCCAGGAGGCAAATCGTACTCACCTCCGACACGTATCCCAAGGAGATTCCCGATATCGAAGAACGCCTTAGAACCAGGTTCGAATGGGGACTCATCGCTGATATTCAGCCCCCGGAGATAGAAACTAGGATCGCCATCCTTCAGAAAAAAGCGGAGCGAGATGGCCTCGACATCCCCGACGACGTGGCCAACTTTGTCGCCACATCGATCAAATCAAACGTGCGTGAGATTGAGGGATCGGTAAAGCGCCTGGCCGCCTTTTCCTCCATGTACGGGAAACCCGTCACGCTGGAGTTCGCCAAGGACGTGTTGAAGGAAACGCTTGGAAAAATAAAGAAGTTGAGTGTCGATGACGTGCTGAAGGCAGTCGCCGGATTCTTTAATATCAAGATCTCCGATCTGAAGGGAAGCCGTCGGCACCGTTCGGTTTCACGTCCTCGTCAGATCTCCATGTACATTTGCCGTACGAATCTAAACTCCACCTACCCAGAAATCGGAAATCATTTAAACAAGGATCACTCGACTGCAATAAGCGCTGTCTCTAACATAGAAAAACTAATAAAAACAGACGCATCCGTCCGCGAGGCGGTGGAAGCGATCAGGCGACAGTTGTGTCTATGACCCAAATAAACCAGCCCCCTTCACGGCAAACCCAACACCCCACGGATGCAGCACAAGTGATGGTTGATTGGGGTATGACAAACGCTGTTGATACGTTGTGCCTTGTTCTGTGGAAATCAGGTGGATCAATGAGTAATCGGTTGGAACCACTTTTAATAAACAGGTTTTCAATATATGTTGTTTAATAAAAATATCAATAATTCTAGCATATTACAAACAACTCACAGGTTTCACAGGCAACGACTACTGCTACTGATTTAATATTTACTTGATTATTTATTATTGGTAGTGTCGTGCCCAGATTGAAGTTGGAGGAAAAATATGGAATTCTCGATAGGGACAAAAGAACTAACCAATGGCCTTTACCGGGCTCAGGGTATTGTGGAGAAGAAAACCGCAATGCCTATCCTTTCCAATGCTTTATTCGAGGCATCTGGTGACGGGAAGCTCTCAATAACGGCTACGGACCTCGAGGTTGGCATGACCTGCGAGCACAAGGCCAGTGTCAATAAGGAAGGCAGTATTACAATAAGTGCCCGCCACCTTTATGAAATTGTAAAAAACCTACCAGGCGATACGGTGACCATAAAGAAACTCGACAACAACTGGGCAGAGATTACGTGTGAGAAGGTCGAGTACAAGATTATGGGAATGGCGGCCGACGAGTTCCAGGGGCTGCCAAGTATAAAGAATGCAAAGATGTTTAAGGTGAATCCGGCCGTGATAAAGGACATGATAGACAAGACCGTGTACGCGGTTTCAACGGATGAAACCAGGTATAATTTAAATGGTTCTTATCTGGAGAAGATTGAAAATGGTTTCAGGATGGTGGCTACGGATGGTCACCGTCTCTCGATGATCGATGCCAAGCTTGCCGATGATCCTGAGAACGTTACATTTGGCGAAGGTGTGATTATTCCTAAAAAGGGACTGATGGAGATAAAGAGGCTGGTCGAGTCGGAGGAGGGTGAATGTTTGCTGGGCATCGACGGCAGCAACATGGTGTTCAAAATAAACGATGTGACCTTGGTAATGCGTCTTTTAGACGGACAGTTTCCGGAGTACCAGCAGGTGGTTCCGGACAGCCAGAAGATCACGCTGAACATCGACAGGAAACAGCTGGTTGATTCCCTGAGACGAGTGAGTATCCTGTCTAGCGACAGGACTTTGGGACTTAAACTTACACTAAAGCAGGGAGTGCTGCGGGTCAATACCAGCAACCCGGATTTGGGCGAAGCCAAGGAAGACATCGAGATTGAATACAACGGGTCCGGAATGAACGTTGGATTCAATGCACGTTACCTGCTCGACGCGCTGGCCACTATCTGTACGGATTCCGTTGATTTGTCGCTGGAGGATGACTTGTCTCCCGGCGTTTTCCGCCCGGCCGGTGAATTAGCCTACACCTGTGTGGTCATGCCGATGCGCCTGTAAGATCCCCTTCAATTGCATGTAAAAAAAATCAATCTGATTGGGTTTAGGAACCTCAAGGAGCAGGTTGTCGAGCTGGCCGACGGTTTGAACCTGCTGGTAGGTAATAACGGCCAGGGAAAAACGAATTTTTTAGAGGCCGTCTACCTTATGGCGACTCTGAGATCTTTTAAAAGCTCGTCGGTAAGGGATGTCATCCGCTTCGGGGAGGATGAGGCGGAAGTGTCCGGAGAGATCGCCAGTCGGGAAGTGCCGGTCAAACTGAGGGTTCGCCTCAAGGGCTCGGTACGGAAATTATGGGTCGGCCAGCGATCGATTCATTCCGCCCGTGAATTTTTGGGACGGTTGCGGGTAGTGGCGTTTACGCCGGATGACCTGGCAATGATTAAAGGGGGGCCGTCATTGCGGAGGAAGTTCTTGGACCGGGCCGCGTTTCTCTTCGATTCACAGCACCTGGCGCGGGTAAAGAACTTCAACCACGCACTCAAGTCACGAAATCGTCTACTCAAGGAAAGAAAACGAGCGGATAGAGATTTAATCGACAGCTTCAGCCAGGCCATGGCCGAGGATGGAGCCCGGGTATCGAAGACGCGCTTGGAAGTCTTGAGACGATTAAGAGGCGAAACCGAGAGAATCGTTGAGGAGATGATCCCGGAAATGTCTGCGGTGTCGGTGTCTTTCGAACCGGGCTGGTATATCGGAGCGGATGGATCGAAAGACAGCCTGCTCGAACAAATCCGGTCGAACCTGGAGCAGGATCTGAGAAGGGGACAGACTTGTCTGGGCCCGCAGCAAGACGATTTCGAGATCAGCATGGGGCAAAACAGCGCAAGAAGGTTTGCCTCACAAGGACAGCAACGAACCGTGGCCGTGGCCCTGTTGTTGGCCGTGGTGCGGGAGGTGGTGGCCGATGGGGGTGCTAGACCCGTCATCCTGCTTGACGATGTGTCCAGTGAGTTGGACGCGGCCCGGAGAAAGATCCTGTTCGAACAGGTCGTGGATCTGGGTGGACAGGTGCTGATCACTACAACCGATGAGGGCATGGTGGCGGATTTACGGGAGAGAAAAATCTGGAAGTTCATAGTTGATGACGGGAGGATCGAACCGGAAAGGGAAAAATAATTGGCCGTTCTGGACTGGTGTATTGTTGGAGGCTACGTCGTCTTCGCTATCGCGGTCGGATTCATATTCTCGCGACGCGCGGGCAAGAGCTTACAGGAGTACTTCCTGTCGGGAAGGAACCTACCCTGGTGGGTGGTGGGAAGTTCCATGGTGGCCACGACGTTCGCCGCGGATACTCCTCTGGCGGTGACCGAGTACGTGCGTCAGGACGGCATATGGAGAAACTGGATCTGGTGGGCTCTGGCTATTAGCCACGTTCTGACCGCGGTCGTGTTCTCGCGTCTATGGCGTCGGGCCATGGTGTTGACGGACAACGAGTTGATCGAAATCCGTTATCACGGCAAGCCGGCCGCGGCCCTGAGGGCCTTCAAGGCCTGTTACTTTTCCACCCTGTACAATTTCATCGTCATGGGCTGGGTGACCGCCGCCATGTCGACGGTGCTCAGCTCCTTTTTGAAGATTCCCATAATCTGGGCGGTGGTGGCCTGCATGGCCATCGCCCTGTTCTACTCCGTGCTCAGTGGATTCTGGGGAGTGGTGGTGACCGACCTGGTCCAGTTTGGCGTGGCCATCGTGGGGTCGATCGTTTTCGCCATCCTGGCCGTGAGCGAGGCGGGTGGATTAGGCAGCGTGCTTTCCAGCGAAGCCTGCTCGTCCGGGCAGACCCTGTCACTGTTTCCATCCATGGATGCCGGCTTCGACGTGTGGATGAACTTCTTGGTGTTCGTGCTGGTTCTTTGGTGGGCCTACCAGGGAGCCGACGGCGGTGGATACATCATTCAGCGCATGATGTCGGCGAAGGATGAACGGCACGCCCTGATGGGCACGTTCTGGTTCGCCATCGCCCACTACACGCTGCGGGTGTGGCCCTGGGTGATTGTGGCCCTGGCCTCCATGGTCATGCTGCCGGAACTTACATCGCACCGGGAGGCCTACCCGGCGCTGTTGAGCGATATACTGCCGGCGGGGCTAAAGGGGCTGTGCGTGGCGGTGTTTTTGGCCGCATACATGTCCACAATAGATACCCACCTGAACTGGGGCTCCTCTTACGTCATAAACGACATCTACAAGCGTTTCTTTCGGCCGGAAGCCAGCCAGAAGCACTATGTGGTGGCTTCCAGGATCACCTCGGTCGTGTTGATGCTGGTGTCGGGATTCGTGGCGCTGCAGATAACCCGCATCACCGCGGCCTGGGAGTTTCTATGGGCCATGGGCGCGGGCATCGGGGCGGTTTTGATCCTCAGGTGGTTCTGGTGGCGCATTAACGCATGGTCGGAGATTTCGGCGCTGTGCGCCTCTCTGGTCATCGCTACAATCTTGCAGGTGCACGAGTACGTAACCGAGGGAGACACACAGTTCTACGTGAAGTTGCTGACGGTCGTAATTGGTTCCGCCGTGGTCTGGCTGACGGTGACGTTCTTGACCCGGCCGGAGCCGGAAGAGGTGCTGAAGAAATTCACCGACAGAGTGAGACCGGGTGGACGTTGGCCATTTGCAGTGGACCCGGGAGTGGTGACTTACAAGACCTTGATCGCCTGGTTGGGTGGCGTGTTCGTTGTTTTAGGTGGAATGTTTATTATCGGTGGCCTGATCCTGGGCCGGTGGGTCCTGGTGCTGGTTTCGTGCGCCGCGCTGGCCTCGGGATCGGTTTTGGTCTATGCCGGACTGCGGGGCACCTTCGACGCCCCTAAAAAACATTTTACACACTAAAACAAAGAGTTGCAGATATATTAGGGGGCCGTTTTTACTTTACACCAAACGAGCCGTGTGGTAGGTTTTGCGGAGTTTGATAAATAGAGTTTTCCCCGAAAACACGGGTACTTGAGGAACAATGGAAGCACAGGAAACCAAGGCAAAAAAAACCGATAGCCGTGAGTACGATGCCGACAAGATCAGGGTGCTTGGTGGTATCGAGGCCGTCAGAAAAAGACCGGCCATGTATATCGGTTCCACCTCGGTAGCCGGTCTGCACCACTTGGTGTACGAGGTGGTGGACAACTCCATCGACGAGGCTCTGGCCGGCCACTGCGACCGGATCAAGGTGATCGTTCACTCGGACAACCGGATTACCGTGGAGGATAACGGGAGAGGCATTCCGGTAGACGAGCACAAGACGGAGAAGAGACCTGCGGCGGAAGTGGTTATGACTACGCTGCACGCGGGCGGAAAGTTTGACCAGGAGGCCTACAAGGTTTCCGGCGGATTGCACGGCGTGGGCGTCTCGGTGGTCAATGCGTTGAGCCAGAACCTGGTCCTGGAGATCTTCCGTGATGGGAAGATCTCCCATCAGGAATACTCGCGGGGGAATCCAGTTTCAAAGCTGGAAGTGGTGGGTGAAACTCAGGAAACCGGGACAAAGATCACGTTTTTGGCCGACTCGGATATCTTCGAGGATGTAGAGTACAACTTCGATGTCTTGTCGAAGCGCCTGCGCGAGCTCAGCTTTCTCAACCGGGGTGTGGGGATCTCCATCCTGGATGAGCGCACCGGCAAGGGCCACGAGTTCAAGTACGACGGGGGCCTCAAGAGCTTCGTTGGGCACTTGAATAAGAACAAGGCCGTGCTTCACCCGGACGTGATTTACATCGCCGGGCAAAGCAACGATATCTCCGTGGAGGTCGCCCTGCAGTACAACGACGGGTACCAGGAGAACATCTACTCCTACGCCAACAACATCAACACCACGGAGGGAGGCAGCCACCTGGTGGGCTTCCGCTCGGCGCTGACCCGCACCATCAACTACTATGCGCAGAAGAACAACCTACTAAAGGATCTGCGCGAGAAGCCCACCGGCGAGGACATCCGCGAGGGAATGACCGCGGTGCTTTCCGTGAAGCTGCTGGATCCCCAGTTCGAGGGACAGACCAAGACGAAGCTGGGCAACTCCGAGGTGGAGGGAGTAGTCAAGACCATCGTGAACGATCAGCTGGGCGACTATCTGGGCGAGAACCCCTCGGGGGCCCGGGTGATATGCAGCCAGGGCATCCAGGCGGCCCGGGCGCGGATGGCCGCCCGCAAGGCCAGGGAGATGGTGCGGCGCAAGGGCGTCCTGGAGGGCATGAGTCTGCCGGGCAAGCTGGCCGATTGCCAGGAGCGTAATCCCGAGAACAGCGAGCTGTTTTTGGTTGAGGGAGACAGCGCCGGCGGAAGTGCCAAGCAGGGCCGCGATCGCAAGAACCAGGCCGTGCTGCCGCTGCGGGGCAAGATCCTTAACGTGGAGAAGGCGCGCTACGACAAGGTACTTTCGTCGGTGGAGATCACCACGATGATCACCGCCCTGGGGACCGGCATCGGCAAGGACGACTTCAACCTGGATAAGCTGCGATACCACCACGTCATTATCATGACCGACGCCGACGTAGACGGAAGCCACATTCGCACACTGCTGTTGACGTTCTTCTTCCGACAGATGCCCGAGATCATCGCAAAGGGTCACCTGTATATCGCCCAGCCGCCGCTCTTTAGGGTGTCCAAGGGCAAGACGGCCATCTACCTGAAAGACCAGCGCGAGTTGGACAACTACCTGCTGAGCTACGGAGCCAGCCGGGTGGAGGTGCGCTCCGGCAATGGCCTGGATGTAAAGACGCTGGCCGGGGACGAACTCAAGGCCTTCTGCCTGGATCTCTTGAGCTACCGGGAAATCATAGCACGGATCGGGAAACGCAAGGACCGGCGGTTGGTGGATGCCATCGTCATGGCCACGGATATGGACGCCGAGTCGGTCACCGACAAGGCCAAGCTCACCGAGCAGATTGAGAGCATCCAGGAATACCTGGAGAGATTTCATCCTGAAGTGCTGCCGCTCTACCCCGAGATGGAAGACGATCCCAAGTATCCGGGCTACAGGTTAAGGATCGAGACGCATGACGCGGGAGCCCGGAAAGAGACCACCATCGACCGCGACTTCCTAAACCGGGCGGATTTTCTGCAACTGCGCGAGCAGAAAAACCGGTTTACCGAGAGGGGTAAAGGCCCATACACCGTTGTCGATAAAGACAAGCAGGATTTGGTGGAGAACCCCGAGCAGGTGCTCGAGTACGTGCTCGGGGTTGGCCAGAAGGGCCAGACCATCACCCGCTACAAGGGCCTGGGAGAAATGAACCCGGGGCAGCTGTGGGATACCACCATGAACCCAGAAACCCGTACGATGTTGCAGGTGCGGGTAGACGATGCCGTGGCGGCGGACGAGGTGTTTACCATGCTCATGGGTGACGCGGTCGAACCCCGGCGTGAATTTATCGAGCAGAATGCACTAGAGGTCATCAATCTGGACATCTGATGGAGCGCGCTATGCCGAGAGCGGTTATACTTGGTGTGGGGGGTCACGTGCCGGAGCGGGTCGTGACCAACCAGGACATGGCCCAGTGGATGGAGACCAGCGACGAGTGGATCTTCGAACGGACCGGTATCCGGCAGCGCCACTGGATCGAGGGGGAAGCCGGTGGCAGCGAGCTTGCCGAGCGGGCGGTGCGCCAGGCCCTTTCACGCGCAGGTGTAGAGCTCGAGGAGATCGACTGTATCATCCTGGCCACGCTGTCGCCGGACCACACCTTCCCGGGCACGGGATGCTTCCTGCAGGAGCGGTTGGGGCTGCCGGGAATACCGGCGCTGGACGTGCGGGCCCAGTGCTCCGGGTTTATCTACGGGCTGAGCGTGGCGGACGCGTGGATTCGCGTGGGTCAGTACAAGAACATCCTGCTGGTGGGCACCGAGGTGCACTCCACCGGCTTGGACATCAGCACCGAAGGGCGGGACGTCGCCTGCCTTTTCGGCGACGGGGCCGGCGCGGCCGTGGTGGCCGCGGGTAAGGGGGACGAGCGCGGGGTGTTGTCCACGCATCTGCATGCCGACGGGCGCTACGCCAAAGATCTCTGGATCGAGGCGCCCGGATCGAGGTTTCAACCCGCACGCATCACCAAGGACATGATCGATGCGGGCCGCCACTGGCCCAAGATGAAGGGCCGGCGGGTCTTCACCAAGGCGGTAAAACACATGCCCGCGGTGATAAAAGAAGGCCTGGCTCATAACGGCATGACCCTCGACGATGTGGATCTGTTCGTCCCCCACCAGGCTAATCTGCGGATTAACGAGGCGGTTGCGCGGCTGCTGGGCATCGAACCGGATCGCATGTACTCCAATATCGAGCGCTATGGCAACACCACCGCGGCCAGCATACCGCTGGCGCTGCGCGACGCCGAGCAAGAAGGTCGATTAAAAAGGGGCGACACCCTTATGCTGGTTTCCTTCGGATCGGGTTTTACCTGGGCCAGTGCGTTGCTGCGCTGGTAACGGCGGGGATCAGGTGTTTGGCTTGGTGGGGGGGCCTTCCGGATCGCCTTCGAAGTCGGCATACACTTCAAATTCGGGTTCCAAGTCGATTCCCAGCGGTGCGAAAATGGTCTGGAGTTTCTCCGGGAGTTCCAAGAAGCGGTCGATGAGCTGCTTTTTGGGGATGTAGATTTCCTCGCGCTTGCCGGTATCGTGATCGATCTTGAGGCACAACTCCTCGGGGGCCGGGCTGCGGGCGCCGATCTCACGGATGGTCGGGGCCAGGAAACGAACCAGGCGGGCGATCGTCTCCTTGAGGAGGCGGTTCTGGATGATGTCACTGCCGCCGGCGTCGATGGCGGAGAGATCGCCACGGGTGTGGTAGAGCGTCACGACTTGGGGCTGGAGCTGCTTCCAGAATTCCAGCAGAGCCACGGTGTCGGCGCCAGAAAGAACTTCCGCCGGCACCGGGTGGCGGTTCCCGTTGGGGTCTATGCGGAGCACGGAAACTCCGGCGTCTTTGCTCTTGTCAATCCGCACGCAAAGGCCCTCTACGCCGTTGCCGCCGCGTTTGGCCAGCCGGTACTCGCTTAACTCGTCGTTGTCGGTCACCTGGTAAAGGGTAGCCTCGTCGATGCGCATATAGTCCGTGACCGGCGCCTTCTTGAACCGGGACTGCTTGGTGCCTATGGGAAACTCTCGTTTACCGGGGGTAAGATCGCCCAGGCGCTTGGGGGTGGCGAAGAACTCCGAACCTTGCGGGTTGAGCTGGTAGGAGCAGCGGATGCCGGTAACGTCGAGTATTTCGCAGTGAGCCGTGTAGTGTCCTTCCTCGAGCGCGCAGTGAAGGGTGTTTCCGCTGACGGGGATCCCGCCTTGCGTGAAGAAGTCTCGCAGGTGGCCGAGGATCCGAGCGGAGATCTGTTCGATCTTGTTCTGGGTGCCGGTGATGCGCTGCTCCACCCGGGTAACCACGCGGCCCTTCCCGTCACCGATGTACTTGGAGAAGTTGCCGGCGGCACCCTGGGCCAAGATGGCGACCACGTCGTCTTCCGAACGGTTGTCGGCGAATTGGTGTATGGCCGCCTGGATGGTTTGGTGGAAGCTGCCGATATCCTGGATTGCCTCTCCCAAAAACTGCCGGTCTTCCTCGATGGCCTCCCGCGCGGAGTTGATCTCCAGATCCAGCTTTAACACCTCGACGGCCATATCCACGAAAAGCTTGAGGAGATCCAGCGTGTTATCCTGCAGCGGAAACTCGCTCAGGTCACCGTAGAGAAAGCGCATGACCGAAGTGTACCCCGGAGTAAGACCTCCGTCAAATCGACAACGCCGGTGGTGTTAAGAGACTGAAAGTAAAGGATAAATCGGCCATCGGCGGCCCCCTTTTTCGTTGACAGGATAGGCGGCCGGTGGTACACAAGAAGCAGCGTTTTTAGTGGATTTTCCGTACCTTGGCGGAGTCGATGGGAGAGCCTTTGAGACAGCGACAAGTCAACATCGAAGACGAGATGCGCACATCCTATCTGGATTACGCCATGAGCGTGATCATCGGCCGGGCCCTGCCGGATGTGCGTGATGGGCTCAAGCCGGTTCACCGGCGCATCCTGTATGCCATGTACTCGGAGGGCCTGCTTCACAACAAGAAGTACTCCAAGTGCGCCGGCGTGGTTGGAGAGGTTCTGAAGAAGTACCATCCGCACGGTGATGCCGCCGTCTACGACACCCTGGTTCGCTTGGCCCAGGAGTGGAACATGCGTGAGCCCCTGGTGGACGGTCAGGGGAACTTCGGTTCCATCGACGGAGATCCTCCGGCGGCGTATCGTTACACCGAGGCGCGGCTGGCCAAGCTGGCCGAGGAGATGCTGTCCGCTATCGAGCAGGACACGGTCGATTTCGCTCCCAACTTCGACGGCTCGGCCGAAGAGCCTACCATTTTGCCGGCGCGCTTTCCCAACCTCCTGATAAACGGTTCCACCGGGATCGCCGTGGGGATGGCCACCAACATACCTCCGCACAACCTGCGCGAGGTAATCGCAGCGGCCATCCACCTGGTCAAGAATCCCGATGCGGAAGTCGATGACCTGATGAAGTTTATTCCCGGTCCAGATTTTCCCACCGCCGGCATCATCTACGGCCGAGATGGTATTTTTCAGGCTTACCGCACCGGCCGGGGTATTCTGGCGGTGCGGGCCCGGGCGGTGACCGAGGTGGATCCCAAGACGTCCCGGCAGAGCATCCTGGTGACGGAGGTTCCCTATCAGGTCAACAAGGCCCGGATGGTCGAGCGCATGGCCGAGTTGGTTCGGGACAAGAAGATCAAGGGGATCTCCGATATCCGCGACGAAAGCGATCGCGACGGCCTCCGGGTGGTCATCGAGCTGAAGCGGGACGCGGTGGCGGACGTGGTTATGAACCTCCTGTTCAAGCATACGCCCATGCAGAGTTCCTTCGGGGTCATTATGCTGGCCATCGTCGGCGGCCAGCCGCGGGTGCTCAATCTCAAGGACATGTTGGCGCACTACATCGCCCACCGGCGGGAAGTGATCCGCAGGCGCTGCGCCCACGAACTGCAGAAGGCCAAGGAGCGGGCCCACATCCTGGAGGGTCTCCGGATTGCCCTGGATCACCTAGATGAGGTAATCGAGCTCATCCGCCGGTCGAAAGACCCCAACCAGGCCCGCGAACAACTCATGGACCAGTTCGAGCTGACCCGGGAGCAGGCCCAAGCCATCTTGGAGATGCGCCTGCAGCGGTTAACCGGCCTGGAGCGCGACAAGATCGCCGGTGAGTTGAAAGAGCTGCGCCTGGAGATCAAACGTCTAACCACTATCCTGGAGGACGTTGAAAAGCTGATGGGTGTGGTTGTCGACGAGCTCGAGGAAATCCGCGACGGTTACGGCAACGATCGGCGCACCGAGATCGTGTCCGAAACCAAGGAGATCACCCTGGAAGACCTGCTGGTCGACGAGGACCACGTGGTGGCCGTGAGCCACACCGGGTACATCAAGCGCAGCCAGCTAAGCTTGTACCGGCGCCAGAGGAGAGGCGGCCGTGGGCGCACCGGCATGCACGCCAAGGGCGAGGATTTCGTCGAGAACGTGTTCGTAGCCTCCACGCACAGCACCATCTTGGTGGTTACCCAGACCGGCCGGGTCCATGCCCTGAAGGTTCATCAGGTTCCCGAGGCCGGCCCGGCGGCGAGGGGATCGTCGATTGCCAACCTGGTCCGATTGCGGCCGGGGGAGCAACTGGCCTCCATCGTGCCGGTGCGGTCGTTTGAAGAACCGGTCGGCCAGTACCTGAGCATGGTCAGCCGGAACGGACACATAAAGAAGACGGCGCTGCAACACTACTCGAACATCAACGTGGCCGGGATCATTGCCATGGGAGTAGACGCGGAGGACGAGATCATCTCTGCTTGCCTGACCACGGGCGAAAAGGAGATCATGATCAGCACCCGGATGGGGATGGCCTGTCGGTTCAGAGAGAAGGACGTCCGGGCCATGGGGCGCACCGCGCGCGGCGTTCGGGGGATCCGGTTGCGCAAGACGGACGACCGGGTGGTGAGCATGGAGGTTGTGGATCCCGGGGCCACCATACTTACCGTAACGGAGAACGGTTGTGGTAAGCGTTCGGAGTTGGACGAGTACCGCCTCATCGCTCGTGGGGGCGTAGGGGTCAAGACCTGCCACATCACGGACAAGACCGGTCCGGTGGTAGCGGTGCGGCAGGTAGCCGACGAAGACGACGTCATGCTGATTACCGACGGTGGCATGGTCATTCGTATGCGGGTAAGGGACATCTCCGTCATGGGCCGGGCCACGCAGGGGGTTCGGCTGATCGATCTGAAACCAGGCGAGCGGGTGGTGGGGCTGGCGCGACTGGCGGAGCGGGAGACCGGCGAGGAGGAACCCGGTTCATGAAGAAGGTGGCCCGGGCACTCGTGCTGATGAGCGTTCTTGCGCCGATTGGGTGTCTGACGGAGAGTATACAGGATCGTTTCAACATAGGGATGGAGCTGCTCTACGAGGGTCGCTACCAGGATGCCGAGAGCCACTTCCTGGTCCTGGCCCGGGAGCTTTCCAGGTCACCCGACGAGGGGGCCCGGGTCTGGCGGGCCAAGGCCCTCTACCAGGCCGGGATGGTGGAGCACCTATACCTGGATCAGTCGCGAAGGGCCGTGGCCCGGCTGCGCGAGGCGCTGAAGCTAACGCCCCACGGGAAGTTCTCGTTTAGAGCGCGCCGCGAGATCGCGCAGATCTTCCACGACAAACTGAAGGACTACCGCTCCGCGGCTCTGGGGTTCGAGCGGTTGGTCCAGGCATTCCCGGATCGCGATGGGATTGAGGAGTACCAGTATCGCATTGCCCAGAGTTATTTCATTATCCGCGAATTCAGCCAGGCGCGCACCGAGGCGCGCTTGCTTTTGGAAAAGCACCCGGACAGCCCGCTCTGGGCGGAAACCATGCTGCTGGTGGCCAACTCATTCTATGTCGAGGGCCGTTTCCGGGAGGCCACCAAGGCCCATAAACGGCTTTTATCCAAGAATCCCGGCGAGGAGTTCGAATCCCGGAGCCTGTTCGAGTTGGGCATGTGTTACCAGGAACTCGGTGACTACAAAAAGGCCGAGCAAAACCTGCTAATGGCCCTTAAAATGCACCCACGGCCCGACATTGTCCAACTCCAGCTCGTATCGCTCAAGGACCGCCAGGTCGAAGAGGGCTCCAAGGGCAAGCCGAGCCTGCCTTACGCTACGGCCGGCCGCCACGGCTCCGGGGTTAAAAAAGCGACGACTCCACCAGCATGGCCAGTGAAAAAAAAGCAGAAAGCGTCACGAAAGGAACCGCCGCCCCCGGTCGAGAGACTGGAGAAACCCGAAGAAGCGCAGAAGCCGGAAAAAGAGAAGGCGCTGCCGAAAAAGGAAGCTCCAAAGCCCCCGGCGGAGGAGAAATCTCCCTCCAAAGAACCCCCCAAAAAGGATCTCGAGAAGCCCGCCCCGGCGGCCAAGCCCACCGAGGAAAAGCCCGCCGGATAAAGCCTCCACAGCCCCGGAAAAGGGTTGATCCCGGAATTCCTACGTGATATTCCCCAACCCGCTTTGTGCTGGAGGAGCGGGTGCCGAAATTCCCCGAGTCGTTGAGGAAAGTTGGCCCCTACCTTAATATTGGAGGGGTTTTTTTAGGATGCATGGTTTTGGGCGTGGCCTTGGGATGGTGGTTGGACCAGAAACTGGGTACCAAGCCGTGGATGCTGCTTTCTGGTTCGCTGTTGGGCATGGTATCGGGATTCTACCACTTTTTCAAAGTGGTGCTGCGTCAGGGGGACGGGAAGAAGCATGAGTGACGAAAAGCCTAAGATGCGCCTGGGACTCGGTTCTCTAGTCTTGATGCTTGCCCTGGTTGTCGTGGGCGGCGTGGGTCTTCTGGTTGCGGCCGGGTGGGAAAACCCTTGGCTGACGGCTGCGTTTGTGGGTTGGTTGGCGGCGGGCCTGCTGGGCTTGCTCGGCTGGTGGACCATTCGCAAGGCCCTGTCTTCTGGTGACAACGGCACATTTTTGCGGTATACGCTGGGTGGAATGGCTGCTCGGTTTTTAGTTTGCGGTGTGTTGGTGGGCGTGGTCGTGGGAACGCAAGCACTAGACGCGAAAGGATTCGTCACCGGGCTGCTGGTCGGTATTGCGGTTTTCATTTTCGTTGAGGTAGGCTCGCTGGCGCTGGCGAAACGGTTGGATCCAAGAGAAGGTGGATAAGACATGGTGGCGGAGCACGCAGCGGAAGCAGGAAACATGGGTCAGCAGGTGGGGCAGATGATCCTCCATCATATCGTAAATGGCCCCGAGATGGAGTTGCCGTGGGTGACGGACTTGACCCACACGGTTCACCTGCCGCACATCCCGGCCTTCGAGGTTTTGGGCATCGTAATCGACATGTCCATAACCCGGCACGTGGTGATGATGCTCTTGGCCGCGTTTCTGCTCATTCTGATGGCTCTGTTCGTCCGGCGGAAGATCGCCCTGGTGCCCCGGGGGTTCACCTCGATGGTGGAGTCGTTCGTCCTGTTCATCCGTGACGACGTGGCCAAGGCCACCATGGGCGCGGAGGCGGCCCGGCGTTACACGCCGTATCTGTGCACCACCTTTTTCTTCATCCTGACCTGCAACCTCCTGGGGCTGATACCCTACGGCGCGACGGCCACCAGTAACGTGAGCGTGACGGCGGCGCTGGCGCTCATGTCGTTTTTCATGATCCAGGGGGCCGGGATGCGCAAGATGGGCGTGTTCGGGTACTTTGGGCACCTGATCCCGCCGGGAGTTCCCTTTTGGCTGGCGCCGGTCATGTTCGTGGTTGAGCTGATGGGGGTTTTCGCCAAGCCGTTTGCACTGTGTATTCGTCTGTTTGCCAACATGGTGGCCGGGCACGTGGTTATCCTGAGCCTGATCGGCTTGGTCTTCGTCATGAATATTTGGGTGTTTCCGGTGGCGGTGGGTTTCGGGGTATTCATGTACTTGCTGGAGTTATTCGTGGCATTGCTGCAAGCGTACATTTTTACGATGTTGACGTCTTTGTTCATCGGTTTGCTGGTGGTTGGAGAACATTGAACCTGGATTTAGAACGCAACTAAGGAGGCAAGGCATGGAAGGATTGGCACATCTGGCAGCAGGACTGGGCGCAGGCATGGCCGTCATCGGCGGCGGCTACGGAATCGGCCGGCTGGCCGATGCAGCCATGCACGGAACCGCGCGTCAGCCGTCCGCGGCGAACGACATTCGTACCACCATGATCATCGCGGCAGCCCTGATCGAGGGAGTTACCCTCTTCGCCGAGGTGGTGTGCATTTTGTTGGCTTTCAAGTGAGTCTCGGCCGGCAGCCAACCGGGCTTAGAGGAGATTTCTCATGAGCCTGATGCAAATCGACCCGGGTGTGATCCTCTGGACGCTGATCATCTTCGTCATCGTGGTCATCTTACTGCGCAAGATCGCCTGGAAGCCTATTTTGAATATGCTGGATGCTCGCGAGAAGAATATTCGCGAGGCGGTGGAAAAGGCCGACCGGGTGCAGGTAGAGGCGGAGAAGGCGCTAGCCGAGCAGAAGGAGCTTTCTGAAAAGCAGCGCCAAGAGGCCGCCGAGTTTATGCAAAAGGCAAAGGAAGACGCCAAGCGGATGGGCGACGAAATGGTGGAAAAGGCCCGCCGGGAAGCCCAGGAGGCGACCGAGCGGGCCCGGCGCCAGATCGAGGAGGAGCGGGTCAAGGCCGTCGAGTCGGTGCGCACGCACGCCGTCGATCTGGCCCTGGATGCCGCCGCGCACCTGCTCTCGAAAAAGCTGGACGACACCACCAACCGGGTCATCGTCAGCGACTACATTGACAAGCTACCCGACAACCTAAAGCAGCGCCACTAGCTCTGCATGGAGGCGCGGAACTTGAAGTTGCTTCAATGAACCGTATCGGTGCGGCGCCGTCCTGGATCAGGCTCGTGCCGAGCCGTTTTTCGGCGAGGTGCTAGGTCACTTGCTTTCGGTTTCGATCAAGCGGGCGCCGGCCCTGAAAAAGGGCGATCGGGTGAGACTGGTCGCCCCGGCCAGCCCCTTCGACCGGCGGCGTTTCGAGCGGGGCGTGAGAGTGGTCGAAAAGCTGGGATTCGAGCCGGTGTATGATCGCTCTGAGTTCAAGCAGACCGGTTTCCTGGCCGGCACCGATGAGGAGCGGGCCAGGCGTCTGGGGCGCGCGCTTATGGATCCTGACGCCGCCGCCGTGTGGTTCATCCGGGGCGGTTACGGCAGCGCCCGGCTGTTACCCCGGCTCAAGTGGAAACTGCTCCGGCGCTACCCTAAGGTCATCATCGGGTTCTCCGACAGCACCGCCTTGCTTTTATCCCTCACGGTCCCCGAGGGATTCGTGACCATCCACGGTCCGGTGGTGACACAGCTTCCCCGCCTGCCCGCTGGGTCCCTACGGTGGCTTTCAAAGCTCGTGGGCCGGCCGGAGCCGGCGGGGAGAGTTCCGCTGGGGGCCATGAAGACGGTGGTGCCGGGGAAGATTAACGGTTTTTTGGCCGGCGGCAACTTGGCGACGCTGGCCAGCCTGGCGGGCACGCCCTATTTTCCCGAGCTGGCCGGTTCCATTCTGTTCATCGAGGACATCGGAGAGGAAGCCTACCGGCTTGACCGGATGTTCAACCAGCTGCTGCAGGCCGGGGTGCTCAAGAACGTCTTTGGAGTGGTGATCGGAACGCTTTCGGGTTGCAAACCTCTGGGCCGGGGGAAGTACGGCGCCCGCAAGACGCTTGAGCGGGCCGTCCTGCGGCTGGGGGTTCCCGCGGTCTCCGGTGCGTCGTTCGGTCACGCCGACCGGAACCAGGCGCTGCCTCTGGGCGTTATGGCGAGGCTGGACGCGGGCGCGCGGACGCTGACCCTGCTGGAACCGGCCGTTACCCATTCTCCATGACATCCGGGCAAACCGCACCTTCGGACCGTAAGGTGCACGACCCGGTGGTGGAGAGCTTGTTGGGATGGAAGAGGGAGCCGTGAAGATTCACCTGGTAGCTATCTGCGGGGCCGGCATGGGTTCTCTGGCCGGCTTGCTGAAGGAAGCCGGGCACGAGGTACGGGGATCGGACCGGGCATTTTATCCGCCCATGTCCGAGCGCCTTTTGGCTTGGGGGATCCCCAGCATGCAGGGCTTCGATCCTGGACACCTGGACCCCGATACCGATCTGGTGGTGGTGGGCAATGCCTGTCGCCGGGACAATCCGGAGGCCTTGGCCGCCCGGGAAAAAGGCCTGCGGGTTATGAGTTTTCCCCAGACGCTGAGCGAGCTGTTTTTAATAGATCGCCGGTCCATCGTGGTGGCGGGCACGCACGGAAAAACCACCACGAGCGCACTGCTGGCCTACCTGTTGGTGAAAGGCGGGCTGGACCCGTCCTTTCTGGTGGGCGGCATTCCCCAGAACTTCGAGAAAAGCTTTCGGCTCGGAGCGGGTCGGCACTTCGTGGTTGAGGGGGATGAGTATGATTCGGCCTTCTTCGACAAGCGTCCCAAGTTCGTCCACTACCGCCCGGAGATAGCCGTGCTTACCTCGGTGGAGTTCGATCACGCGGATATCTACGCGGACATGGAGCAGTACCGGGACGCCTTCACCACCTTCGTGTCGATGATCCCCGAACAGGGGCTGCTGGTGGCTTGCGACGAGGATCCCGAAGTACGGGCGCTGGTTTCAAAAGCCGCGTGTTCGACGGTGTTGTACGGCCTTGGAAAGGGAGCCGGGTGGCGTGCCGGTGACATCGTGGAAGGGGAGGGTGGGGCTTCCTTTATACTGAGCGTCGACGGGACCCGGCAAGGAAGGGTGACGGTTCCCCTGTCCGGCCGGCACAATGTGCAGAACACGCTGGCGGCACTGGCGGTGGCCGGCCATGTCGGTTTGCCTTCCGGGAAGGCCGCCGGTCTGCTCGGCGGTTTCCGCGGGGTGGCCCGGCGCATGCAGGTGCGGGGAGTGGCCGCGGGAATTACGGTAATCGACGACTTCGCCCACCACCCCACCGAGGTCAGGGAAACCGTCTACGCCGCCCGCCGGCGCTATCCCCGGTCAACCCTGGCGGCCGTCTTCGAGCCGCGGACCAACACCAGCCGGCGCAATTTGTTCCAGGATCGCTACGCGGAGTCATTCGAGGGTGCGGACCGCGTGGTGCTGGTGCCGCCCTTCGATCCGGCGAGGATTCCAGAGGATGAGCGCTTCGACTCCGCTAGGCTGGTGGCGGCCCTGAAGCTGCGCGGGCAGGCGGCCGTCTTGTGCGAGAATGTAAAGCGGGTGGTGGAGCTGTTGGCGGGCGAGCTGAAGGACGGGGACGTGGTGCTGGTCATGTCCAACGGGGCGTTCGACGACATACACGAAAAGCTCCTGGCGGAGTTTTCAAAACGGGATCGATCATGAGCGAGGTGTTGGGGATCATCCTGTGGGTTGCCGTTGTGCTGGCTCTGATTAAGCTGCACACCGCCTTCTGGACCCACTACTTCGATTTGCGCCGGAGGGGGGACCAGGTTCACTACGCCGGCACAAAGGATGGCTTTCAGATCGCGCTGCACCGCTACGTGCCGGCCGAACAGAAATTCAAGCAGCCGGTGTTTTTATGCCCCGGCATGGGGGCCAACCGGAACAACTTCGATTTGATGGACGACCGCTCCCTGGCCCGGGACCTGCGCGACCGGGGCTTCGACGTCTGGTCGGTGGAGCTGCGCGGCACGGGTTTCTCCGGCCGGCCCAAGTGGTACCAGCCGCATCGCTGGACATACCGCTTCGAGGACTATCTGGAGGAGGACATCCAAGCGGCCCTGTCCCTGGTGCGCAAGACCACCGGTTCGGACCGGGTGTTTTGGGTGGGCCATAGCATGGGCGGCCTGCTCGGCTACGCCTGGCTGGGCCGGCGCGGCGATCACGGCCTTTCGGGGCTGGTGACCGTCTCCGCGCCACTTTTTCCGGGCCGTACCCGGATGGCTGGAATCCTGCGCTCGTTCGTCTGGCCGATGACCCTGACCCGCGTGGTGGCCTTCCGGCCGTTGGCGCGATTCTTAAGCCCCTTCATGGGCTGGGCTCCGGGGATCCTCTCCCGCATCTCAATTCACCCGGGTAGCATGCGGGGCCCGGCGCAAAGAAGGTGCCTGGTGAACCTGGTGGAGAACACCACCGCGGCGGTTCTGCGGCCGTTTTTGCGCTGGAGCCGGGCCGGTGCGTTATCTTCCCGCGGTGGGGAGGATGACTACCGGCCCAAGCTGAAAAAGATCGAAGAACCGGTCCTGATCCTGGCCGCCGACGCCGACAATCTGGCGTCGCCCGATGCGGTGATCCCCGCCTATGAGCAAATCGGCTCGGAGGACAAACAGTTGAGGATCTTCGGCGGAGATCGCGGGGACGACTGCGAATTCGGTCACGGGGACATTCTTTTAGGGGATCATGCCCGGGAGGTGGTGTTCCCGGAGATCATCGAGTGGCTTGAGAATCACGCCACGCCGGTCCCTGGTCCCTAGTCCCAGGTCCTACCGCTGTACCATAAATACCCGTTCCGTCCCCGTTGCGCCCAATCGCACATTGTCGAAATCCACAGTAACGGAGCGCCTTGACCAAAGACCAGGAACCAGGGACCAGCGTAGATTGAGGTTTACTTCAGCAGCATCCGCGGTCTTTATCTGCGATGCATTGGCTGGCATAACATCTGGCATAACATAAGGAGATAGACCACGGCTTCATCTACGGTTACCATATAAGCATACAAGATCATGGGTTTTTCATTAGAAAGACTGGGGGCCGATGACGAAGAGGCCCAGGGCTTGTTCTGGAAGGAACACTGGGGCGAGGTCTATGGTATTTGCTATCGTATCCTCCAGAAGAAGCTGTTGGCCAACGAGACGGCCGTGGATATTCTAACCGACTTCATGTTCGAGTGTGCTCATCGTCTGAAATACCCTGGCGCGGTCAAGTCATATCTCCGTCTGATGGCCATCCGGCGTTCCGTGCGAATCAAGGAACGGCTGGGCCAGACCGAACCGCTGTCGATGGTTCCACCCGTCCCATCCGGACTCGAGGACAGAGCGCACTACCAGTCGCTCATGCCCAGGCTGGATGAGTGTTTGTCGCGGTTATCCCCCAAGGCCCAGAAGGCGATCCGACTCCGGTTCTGCGACGAGCTGACCCAGGAGCGGATCGGAGGGCTATTGGGCGGATCCAAGCAGTACATCGGCAAGTTGATTACCAAGAGCCTGAAGTTCTTGCGGGAGTGTATGGCGGGCGGCTTCAGCTCGAGAGCCAATCCGGGAGGAAGAAGAAAATGAACAAGGACCCGACGCCCGGCGTGAGCGAGGCTGAAATAGAGGCATTGATTAAATATCGGGGCGATATTGCTTCTTTTCAGGATTGCCCCGAGCTGGACGAAATTGCCGCCGCCGTTCAGGGCGAGGCCAGCGAGGAAGATCGAGAACGGGCGGCCTTGCATTTGAAGACTTGCGATCGTTGCGCCAAGGCCGTCTTGATCCTCCAGGGGCTCGTCTCCCGGCGCGTTCTTGGCCTTCCGCGAAAAGTAACTTCCCGAAGTTTCCGGGCTCTTTTTTTGCCCAATGGCCAGATATTCTCGAGATTACGCCTGGCCGTGGTGGCTCTGAGTGTGCTTCTTCTTTGCGTTGGTGTGGCATGGTATCTGGGTTCGAAGACAACGCCCGGCGAGTCGCGCCTGCAGATCAAGGGTTCGCCGGACCAGCTGGCGGTGGTTTTCCAGAGGGGTGCGAACCGCTTCCTGGCCCAGCCCATGGACCGGCTCGTACCCGGCGATCAACTCGCCTTTTTCTATTCTGCCGGGCGCCGGGGATATCTGACCGTGTTTACCCTCGACGAAAACGGAGGCGTCACGCCGCTGGTCCCCGGGAAAGGCCGGGAACAGAAAAGCATCGAGATCGAGGCGGGCCAAGAGGTTCCTCTTGCCGACGGTGGGATCGTCGAGTGGGGACAGGGTTGCGAGTGGATCGTGGGGGTATTCTCGGACCGGGCCCTGGACGTCGAACAGGTGAAGCAGGCCTTGCAATCAACAGCCGAGACCTCAGCCGGATGCGAATTGAAGGCAAACATCCCCCGGGCGCGGTCCCTGATTATCTTTCCGGTGGTAAGGTAGACGTCCATGAAAGCACGAACTGCTCGGGTTGTCTTGACATCTCTAATCTTTCTGACTATCGCGGCCGACATTCGGGCTGCCACCTTGCGCTATGCGATCATTGTCGGAAGCGACACCGGCGCGGACGCCGACGGAATGGAGCCCTTTCCGCCGTTGCGACACGCCGAACGCGAGGCCCGTGAGCTGCGGAATAGTCTCGTCGAGCTGTGTAACTTCGATCCTGCGACCACTCGCACAATCCTGTTGCTGGGAGCCACCCGGGCCCGGGTCAAGGAAGCCTTTCGAATCCTGCGCGAGCAGAAGCAATCCGATCTGATGGAAATCGGCCGGGCGGACACCCTGTTCGCCTTCTTCTTCACCGGCCATGGGCAAAACGGCAGGCTCCTGCTCAAGGACGGGCCGCTGAGCACTCGGGAACTGGGCAAGCTGTTCCACTCCATCGGTGCCAAGTTCAACATCGGACTGTTCGACGCCTGCTACAGCGGGAGCCTGGACCCGGCCGTGCTCATGGAGAAGGGTATTCGTTCCGCTCCGGGCATCAACCTCCACAAGGACTTGCCCGATGTGGTGCTCAACACCGAGGGAAGCATCTGGTTCGTCTCCTCCGGACCCAACCAGGTCAGCTACGAGGACAAGGAAATCGGTGGGGTATTCACCCATTTCTTCATCGAGGGGCTCGAACAAGCTCCGCAGGAAGGTCCGGGTATCACCCTGGAACGCATCTGGGATTACGCCCGGGAGAAGACGTGCGATTACACCGCCAGGCACGGCCGTCACCAGAACCCCCAGCAGTACATAGCCAGGCTCAAATCGAAGGGGCCACTCCATTTCAGCTTTCCCTTCGAGCGGTCGTCCAGGCTCGTGCTGGGCGAGTCCACCACGGGTCACTTCGTCCTGGTTTATGCCGGCGGCCATCTCACCGAGCGGATCCACAAGGAGCCCGGATCCGAGAAAAGCCTGGCGGTGTACCCGGGCAAGGCGCGCCTGATGTTGATCCGAGAGGGCCAGGTCTATCTCCAGGAGGACGTGACCTTCGAAGACGGTCGGACAATAAACCTGAACAAGAATCTCGATGGGCTTCCGGGCGTGGGGAAGGGAAGAGGGCGGCAGGAGCTCTGGATAAAGGGAATCGGCGAGCAGACACTTGTCGCCAGTGTGGTCCGCCCGGTGCTGTCCGGTGCCCTGGGCGTTGGATATCGATACCAGTCGTCTCCGAAAGGGTCGCTCTTTCCCCGGCATATCGTCCCGGTGACCCTGGTCCTGGACCGTTCCGCCTGGACGTTCGGTGCCAGCGCCGGCTTGGGGATGTCCGCCGAGCATTACCCCGACTGGGGATACGAGCTTCGGGCCCTGGTCGTCGAAGCCCAGGCCGGGTATCGCTGGGACCTGGATTCGGTCTCAATTCGCCTCGGAGCGACAATCGGAGGAAGCGTCCTCTGGGAGAGCTTTTACTCGAAGCAGGAACGCCAGCGGTTTGCGTTTCACCCCGGCGCCTTCATTAACGTGTTTTTCCCCAGCCGGGGGGACTGGTCCGTGGATCTGGGTCTCAGGGGTGGCATCGCCAGCATTCCCGGTACGGACGCGAGTGGAGGCAACCGCTGGGCGGGCTGGTTGGGTCTGGGTCTATCGGTGTTCATGCGTATTTTCTGATCCCGGGTTTACTTCGGCAGCGTTCGCGGTCTTTTTCTGCTAAAGTGAACCTGTTAATAAAGGAGTTGGAAAATGGATCAAGGATTGAAGACGTTCTCTCTGATGAAGCTGACGTTGATTGTGACGATCGGGTTGGGTTTGTCCGGATGCGGCTCGTACGAGCAATGTCACGAACAGGGCGATTGTGCCTGCGGCAAGTGCGTGGACGGCAACTGCGTACCGATCCAGGAGATCTGTAACGACGGGATCGATAACGACTGCGACGATGCCACGGACGAGGGCTGCGATGATCCCTGCGACGGAGTCGTGTGCGACCAACCGCCCGACAACGAGTGCGTCGGATCAGAAACCCTGCGCGTCTACCGCCAGCAGGGCACATGCACGCAGGATGGCAAATGTACTTACGGTTTCGACGATATCGAGTGCCAGCAGGGTTGTGACGACGTCGCGCTTTCGTGCAAGGAGTGCGAGAATCAGTGCTTTCCCTCCGGCATCACGGAATGCACCGGCGGAAAGATAAGAAGCTGCATCGCAGATTCCAACGGCTGCCTGGACTGGAGCGACTACTCGGATTGCAATGATGGATTCTGTAACGATTCGACATCATGTGGAAACTGCGACAACCGGTGTTCTCCCTCAGGCTCGGTCGAGTGCACCAACGGCCAGATACGAACCTGCACAGCCGACGCCAACGGCTGCCTGGATTGGAGCGGCTACTCCAATTGTCCCTCCGGCTTCTGCGCCGACAGCACATTATGTGGTACCTGCGACAACAAGTGTCCGGCAGCGGATGATACCGAGTGCGCCAACGGCCAGATCAGGACCTGCGTAGCCGACGCCAACGGCTGCCTGGACTGGAGTGGCTACACCGATTGCCCCGAAGGCTTCTGCGCCAACAGCACGTCT
>JAUXGL010000129.1 GCA_030622135.1 Deltaproteobacteria bacterium
CTGGGCCCCGAGGCGCGGGGCCTGATGGCGGTGCTAATCCCTTCCATCGAACCGGCGCCTTTTTACACCGCCCTGGCCGTCCTGGCCGTGGCCACGGCGATCCTCTTTGCCGCGACGCTGACAATCGGAAGTCGGAAGGAATACAGAATCTAGGAGCTGAAGTACACCTCGAAAATTTCGTAGTGTGTGGAAACACAGCGCGGCTCCACCGCACCAAAACCGTTCGCTGCGCTCACTGGTACTGCTCCGCTTCGCTACGCTGCAACCCAATGACCCGCGCAGTACTCAGAAAATCTTCGCGGGCCGCGGAGATTTTCGGGGTCAGTAGGGAGAACCAAGACGGAGGTTGTTCAGGGTCTTTTCGCGCCGTTCTGGAAGATAAGCTTCTGGAGCCAAGAACAGGACTCCAAACCTTGCAGCCTACGGGAAGTGAGCGGGTGGGAAGGGCCAGCTCGTCGGCAATTTCCTCGCACTGGCCCCGAGGCGTTTCAAGGCCTACCACGAGCCCTTCGTGGTCACCGGAACGTGATCAATCGGCCAGGTTGCCGGTGTTGCGGTTGTTGCGGTGGCCCTTGGGCCAGGAGGAGTTGGCCAGCCCCAGGCTTGCGGTCGGCAGGGCGTACAGGTTGTGATCGTAGGAGCCGAAGTACAAGGTGCCATCGGCGGCCAGGGCCGGGACCGAGACGATCCAGTCGCCGGTGGCGAACTCCCACAACAGGGTGCCGTCGGGCGCGAATGCGTAGAGCCGGTGGGTCTCGGCGCCCACATAGATGATCCCGTCCAGTCCAATGGTGGGCGTGGTGTGGAATCCCGCCGAGAACGTCTTCACCCACTTCTGGGTGCCGTTCGGGTTGAGGGCGAAGAACTTGTGGTCGAGGGGCGTGCCGAAGTAGATGGTGCCGTCGGAACCGATTGCCGGCGAGTTGCCCTCGACCTCGAACTCAGTGTTGAACACCCACTTTCCGGTTCCGTCGGGGTTGATGGCGTAGAAATTGGTGTCGTTTGAACCGAAGTAGATTGTGCCATCGTTGCCGATGGCCGGCGAAGATCGCACCCAACCGCCGGTAGACCAGATCCACTTCTCGGTGCCGTCCGGGTTGAGGGCGTATAGTTTGCCGTCCTCGGAGGCCAGGTAGATTGTCCCGTCTTCGGCGATGGCCGGCGAGGCGTGCACCCAATCGCCGGTATCGAATGTCCAGGCATCCGTGCCATCAGGGTTCAGGGCAATCACCTTGCCGGTGCTGTCGCCCACATACAGGGTTCCGTCGGCGGCGATGGCCGGGGTGATCTCCAGGATGTAGCCGGAGGCAAACTCCCACTTCCAGGTGCCGTCCGGGTTGACGGCCAGCAGCCGATCGTCCCTGGGGGCGATGTAGATGGTACCGTCGGCGGCGATGGAGGGCCCGGCGTACACCGGCGCCCCGGTGTCGTAGCGCCACTTCTGGGTGCCGTCGGGATTGAGGGCGTAGAGGTATTGGTCGTCCGAGCCGAAGTAGATGGTCCCGTTCGCGCCGATGGCCGGCGACGAGCGAACGTAGTCACCGGTGGCAAAGATCCAATTGGGCTGCAGCACTTCCTCGCCGCAATCCGCGCCGCTCCAACCGTTCAGGCACGCGGCGCAGTCCTGGGCCGGGTCCCAGTGGGCCGGGCAGACGTCGCAGTTGGGACCTTCCCAGTGGTTGCTGCACTCATCCTGGACACACTGGCCTGTCGTCTGGTTGCAGGTCGATCCCGCTGCGCAGGGACCGCACTGGATGGACTCACCACAACCGTCGTCCCAGGTGCCGCAGCCCTTGTTTAGTTCGACGCAGTCGCTGGGTTGGCAGCCGGCCAGGCACTGTCCGGTCGCGCTGCAGGTTTCGTGGGGTTGGCAGCTACCGCACAATTCACCACATCCGTTGGGCACCGGGCCGCATTGGCGAACTCCGCAGTCGGGGGTGCACTCGCAATCGGTCTTGCAGGAGAATTGATCTTCGGTACAACCACAGACGCAGTCCGAGATCTTTTCTTCGAGATTGTCGCAGTTGTCCTGCCAGTACAGCGCGCCGTCGATGCAGTACTTCCGGAAGTGGCTGGTGCAGTCGGCGCCCTTCGGGCCGCAGCCTCCCAGGACGGCGAGGAACAACAACGCGGTGGAAACCAGTATGTGCTTCATCGCAGACTCCAGTCCAGTTTCAGAAGGCCTGGTCCGCAAACCGGAACAGGTAGTAGTGCGGGTTTTCCTGTGGGTTCACGACGATGGCTCCGTCGGAAAAATAATTGTTACGGTGGACGTTGTGCCCGCCGCTGTTGTCGTAGGCGTCCATGAAGACGGACACCGGGGTATCGGTCTGGAACTCGCTCTCTAACAGGGCAACCAGTTCCTGGAGGGTCCCCGGTATAAAACCGTTGCTGCGCACCCCGAGATCATAGGCGTAATCCAGGTCGATGCCGGTGGTGTGCCATCCTTCGCTCCAGGCCCCGCCCCGAAGACCGGCGTGTGGATCTTTCCCGCATTCCTTTCCAGCACAATCCGGCTCGCAGCTCCCGCAATTCGTCCTGCACGAGAACTGGTCGTCCGCGCACCCGCACGGGCACACCGAAATCAGCTCTTCGAATTCCGCGCAGCTGTTTTGCCAGTACAACTGGCCCTCCACGCAGTACCGGCGGTAGTGGCTCTGGCAGTTTGCCTTCTCGCCGCAAGCCAGCCAGCCGGGAGCCAGGCAAACGGACAGAACCAGCAATGGCGAAACGGCTGACTTCACTTCGATTCCCTCCCGGAACCACGGATTGCAACGGGACGATAGCAGAGCCCCGGGGTACAGGCAAGACCAGGACCGGGGGCCCGGTCGAGAATCAGTCTACCAGCGGATTGGTTACGACTCCGCGGGCAGTCTCCCTGGGGAAACCGGCGGCTGCTCTCGTCTTTGGGATATTGCCCGGAGCACGATCGCTTCTACGAGGATCTGACCCCGCTGCAGTTCGTAGCCCTATTGACTCGGTTGCACGGCTATTCGACGGAGCAGGCGCGGAAGCTCTCCCGCCAGGCGCTGGAGCAAGTCGAGCTAACCCAGAAGATCGACAAGCCCATCCGCACCCTCTCTCACGGCATGCGCCAGCGATTGAAGGTGGCCCAGGCGTTGGCGCATGAGCCCGGTTGGCTGGTTTTGGACGAGCCGCTCTCCGGCATGGATCCGGTCGGCCGGGCCCGGATGATCAGGCTGTTTAGCAAGCTGTCCGGGGAGGGGACCGCGGTGCTGGTGTCCAGCCACGTGCTGCACGAGCTGGAGGCCATGACCACGGACATCTTGCTCCTAAACAAGGGCCGCCTGCTGGCCCAGGGGCAGGTGCAGGCCATTCGCGAGCTGATCGACGGCCATCCCCATCGGATCGCCCTGCAGACCGATGAGCCGCGGGATCTGGGCCGGGAGCTCTTGAGATACGACGACGTGGTGCGCGTGGAAGTGGCCGGTGAGCGCATCGTGGTCGAGACGCGTTCGCCGGACACCTGCTATAACCGAATCGGTGAGCTGGCGTCCGGCGGGGACTTTCGCGTTCGCTCCATGGTGTCTTTAGACGACAACCTGGAAGCGGTTTTCCGGTACCTGGTGAAATGAACGACGTTTTTACAAAAGATCGCCCGGTGCCGGGTTTGTTCGCTTCCGGATGGCTGGTGGTCCGACTGTTCTTCCGGGTTAGCCTGGGACGCAGGCGGATCTTGTGGATCGCCCTGGCCATGCTGATCCCGGTGGCCATGGCCGTGTACTGGCGAATAGCCGAGGGGGGCGACGGCACCGCCTTCTTCGTGGAGATGACCGTCAGCCTGTTCTTGCAGTTCTTCGCCCTGGGCCTGCCGCTATACCTGGGCGTATCCGCCATCCGCGACGAGATCGAGGACAAGACCATCGTGTACTTGTTCGCTCGTCCTTTGCACCGGGCGGTGATATTGGGGGGGAAGATCTTCTCCGTGGCGCTGGTGGTCTCGTTCGCGCTGGCGCTCGTCCTGACGGTGGTCTACGGAATCGTGGTGAGCGCGGATGGATTTTCCGAGCTGGGGGCCCGGTTGCCCCGGCTGCTTCTGCACGCGGGTGTACTGGCCGTGGCCTCGGTTGCCTACACTGCATTGTTTTCCCTGTTCGGGGTACTGCTGCGCAAACCCATGCTGCTGGCAATCCTGATCGGCTTCATGTGGGAGGCGGTGGCCTCCAACCTACCCGGTGCCTTCCCCCGACTGACGCTTCTGTACTATCTAAAGTCGCTTCTGGGCCTGGGCCCCGAGGCGCGGGGCCTGATGGCGGTGCTAATCCCTTCCATCGAACCGGCGCCTTTTTACACCGCCCTGGCCGTCCTGGCCGTGGCCACGGTGATCCTGTTCACCGCGACGCTGACAATCGGGAGCCGGAAGGAATATCGAATCTAGCTTGCGTCCATTGGGGCTGTGGGGCAGAATCGATCCTGATGGGTTGTTCCAGAAGGGGATTTTTGAAGGGATCGATGGCGGCAGGGGCGCTGGTGCTGGTTTCTCCCGGGTGCAGCCAGGCCCGGGGCATCGCCGATGAGAAGTTCGAGCCGGCTTATTTGAAGCTTCACCGCCAGGGAAAGCTCAATAAGAGAGCCGAGGATCTCTGGGAGATTCTCAAGGAGTGCACCCTCTGCCCGCGCATGAGCAAGAAGAACCGGCTGGCCGGGGAGACCGACGTGTGCCGGTCCACGGGCGTTTTGAAGGTGCACTCGGCCGGGCCGCACTTTGGGGAGGAGCGGCCGCTGGTGGGCAGCTACGGGTCGGGGACCATCTTTTTCTCCAACTGCAGCCTGTTGTGCGTCTTTTGCCAGAACTGGGAGATCGCCCACCGGGGCGACGGCAGTCCGACCAGCCACGAGGTGCTCGCCCGGACCATGCTGAAGCTGCAGAAGATGGGCTGCCACAACATCAACCTGGTCACTCCCACCCACGTGGTGCCGCACATCGTCCGGGCCCTGCAGATCGCGGTCAAGCGTGGCCTGAAGCTGCCGCTGGTGTACAACACCGGCGGTTACGACCGCGTGGAAATCCTCAAGAAGCTGGACGGGATCGTCGACATCTACATGCCCGACTTCAAGTTCCAGGATCCGGAAGTGGCCAACAAGTACACCCGGGAGGCCAAGGATTACCCCCAGGCGGCGGCCGCCGCCATAAAGGAGATGCACCGGCAGGTGGGCGAGCTGAAGCTGGGCCGGGACGGAGTGGCGCTGCGCGGGGTGATCCTGCGGCACCTGGTCATGCCGCACAATCTGGCCGGTACCGACCGGTTCGTCAAGTGGGTGGCCAAGGAGCTGTCTGTGAACACCTACGTGAACATCATGGGCCAGTACCGCCCCGAGCACCAGGCTCACAAGTATCCCAAGATCGCCAAGCGGCTCGCGAGGCAGGATTACCTACAGGCAATCGAGTGGGCCCAGGAAGCCGGCCTGAAGCGGCTGGATTGACCGCAAACATGAAAGTGTCAAGTGTCAGGGTCTGACCCCAATCTCCCACTATACTCCAACATCATATCCTTACTCGGGGGACCGGGTTGAATTGAGGTGGCCCTTTGAGAAGGATGGCATAGACGCCAAAATTATGTGGAGTTGGTCGCTACAGCTTCCTATGCTAACTACGCGAGATTGCTAGTGTCTACACAGCCAGATTCTTCGTAGCTCCGCATAATCATATACTCCGCATTAGTGGGAGATTCTGGTCTGACCCCCTTTTGCCCTATAATCGAGACCCCCATTTTCGAAAAGCACCCCACCGCACCGGGGACTTTGACAGGATCCTGGAGATGCGCTCTACCGGATAGATACGCCTCTGTGGTGTAAACCACATACTATCAGGCTACTTGGATGGTTTGCTCAGGAAGGTTCGTATCGAAAGCTACCGCGAAGCGGTTTCGTTCAACAGACTGGCGTGTAGCTGCTCGCCACGGACGTAACTCGTTCTTTTGTTAAACTGCCTTGACAAACAACGCGTTGTTTTGCTAGGCTAGTGCTAGATGCAACGCGTTGCCACCAGATATCTCGAGACATGGCTGGGCCACTCGAGCCGCCAGCCTCTCGTGGTCCGTGGTGCGCGCCAGGTGGGGAAGACATGGTTGGTACGTGATCTGGCAAAACGCTCTGGATTGGACCTCGTCGAGATCAACTTCGAGCGCGACCCACATGTAGCACGCTTTTTCAAACCAGGAGATCCGCGAAAAGTGCTAGATGATCTCGGTCTGGTGCTCGGCAGGGAAATCGAGCCGTCCGGATGTCTCCTCTTTCTCGACGAGATCCAGGCAGCCAGCCAGGTACTGCCGACCCTACGCTGGTTCTCCGAGGAGCTTTCCGACCTGCCGGTCATTGCTGCCGGTTCGTTGCTCGACTTCCTGCTGGCAGAGCATGATTTCAGCATTCCAGTCGGTCGCATAGGCTACCTGCAGGTCGAGCCGATGACCTTCGCCGAATATCTACTGGCTCTCGGTGAAGATCGGTTGCTTGAACGCCTCGATGAATGGCGCGTCGGGGGAACACTTTCACCGGCGGTGCATGAACGAGCCACCGCGTTGTTTGCTCGGTATTCCATGGTTGGTGGCATGCCCAGAGTGGTGGCAGCGGATGTGGCGGGTAATGACCCCCGCGAGTGCCGGCGACTGCAGCACGATCTGGTCGCCACCTATCGCGATGATTTCACGAAGTACACAGGGCGAATGGACGCCCGCATCCTCGATATGGTGCTGCTCGCGGTGGCCGCTCAGTTGGGCCGCAAGTTTATATACGCGCGGGTGAGCGAGGGTGTGAAGCAACACCAGGCCAAGCACTCGCTCGATCTCCTCGACAAGGCACGCCTGTGTCACATCGTGCGCTGGAGCGCTGCTAATGGCATTCCCCTCGGCGGAGAGGTTAAGGATTCCTTTCGGAAGATCATCCTGCTTGACGTAGGGCTCCTTCACTCTCTGCTTGGCACACCAGCGTATTCGTCGTTTCCGAAATGGGAGATCCTCTCCTCGCAGGTTCGAGGACAGCTTCTCGAGCAGATCACGGGCCAGCAGTTACATGCCCTTGCGGCTGATCCTTCAGACGAGCCACGACTGTATTACTGGCAGCGTGAAGGTGGCAGGCCCGGTGAGATCGACTTCCTGATTCAGGTGCATCACCACATCGTTCCCGTCGAACTCAAGGCGGGCGCTGCCGGAGCGATGAAATCCCTCCATCAGTTCATGTATGACAAGCGCCTCGGGCTGGCCGTTAGGCTCGACAGCAACCCTCCATCGGCGCAGGACCTGGATCTCAAGACGACCCAGAGCGACCGCGTCCTTTACAGGCTGATCTCTCTGCCTCATTATCTGGCCTGGAACATCGAGGCCATCATCATTGATCACATCAGCTAAGCTTGGATTCGGATGCCGGACAATCCGGCATCCTTGCGCTCACGTCTTCAGGATGGACACTTACCGTTTCGGGCGTTTGTAGCGCGCATGAAGAAATGTGAAGACGAAAGTCCCGGGATCCTCAGTGGTTCACCGCCTTGCGTCTACCGGGTCACGATCCGGGCATCAGGCCGAATCCCTTACTCCGTGATCTCCTTGTCGAACTCAATGCCATGAAAAATCGGTTTCCGCCGAGATGATGCCGGCCAGCTCCGGACCCAGGATGGCGGCCAGGGCGGCCGAGCCGGCCAGGTTGAGGTGGACGTGGTCGACGAAGTACTCCTCGCGCCCGTTCAGGCGCGTGCCTGCGCCGATCACCCTGGCTCCCTTTTTCGCGGCCACCTCGTGCAGGATGGTGTCGATCTTCTCGAACGCCCGGCACAGGGCCGGGTGGGTGAGTCGTAACGTATTCGTTGTTACAAAGCGTTTACCCAAATCCTTGATTTTCCGTCGTATCATTACCAATAGATGCTGCGAATGGAGGATTGGAAAATGCGAAGAAAGATGTTGCTTGCGGTGGTTGTCGTTCTTTCTATGACCGGTTTCGCTCGGGCGCAGGTTCCGCATTCGCGTAGCGCGCCGAACTACATCGTGCCGCAGAGCCGGGCGTACTCTACCTACAACGAGGCAGTGGACGCGTTTTCCTCCCGGCCGGTGATCAAGACCCGAGAAAGCATGCGGAAGGCCCGGGAGGGCCGGCAGGGCTCCATCTCGTTGCGCGGAGACATTCTCATGCTGGTGGACGGAAAACCGGTGCTGCTAACCGGCAGGTCTACAACCAAATAGAAACTCTTGCGTCAATAGCTGCTATGGTGACGGTTGCCTTTGAACTTACGTGAACCTGAAGGAGGTGTACAATGAAGACCCTGATGAAAATGATGACGCTGGTAGCAGTACTGGGGATGCTCTATGCCCCGACGGCCGCGGGTCGGTCCAAGACGGCCAAGCGGCCGCTGATCCAGATGGCCATCCTGCTGGATACCTCCAGCAGCATGCAGGGGCTCATCGATCAGGCCAAGTCGCAACTATGGAAGGTGGTCAACGAGTTCATCGCCACCAAGAAGAGCGGGAAGCGGCCCGAGATCCTGGTAGCCCTGTATGAGTACGGCAAGAGCTCGTTGCCCCAGGGCGAGGGCTACATCCGCCAGATCGTGGCGCTGACCACCGACCTGGACAAGATTTCCGAGGAGCTGTTCGCCCTGCGTACCAACGGCGGATCCGAGCACTGCGGCCAGGTGATTCAGCAGGCCACCGAAGGGTTGAACTGGAGCAAGAGCAACGGCGATTTGAAAGTCATCTTCATCGCCGGCAACGAGCCCTTCACCCAGGGGCCGGTGGACTACCGCCAGGCGGTCAAGAGCGCCATCTCCAAGGGGATCATCGTCAACACCATCCACTGTGGCAACGAGTCGGCGGGGATCTCCGGCAAGTGGAAGGACGGCGCCATGCTGGCCGACGGCAACTTCATGAACATCGACCAGAACCGCGCGGTAGCGCACATCGCCGCCCCCCAGGACAAGCAGATCGCCGAGCTGGGCGCCGAGATGAACAAGACCTACATTCCCTACGGCGCCCGCGGGCGGGCCAGCGCGGCCCGGCAGAAGAAGCAGGACAAAAATGCCGAGAGCGCGGCCCCCGGCGCCATGACCCAGCGGGCGGTGTTCAAGTCCTCGGGCAATTACAGCAACGCCGGATGGGACCTGGTGGACGCCGAGAATAACGGCGTGAAGATGGAAGACATCCAGAAGGAAGAGCTGCCCGAGAACATGCGCAAGATGTCGGTGAAAGAACGCAAGGCCTACGTGAAGGCCCAGGCCAAGAAGCGCGCCGAGATCCAGAAGAAGGTCAAGAAGTTGAACCAGGAGCGTAAGAAGTACGTGGCCGACAAGCGCAAGGAGCTGGCCAAATCGAACGAGAAAGACACCCTGGACCAGGCCATGATAAAATCGGCCCGCGAGCAGGCCAAGAAGAAGAACTTCAAGTTCGACTAGGATCATGGCTAAACGACGAATACTGGTAGTCGAGGACGACCGGGCCATACTCCAAGGCATCCACGATGCCTTGGAGTATGCTGGCTACGACGTCCTGGAGGCCAAGGACGGGAAAGAGGGCACGCGGATGGCCCTGCGCTTCGATTACGACCTATTGCTACTTTACCTGTTCTCCTAAAGAAGAATCATGAACCGGCCGTTCTTCACCTGGATCGTCTTCGGTCTCCACTTTCAGTACGAGCCCGGCGGCCCGATCACCTCTCCCCAGGTTCCCACCGGCAACCAGCGCGACCTGGCCGAGAGCGGTTACATCACCCACGAGAAGATCAAGAATGCCGGCCGGAAGCTTTCCCGGCTGAAGGGGCTGCCATCTTAACAGTGCCGGTGGAAACGTGAACGGCTCATGACGGTTTAAACTCTCTGCGCCCGTGCCAAACCCGCAAGATGATCACCTTGTCTTTTTTGGCCGCGTAAACGATCCGATAGGGTGCAATGATGACCTCAGGATCTTTTGCTTTTCAGGCATATGTTTTACCGAAGCTCTCCAGGATCTTTTCTGCTTCGGCCTGTGGGTGCAAGTCGCCGTCGGCGGCTGCCTGGGTGCCTTTCTCGACCGCTTCGATAAAGGCAGCGCGATCGACCAGGCGCTCGTATTCTTCCAAGTCGATGAGCACCGCCACACCGCGACCACGCCTGGTTAAGAGTACGGGACGTCGAGAACGACGAACTTGATTGACGAGCGCCGAGGCTTTGGTCTTGAGCTCGGTGAGGGGATGTACATCCTCGCTGAATTTCGGTGAAGCCATGAGAACCTCCGGATGTTAAAGGCTCCTCTAACGATACCATAAAAGGGACCCTTTAAAGGAGTTCTTTCAGGTTCAGTCTAGCGTTTTTCTTCTTTGCCTGCCAGCCAGTCTTCGGAGACGCCGGCCAGGGCGGCCAGGCGTTCGAGGTTTTCCGGCTTGGGGCGTTTTACCTTGCCGGTGCGCCAGGAGCGGATGGTGTTGCGGGAGACTTTCATGTTCTCGGCCAGGTCTTCCTCGCTCAGGCCGGTGGCGGCGATGGCCAGGGCCACGCGGTTGCTCTGGTACATGCACTTGTTGCAGAAGGGGATCCAGGATCGGGAGCCGCATAAAAACACCAGGCCGGATTGGACTTCTTTGCCGCAGCGCTTGCACTTGATGCCGGAAATGGGCTGCTTATCTTGCTTTGCCATGGCAGGAGGAAGTGTATGGCGGCTCCCGGAACGCGTCAAGTGTTGGATGTTTCTTTCGCTACTTCCCATTTTTCCCACTGGGTGGGTAATACTAGTGAGTGTAAATGGATCGCGATGAGATAAGCCAGCTGTACCGGCGCCTGGGTCCGTTGATCTACCGCCGGTGTCTGAGGTTGCTCCGGGATTCCGACAACGCTCGGGATGCCACGCAGGAGGTGTTCGTGCGCGTGCTGAGACATTCAGGTACGTTGAAGGCCGATCGCGAGTGCCTGCCCTGGCTGTACCGGGTGGCGACCAACTACTGCCTGAACTGGATCCGGGATCGCAAGCCCAAAGACGACCGGCGGCCCGAGGAGCTTTTGCGACAGGGCTCCGGCGAGCGCCGGTTGGCGGCCCGGCAGCAGGTGATTTCGCTTCTGGACAAGTTCGACGAGAAGACCCGGCAAGTGGCGGTCTACTCGTTGCTCGACGGGATGACCCAGGCGGAGATCGCCTCGGTGATGGGGCTGAGCCGCAAGACCGTGGGGAAGAAGCTGAGCCGGTTTTCCGAACGCGCGAAGGAGCTGATGTCATGAATTGCCCTTCGGATTACGAGCTGGATGCCTTCTGGTTGGAAGGTAAGCCGAAGGATCACCCGGTGCAAAGCCACCTGGACGTCTGCGAGCGTTGCCGCGAGCGACTGGTCGAGTGGAAGCAGGCCGACGAGAGGTTCCGAGCCGAAGTGTTTCCGGCCACCGAGGAGAAGGTGGTCGAGCGGCTCTGCGGAGGCCGGACCGGCTTTTGGGGTTTCCTCACTTACCCGCGTCTGGCGGTGGTTTCTGCCGTCGTGCTGGCGGTGGTGCTGGCCGTGGTGCTGTGGCATCCGGTGGAGCGCGAGTCCACCTACCTGGGGATCAAGGGCACCGTGGGCCTGGAGGTGTACTGCCACCGGGCCGGGCAAGTCTTCAGGGTGCATCCCGGCGACACGCTGCTTTTGGATGACCAGGTTCGTTTTGCCGTCTTCACCTCCGGGCCCGGGTACCTCATGATTGTATCCGTGGATCAGCGGGGTGAGGTGAGCCGGTTTTACCCGCTGGGTCAGGTACCCGGTGGGCGGAAGGAGCTGGAGGGAAGCACGATCCTGGACGAGAGCTGGGGCGCGGAGCGGATCTTCGTCCTATTTTCAAAACAGGTCTTCGACTTCGAGGCCGTGCAAGCGGCGGTCTCGCGGGGGTTTGAAGGCTCGGGCGGTGTTTTTAAACTACATAAGCTGCCGCTGGAGCTTGGACAAAACAGCCTGCTGATTCATAAAGGAAAGGCCGGGGAATGAAACACCTGGTTTACATCGTCTTGCTGCTGCTGCCGTCTCTGGCCTTTGGCCAGGTGACGCGGTTTGGGCTGGTGGTGGGGAACAACCGCGGCCAGGAGCGCCGGGCCGCGCTGCGCTATGCGGAGAGGGACGCCAAGCGTTTCGCCCGGTTGCTGGTCGACCTGGGCGGGTTCGAACCGGAAAACGTCGTGCGCCTGGACGGGGCGACCGCCGCCGAGTTCCGCGAGGCCTTTCTGGACATACAGCGGAAGATCGCGGACGTGGTGCCCCGAAAGGCGCCGCGGGCGCTTTTGGTGGTGTACTTCTCGGGGCACTCGGACGGCGTGAACCTGGAGCTCGGCTCCGGCCTGATCGAGTACGCCGAGTTTCTCCGGCTGGTGGAGGAGTCCGGGGCGGGGATCCAGATCGTCTTCATCGATTCGTGTCAGTCGGGCGGGCTGATCGCCGTAAAAGGTGGCCGGTCGGGTCCTTCCTTCGACCTGGTGCTGACCGACACCATCGACGCCAACGGCACCGCCATCGTGACCTCGTCCGCCGCCGGTGAAAATTCTCAGGAGTCGGGGGAGCTCGGGGGATCCTTTTTTACCCACTACCTGCTTTCGGGGCTGCGGGGCGCGGCCGACGCCAACCAGGACAGCCGGGTGACCCTGGCCGAGGTGTACCAGTATGCCTACCAGAAGACCGTGGTGGGGACCGCCCGCACGCTGTCGGGGACCCAGCACCCCACTTACGAGTACCAGATGGAAGGCCGCGGTAACGTGGTGCTGACCTACCTGGCCCGCGGCCGGGCCCGGCTGCGCTTCGGCGCGGACACCTCGGGAGAGTTCCTGGTCCTTAGCCGGGACACCGGGGAGGTGGTGGCCGAGCTCGAAAAGCCCTACGGCACCAGCCGCCAGTTGGCGGTTCCCGCGGGGGCGTACACCATCGCGCTGCGCCGGGGTGAGCGGCTGTATTCCCAGGAGATAGCTCTCAAGGATCGCGGCCGCGTTCGGGTGGATCCGACCTGCATGCGCGAGCGCCCCGCGCTCTTGGCCTCGGTCAAGGGCAGTGGCCCGGCGCGCTCGGGCGTGGGCATGTTTCTCCATTACGGCCTTTTGAGCGGGGCGCTGAAGAACTACGCCGCCATCCACCAGGGCATCGTGGGGCTGCGGGTGGATCTGGGGCCCACCACGTTGTTCCCGCGCTTTTCCTACGGCGAGGCCAGCATCGCGGCCGGCCAACTCGACTACTTCATACGCATGTACTCGTTAGAGAGCGTCGTCGCCTGGCGGTTCGAGTACTCGGTGCTGGATTTGTTCGGAGGAATCCTGCTGGGCCTGAGCCACGGCACTCAGTATCTGGCCGAAGACCAGAAATTCTCGGGAACCATGTTCACCTACGGGGCGGTGGGTGGCTTGGACCTGCCCCTGGTCTCGGGCCTGGCTCTGCAGATCTTCTGGGAGGCCGGCGTGCGGGTGTTTTCCCTCAACGACGAGCTGTCGCAGCAGCTCTCCTTGCAGGGAACGGTGGGGTTGGGTTATGAATTCTAGTTGGAGGAAGTGATGAGCCGGTTGCCCCTGATCGCTGTTTTCCTGGTGTCTGGTTTGGTGTCGTCGTGCGGGAACTTCGTCGACTACATTCCGCCGCCTAAATCTAAATGCGAACCGCAGACTTGCGAGCAACTCGGCAAGCAGTGCGGGACCTGGAGCGACGGCTGCGGAGACAAGGTCGACTGCGGCGGTTGTGGTCAGGACGAGATTTGCCGGCCCGACGGGGAGTGCGTGACCGAGTGTACGCCCTCCAGTTGCCAGGACATGGGAGTTGTATGCGGAACCTGGGATGACGGATGCGGAACTCCGATCGAATGCGGCATGTGCCCGACGGGCGAGGCCTGCGACATCGGCGGCAGGTGCATGGTTACTCCCAGCGACCAGGAGGACCGCATCAGCGGTTGCGGCGGCTTCGAGTCGAGCGGGGGTTCTCTGTTCGACGCTCCTACCGACTACTGTGCCGCCGAGGTCCTGTACTGGCTTTACGAGTCCGCCACCCAGACGCTCAAAATCGCCGACGCCCGGATCCTGCTCAACTGCTGCGGGGACCACAGCATGTCCATGGAACGGGATGGAAGCGTGTACGTCTTTACCGAGATGGATGCTCCCGAGGGCGGCTGGGGCCGCTGTGCCTGCGTGTGCGTCTACGACTACACCATAACGGTGCGGGGCATCCCCGAAGAGCTCATTGCTTTCCGGATCGATCGCGATGTGACCGACGATCAGGATCCCAAGGCGACCGTGTTCGAAAGCCAGTTGGATCTCACCCTGGGCTCCGGCTTTCTAACAATCGACGAGACCGACGTGGGCCCCTGGTGCGGCGAGTGAGCTTATATCTATCCTGTCCCCGGTTCTCCGTCTGCTGAACACGGATAGCCGCTCACTAAAGTGAGAGGCTATCCGTCGTTTCCGGGAGTTCCATATTGGAATCCGTGTGAATTCCTTGCCACATGGATCCTGATGTCGCTTCGGGAACATCAGCCGGTTTCTCTATGGGATCCAAAAGCTTCCCTCGGACCGGTTCCAGGTCAACTGGTTGGTACAGAGTTTGCTTGGTGATGGGAACAAAAGCCAACGGAGGCAATAATGAACCCCGAAAAAGCGATTCTGAAATGTTCAGCCCTGTTCGTGTCCATGATGTGGCTTGCCGGTTGTGCCAGTATCCACCCTGGGCTCATGGCCACTCCACTTGACGAAAATGGTGCACCCATGAGCCTCGATACAACCCCGAGGGGTCTGACAGTGAGTTGCGACGTGGACGACGATTTAAGCTCCGAGTATTTCTCTCTGGTCAGCGTCACCATAGAGAACCAAACCAGTGACTGGATAGTTATCCCCGAGGTCAACCTCTCTTTCGAGTCCGAACATATGGCCAGTGTGGTCAGGATTCCAGCCGGTGGAGATCTGGTTCAGTGGTACGACTCCACCATCGAGCTGAAAAGAATCAATGACCACAACCGCAGCGTGCTACTGGGTTCCCTGATCGCAGCCGGCTCCGTGGTCGGCGCGGCCGGATCCGCCAGCGATTCCAATGCGGGCAAGGCGGTCGCTGCCGTGGGTCACCTGGTGGCGGCCGGCGCAGCCACGGCCTCCATGGTGGAGGAGGTCGATCAGACCCTGGACCAGATGGAGAACGCCCAGATCTATCCGGGTAACCACCTGCTCAGCGGTAGCCTCAAGGTCCCGCCCGGGCTGTTCGTCCGCAAGTTCCTGGTACTGCATTTCAAGGACAAGGATACCTGGGAAAAGCGCTACTTCATGTTGAACTTCATCAGAAGCGACGGGCATGCCGAGATGGTGGCCCTGCCAGCCAACTGCAGCGAATATGGTCCCTACCGGGGCAAGGCCAGGTAATCCTCAGAAGGTTATATTTACCCGGTCCCCGAGTTTTCCATTCACCGAAATTTCTCCGGGGGGTTCCCATTATTTTTCCCTCCCGGGTAAAGGAGGGTAGAAACTATTAACGATGAATAAAAGGAGGAATCACATGTTTCGCATTACAACCACGATGATTATGGGTCTGGCGCTTTTTGGCCTGGTGCTGGGCTGCGGCAACTACACGGACACGCCGGTCATGAAGCAGCAGGACCGCATCAGCGACTGCGGGGGCTTCGCCAAGGCCAGCAGCCCGCTCCTGGTCCCCAAGGCGGACTACTGCGCCGCCGAGGTGCTGCACTGGACTTACGAGTCCGACACCCAGACCTTGAAGCTTGCCGACGCCCGGGTCTTGCTCAACTGTTGCGGAGACCACGGCTTCACCGTTGAGGAGCAGAACGGCGTCTACATCTTCACCCAGACCGATGCCCCCGAGGGCGGCTTGGGCCGCTGTGGCAGCATGTGCGTCTTCGACTTCGTAATCGAGGTGCAAGGCATTC
>JAUXGL010000107.1 GCA_030622135.1 Deltaproteobacteria bacterium
AGGGCCGCCTTGATGCTGGCGTAGGCACCCCAGGTGGGCAGGCGGAAGAAGGCCTGCCCGGAGGAGACGTTGGCGATGTGGCCGCTGCGCCGCTCCATCATGGAGGGCAGGAACGCGTAGATGTGGTACAGCGGGCCCAGCAGGTTGACGTTGATGAGCTGCTTCCAGGTGGCGATGGTGGTGTCGGCCATTTCCCCGTGGTAGCCGATGCCGGCGTTGTTGATCAGTATGTCCAGCCCGCCCAGCTTGGTGTTGACCCAGTTGGCCAGGGCCTCGACCGAGCGCTGATTGGACACGTTCACCACCCGGGTGTGGACTATGACCTCGGTCTTGCGAATCGACTCGGCGGCTTCTTCCAGGACCTCCGAGTCGATGTCGGTAAGGATCAACTCGCAGCCGGCCCGGGCGAACTCCCGGGCGGTGCGCAGCCCGATGCCCCGGGCGGCACCGGTTACCAATACACGCTTTCCCTGCATGTCACTCATGGTTTTTCTCCTTCTGCAAAGCGGTACTCGATTGGTTGCTCGTGCCCCGAGAGCACGCGGATGGCGCCGTCGCGCAGGGCCTCCAACTCGTTCTCGCCGGGATATACGGTGATGGGCACGCCCAGGGGGGTGAGCAGCCGCAACAGTCGGCTGACCAGCAGTTCCGATCGGGACATGCCTCCGGAGATGATGATGCGGTCCAGCTCCTCTCCTGAAAACCTGGTGACCAGGGAGCCGATCTCCGCGGCGATCTGCTGTACCATCGCCTCGAACACCTTCTTGGCGATCTGGTCTCCCTCCGCGATCATTGCTTCCACGCGCACGAGATCGTCCGTGTCCAGGTGGGCTTGCAATCCGCTCCGGTTCACCAGCCGGTCGATCAGCGCCTGCCGGTCGATGCCCGAAAAACACAGATCGATCAGCCCGTGTTGAGGCAGCGACCCCGAACGTTGCGGAGTCATGGGGCCGTCCAGTAGGGCGTCGCGGACGTGGATGCACTTGCCCTTCCGGTGGGCGCCCACGCTTATGCCGCCCCCCAGGTGGGCCACGATCAGGTTGAGCTGGTCGTACTCCTTGCCGCGCTCGTCGGCGAAGCGCTTGGCGCAGGCCTTCTGGTTCAGCGCGTGCCAGGCCGGGCGCGGCTCGATTCCGGGAAGTCCGGTGATCTTGGCCGTATCGTCCAACTCGTCCACCACCGGGGGATCGACCACGTAGGCGGGCACGTTGTGCTTTTTTGCGATGTCGGCCGCCATGGCCGCCCCCAGGTTGGAGGCGTGCGAGCCGCCCACCTCGGCCCGAAGGTCTGCAAGCATCGCGTCGCCGACCCGGTAGGTGCCGCTCTTAACCGGGTGAACCAGGCCGCCCCGGGCCACCACGGCGTGCAGCGATCCGGCGTCAACCGATTCGTCTAATAGCACCTGCTCGACGACCCGGGTGCGGGTTTCGAGCTGGTTGGGAATGTGCCCCAGGGAGCGCAATTCCGCCGCGTCGTGCCGCAGCTCCCGCTTGAACACCGGATCGATCCCGGCAAACAAAGCCACCTTGGTGGAAGTGGATCCCGGGTTGATGGCCAGCACGCGGTAGCGAGGAAAGAAATAATCCTTGGGCGTGGGGCGGAAGTTTCGCGACTTCAGGTTCCGCAGGATCAGGCCCTTGGCGCCCAAAATGATGTCGTCGGCGGAGGAGGAACGCGAGAAGTCCAGCGCTCGGTTGTGCAGGCCGCCGATGACCAGCAGTTGCTGGCAGGATGGATAGCGCGTCGCGTAGATGTGGTAGAGCAGGTTGCCCACATCCAGGGTGGGTGCGATCAGCACGTTGGCCCTTCCCGCGGCGGAGGAATCATCCAACTGGTCGCCCAGCTTGGTCAGGGCGGCGGACATGCTCACCGCCACGGAGATTTGCAACTCGGCCTCGATGTGGGCGGTTTCGTATATGGGATCCTCCTTGCGGAGGTTTTCCAACATCCCGGGAATAAGCTTGCCCGCCTGCCGGATTCGCTCGACGGAGGGTCCCTCCCCGGATCCGCGGGTCGAGTAGGATATCAGCGCTCCGTTAATGTACTGGATGTCGGAGGCCGGAATGATGTCGCGCATGGTCTTGCAGGATCCGATGGCGATTCGGGCCAACGCCTCAGGGGTGGGCTCCGGGTTGAGCGCCACGTCGGCGAACAGGACCAGATTCTTTTCGTAGATCTCGTCGGTATGCTCGTCCGGAAGGGCGAACAGGGCCATCTCGTAGACCATCTCCTGCCGCTCCAGCAGCCGCAGGCAGGGGGTGAAGAAGTCTCGGGTCCGGTGGGTGGCCCCGCCCAACACCATGTCGGCGTAACCCAGCCGCGTGGCCAGGACCGAGAAATGCACCGGGTCGCGGACCTTTTCCCGGGCCGCTTCGATCCCGCTCTCCCATTTTTTACCCTGGCTGAACTTCACGTATGCCTGGGCGAACTCCTCCAGCAGGTCCTCCTCTTTCTCAACCTGCACGCACTTGACCATGCGCAGGAGACGCTCCCGGGTTCCCCAGAATCTCTCGGCGACTCCGGATTTCTCGATCAGGGATTCGAGCTTCTCCCGGGTAGTGAGCAGGACGACGTTGGCGAACTTGGTCAGCCGCTCGGCGGCTTCCACCGTACGGAGATCGTCGGCCTCGGGCATGATCAGAGTGGGCTTGGGCTTGTCGATGGCGAAAAGCTGCCGGTCCAGGCAACGATGCAGATTGTACATGGCGGGTCCCTTTCCCCGCTAATATTATGCCGGGAGCCACTTGAGTGCAACCGGTGCATGCAGTATAGAATGGATTCGAGCCATGCGAGCTTGAGCCATCATTATCGCCAGAAGCTGGTGGCGCTGGACGACTACGAGAACAGCCCGGCCTACCTTAAAAGGAGTGACCGTCGGTGGGCCCAAGAGGCGCGATCCATGTTGCGGTCGCTCTGAGGGATTTCCATGTCGATCGCAGAATTCCTGGCCGAAGTTAAAGGTTTCCAGGACATCGATCTCCAGGATCTCAAGAACATCGCCGAGAAAGCCGAGGTATGCACCTTCGAAGCCGGTACGTACTTGATCCGCAAGGGCGGGCCGGGCGATTCCATGCATGTGATCATGGATGGACGGGTGGGTGTGCCCGTCTCGGATGAACAGAGCGGCAAGAAGATGGTCTTTCACCTGGAGAAGGGTGACCTGGTCGGCGAGATGGCTCTGCTCACCGGGGCGCCGCGCCGGGCCGATGTAATCGCCGAGACCGAGGTGACCACGGTGGTGATCGACGCCGCCATGCTCGATCCGCTGCTTGGCGAATATCCGCAGCTGGCCCGGTTTCTGACCGAGATCCTCGGCCGGCGCTTGATGGATGGGATCGGTATCCAGACGGTGGGGAAGTACCGCTTGTTGGGGGAGATCGCCCAGGGAGCCACCGGAAAAATCTACGCGGCCCTGCACCCGGAGCTGAACCGGATGGTGGCCATCAAGATGCTGTCGCATTCGCTGGTTTACTCCATGCAGTTCAAGGAGAGGTTTCTCGATGAGGCCCGAACCATCGCTTCCCTGACCCACCCGAACATCGTGCAGGTGTACGACACCGAGTCGGCCTATGCTACCTACTTCATCATCATGGAGAAGCTCACCAGCCCGGATTTGTCCGTGATCATGAATAAGCGCAAGGTTCTCGGCCCGCAGGAGACCGCCGGTATACTCCGCCAGGTGTCCGCGGCGCTGGCCTACGCTCACTCTCGTGGGTTTGCCCACCGCGACGTCAAGCCCGCCAATGTCGCCATCGACGATAACGGCCACGTTAAACTCATGGACTTCGGCCTGGCCATGCCCATTGAAAAGGACGCCCACGGCAAGAAGTCGAAGACCGTGGACGGCACCCCGCACTACATTGCCCCGGAGACCGCCGTGGGCAAGCCCATAGACGGGCGCGTGGACATCTACGCCCTGGGGGTGATGGCCTTCGAAATGGTGACCGGCCGGCTGCCCTTCGAAGCGGACAATCCGGTGGATCTCCTCAAGGCCCACGTCTGGAACACCCCGCCGGACGTCCTGGAGTTCTGTCCCGATCTGCCCGCCGGACTGGTTGAATTCATCCGCGGCGCCATGGTCAAGGACCCGGAGAAGCGCCTGCGCGACAACGGCAAGATCCAGCGGATGCTCGACCTGGGTGGAACTCTGACGGACATTTGGACCGGCGCCTCCGAAGACGTCGTCCGTATTCGCTACCTTCCGTCCGCATCGAAGGCGGTGGAGGAAGCCGTGCGGACGTTGGTGGGGAAACTCGGCGCCACCGACGGAGTCGAAGTGGCCCACGGGCGCCTCGAGCCGGCCACCCAAGGATCTCCTCAACCGTTGGATTGTGCCGTTGGAGAGCGAGCACGACTTCCGCGCCTCAGGTGACTTGGTGCCTCGGACCAGCTTTCCCCCTGGGTTTGCCGTACCCTGCCGAAACTCTTGACAAAACCGGAACGAGTAGCCACACTGCCCTCAGAGTCCCACCTCGATTGCGGTTTTCCAAAGAGATGGCGGTGGCATTGGGGTAAGGGGGCGATCAAGACGCCAATGAGGCGCGAGAGCGTATAACGAAGCCCCTTCCGGACGTCGTGGTCGTCACGGGGGGCCGGGGGCGGGCGGGCGAAGAAGGAAGGAGTGTTGGCATGGCGAAGGGAAGAGTGAAGTGGTTCAACAACGCAAAAGGCTATGGATTCATCGAGCAGGATGACGGGGAGGATGTATTCGTCCATTTCTCGGTCATCAGTAAGGAGGGTTTCAAGTCTCTCAACGAGGGGGACCCGGTCGAGTTCGGGGTCGCCGATGGACCCAAGGGTCTCCAGGCAAAGAACGTGATGCTCGTATAATCAAGATCTTCATTGGTGTTTCCAAGAGGCCGGGCGTTGCCCGGCCTCTTTTTGTCTTTTAAAACTCGGCCTGCCGGGGGGCGCGGGGGAAGGGGATGACGTCGCGGATGTTGGCCATGCCGGTGCAGAACTGGATCAGGCGCTCGAATCCCAGGCCGAAGCCCGAGTGGGGGACCGTCCCGTAGCGCCGCAGGTCACGGTACCACCAGTAGTCGTCGAGGTTCAGGCCCATTTCCCGGATGCGGTCGTCTAAAACGTCTAAGCGTTCCTCGCGCTGGGATCCGCCGATGATCTCGCCGATCTTGGGCACCAGGACGTCCAGGGCGGCCACGGTCTTGCCGTCGTCGTTCTTGCGCATGTAGAAGGCCTTGATTTCCTTGGGGTAGTCCATGACGATGACCGGCTGCTTGAAGTGCTCCTCGGTGAGGAAGCGTTCGTGCTCGCTCTGCAGGTCGCTGCCCCACTCGACGGGGAACTCGAACTTCCGCTTGGTCTTCTTTAGTACCGCGACGGCCTCGCTGTACGAGATGCGCAAGAAGGGTTTTTCTATTATGTGCTTGAGCCGGTCGATGACTCCCGGGTCGATGCGTTTTTCGAAGAAGGCCATGTCGTCGGCCCGGCGGGTGAGCAGGTAGTCGAAGATGTACTTGAGAAACTCCTCGGCCAGGTCGGCGTCGTCGGATAGATCCCCGAAGGCGATCTCCGGTTCGATCATCCAGAACTCGGACAGGTGCCGGCTGGTGTTGCTGTTCTCCGCCCGGAAGGTGGGGCCGAAGGTGTACACCCGCGTCAGCGCCAGGCAGAAGGTCTCCACGTTTAGTTGCCCCGAGACGGTCAGGTGCGACTCCTTGCCGAAGAAGTCCTGGTCGAAGTTCACCCGTCCATCGGGTTTACGCGGCAGGTTCTGCAGGTCCAGGGTGCTGACCCGGAACATCTCGCCGGCGCCCTCGCAGTCGGCGCCGGTGATGATGGGCGTGTGCACATAATAGAAATCGCGCTGGTCGAAGAAACGATGGATGGCCAGGGACATGCAGTGGCGCACCCGGGCCACCGCCCCGAAGGTGTTGGTGCGCGGCCGCAGGTGGGCTACCTCTCGCAGGTACTCGAACGAATGCCGCTTGGCCGAAACCGGGTACGAATCCGGGTTATCCACCCAGCCGGCCACCCGCACCGCGCCGGCCAGGATCTCGACGTCTTGCCCCCGGCCCGCGGACTCGACCAACTCGCCGTCCACCTCCACCGAGCATCCGGAGGTGATCTTCACAATCTCGTCTGGGTAGTTGTCCAGAGTATTCTTGGCCACCACCTGGATATGGTCGAAGCAGGTCCCGTCCGATACCGCCAGAAACGAGATCCCCCCGTCGGCCTTGGAGTCCCGCCGCGTGCGCACCCAACCCTTGACGGTCAACTGCGTGCCGATCGGCGCCTTCAATGCATCCTTGACTTTCATCCACTCCATGGCGTTGGGAGAAGAATAGGAAAAGGATGGGGGTATTTGCAAGAAGTATGTAAGTGGTTGTAACCTGCGGCATATGCTAGAGGTGTCCTTTTATACTACTGATCCCGAAAATCTTCGCGGCCCGCGAAGATTTTTGAGTACTGCGCGGGTCATTAGGGCTTGCGGTGGAGCCGCGCTGTGATTTGCATCCTGCATGGATATCTGCTTGAGGGATCCGGAAGCAATCTCTGGACCCGGAATGTCGTGCGGGCGCTGTGCCGGGCGGGGGAGACGGTGCAGTTGGTGTGCCAGGAGAACCATCCCGAGGAGTACGATTTTATCGCCGAGGCGGTGCTTCACCAGCCGAACGGGAGTGCCCAGGCGTTGTTTCGCCGGGAGGTTTCCTATCCCGGCAAGTGCATCCTGCACCAGCCGGTTCTGGGGGACACGTTGCCGGTGTATGTGAAGGATCGGTACGAAGAGTTCGAGCACGCGATCCCCATGGTAGAAATGTCCGATCCGGCCATCGAGGACTACCTGACCAGAAACGTTCGGGTGGTTACGGATGTCGTTAGGCATCAGGGCGTCACCGCCGTACACGCCAACCACGCGGTGCTCATGTCCGTGGTGGCCTGGCGGGTGTTTGCCGGGACCGGGGTTCCCTACGCAATCATGCCTCACGGCAGCGCCATCGAGTACGCGGTCAAGCCGGATCCGCGCATGTTCCAGTATGCCAGCGAAGCGCTGGCCAATGCCAAACGGATCTTTTCCATCGGCGAGGAGATGCACCGGCGTATCCGCGACGTCTTCGTCGGGGTGACAAACCTCAGGGGCAAGCTGGTGGACATGCCCCTGGGGGTGGACACCGACGTGTTTAGGCCCTTCGAGCACGAAAAAAGGCCCACGGCCATCGAGGCCTTCAGCCTGCAGGTGAAGGACCGCCCCCGGGCGAAGAGTCCCGAAGATCAGCTGCCGGATGCGGACGTCGAGAAACGGCTTTTTGCGGTGGACTGGGCCAAGGAGAAAACCATCGCGTTCGTAGGCCGGCTGATCGAGAGCAAGGGGCCGCAGCTTTTGTTCGAGGCCTTCCCGGAGATCCGCAAGAAAATGCCCGACAGCCGGCTCTTGATCGTCGGCCACGGGCCCCTGCGTCCCGAGCTTGAGAAGATGGGGGACCAAGAACGCATCCTGTTTACCGGTTATCTCTCCCATGACCTGCTTCGTTACCTGCTTCCCTGCGCCGACGTGTCGGTTTTCCCCTCGGTGTTGGCCGAGGCGGGCCCGCTGGTGTTCATGGAGTCTTTGGCCGCGGGGTGCCTGCCCCTGGGCACTAACTTCGGAGGAATGGCCGCGCACATCGACTCGCTCCACGGCGTCCTGCCGGACGTGATCATCTCCACCATGAAGCTGAACCCGGATCCGAAATCCCTGGCCGCCGACATCGCCACCAAGGTTCCCACGGCGCTGAAGATGGCCGAGAGCTCCAAGGCTCTGCTGCGCGAGGCCGCGGTGGAGCGCTACGAATGGAAAAACGTGGCCCGGATGTTGGCCGAAGAGCTCCGGGCCATGGGGCGCTGATCAGGGAACGGGGATCGGGACGGTTGTAAGTATGCTTAATCTCTTATTTTTCGCGGTAGACGCCGACTAGGGTGGCGTTGCCGGAGACTCGCTTTTTTAAGGGGTACATGAAGTCGAAGTAGCCCAGGGAGAGGTCGAAGGCGAAGCCCACCACCGGTAGCGGGGGGAGGATGACGTAGCGGGCGTTTAAGGCGTAGATGCAGCGGGCGGGACCGGGGGGGAGGTCGTCTTTGTCGGGGCTTTTGATCGCGGTGCGGACGGTCTCGACGGCGGCTCGGTCGAATTGGGGGTGGCCGGAGGATTCGAAGAGGCGGGTGGACAGATCGCCTTCTCTGGTGATGCGCACTTCGACCAGGGTGGTTACCTTCGAACCGTAGCCGTCGTCGAAGTAGGCGTCCCGCTGCAGGTCCAATTGCGTGGTGTCGATCCTCTTGAGCGGATCGTCTTCGACGTCGTAGGGGCCGCTTTTCTGGGCGCTTCGGTACCAGCCGGAGAGCCAGTCCCAGATTTCCTTTTTCAGCCAGGCTCCCGAGACCTTCGTGATCCTTTTATCGTGGACCAGGGAGAAGTCGGGGGTCCAGTAGTGGTCCATTCTCTTGGCCAGGTAGTACCAGCCTGGATCCACGTTGCCCGATTGCACCCGGCGGCGGGCCAGCAGATCCTCGAAGTAGTCGTCGATGCGCAGGGTGACCCGCTGGTGCTCGGTGAGCTTGGTTTTTTTCTCCGGCTCGGGGGGGATGGGGGGCAGTGCCGGGTCCAGCATTATCCGCAAGGGGCCAGGGATGGAGATCTTTGGCTGGCGGGGCGTCGGCGCCGGCGGAGGCGGTGGCTTTATCTCGGGCTGTTTGGGGGGTGGTTCGATGATGATGGGCGGGCGCTCCACGTCCTCGGCCAGCAGGAAGACGGCCAGGCCGGCGATCATTAGCTGGGCCGGTTTTCCAAACATCGCCTTCATTCCAATCTAAGAACAAGCGCTTACGCCCGGATATTTCAGGTCGGGGTCATTAGTGCCACGTTTTCAACCAGGGTGGTAGACAGGCCGGGGATCGGCCCTATATTGTGCATGAGAGGAAAAGTCATGAGCGTCGTCTGGTTGCTCGTACTCCTGGCCGTTTGGATTCTGCTTCAGATGGTGATCCTACCCCGTTTGGGGGTGTCCACCTGAATGTCTCCGGCGTGTCGGCCCGGTGGGCCGGACCAGAAGACAAAGCCCGAGGAGGAGATCCATGAGTAGTGGCCTGAAGAAGCTGCGCCGGCCCCTGTTTTTGGCCGCCATCACCGGCGGCATCGGGGCGCTGGTGTCCTTTGGCCTGGGTGCCGGCGGGGGCGGGTGATCCATCTTGTGCAACCCCGCGGTCGCGGTGCCTGTTTTCGCAGCCGGCGGTTTCCTGCTGGGCCTGTCGGATTGAATGTTGTGTTGGTTTTACCGACGCGTTAACATGTGGGTGTTTTGGATCAGTTGGCATTCCAGTTCGTGGTTCCCCCGGTCAGTCGTAGGCCTCTGCTGTCCCCCGCCCGCCTGGATGTGGTGGGGCGGCACTGGGGCCTGCGCTTTGCGCGTTACTTCAAGAAGCCCTTCCGGATCCGATTCACCGACAACAGCTCCACCATGATCTCCGCGCGCGTGCGCCGCGGCGTGGTCGAATTGCGCTTGCACCACATGTTCATCAAGGCGCAGGACGAGATCCTGGTCGCCCTGATGGACTATCTGCTGGATCGGAAGAAAAACGACCGGCGCCTGGATGGTTTCATCGAACGCAACCAGGACCAGGTGCGTCACCGCCGGCCCGCGGCTTTGGGGAATTCGCAGGGAAGCCGATTCGACCTGATCGCCATCCGCGACGCGCTGAGCCGGGTCTACTTTGCTGTCCCCGTCGAAGTGCCGGTGGTCTGGGGTGCCAGTCGGCGGAGGCGGAGGCGGAGGCGTCGGCGCCGGAGCATCCGGCTGGGATCTTATTGTTACCGGGATCACGTCATTCGCATTCACCCCGCCCTGGACCAGGACTTCGTACCCGCTTACGTGGTGGCCGGCGTGGTCTACCACGAAATGCTCCACCACGCGTTAGGCGCCAGGCAAAAGGACGGTCGGCGGTCGATGCACACCCGGGAGTTTCGCGAACAGGAGGCTCGGTTCGTGCACTACCAGAAGGCCGAAGCCTGGGAACACGACAATCTGGGAAGGCTTTTGAGTGGCCCGCGTACTTGACGGGGTTGGGTCTACAGGGTTAGAATGCCGGTAGAAATCATCAGACAAGAGGCTCCCGATGACGAATGGTATGAAGCTTATTTTCGGTTGTATGGTTTTTCTCCTGGCAGCTTTTGTGCTTTCCGGTTGCGGGGAGGTATCCGAATCCCCCAGTGACCTCAACCGGTTGAAAATACTGGATCTTTATCCACAGGACGGGGAGGTCGGGGTGCCCCGGAACAGGTCCGCGATTGTGGTGTTCAACGATTCTTTAAACTTCGCATCCGGGGCCGCCAATATAAACGGCAGCACGTTCTATCTGGAGGATGACGGGGGCAGCACGGTTGGCGGGTTTACCGTCGAACCGTCGGATCTGGATAAGACAGCCACCGCTTTGATAACCTTGCCCGATCCTTCTCCCCTGAAGTCCGGCACTACCTACTACGTGGTCATCGAGGACACCATCAAGGGCAAGAATACCAATCCCCTGGGAACCCAGGTGCGGAATGAGTTCACTGTTCAGCAATAGACGACAGGGACGGGTTGCAATGGACCGGAATATTCTACCTATTTTATTGAGTGTGGCGGTGCTGTTTTTGGCCGGGGCCGGTTGCGGTTCTCCGGAGATATCTGCTCCCAATTCGCTTGATTGGGTGTTCCGGCCCCTGGCCGGTGCTCAGAATGTGGCTCTGGGGGTGACGCCCAAGGTTTATTTCAACGGCGAGGTGGACAGCGTTTCCGTGACCGCTGATTCGGTCTATCTGGAGTCGGCCACCCTCAACCTGAACCAGGCGGGCGGCGGGGAGGCTTGCGCGGACACCTGGTCCTTCGTCGCCGGTCAGGCCAGCGTGGAAGGCTCGGTGGTCACGTTTATCCCGGACGCGGATCTTTCGCATACCACCTGCTACCGGTTAACCTGCACGACGGCCGTGGCGGGATCCGAACTGGGTCCCTTGCAGGCGAATCACTGTAATCCCGAAGAAAAGGATTCTTGCCGGCCCGACGTAGGTGTCGAGCAGATCTTCTGGACCATCATTCCTGTAGTCTAAGGCGGGACAATTAGGTTGCCCGGATCGGATTCGGGCTTTTTATTCTTCCCCTTCTTCGACTTGTCGTTTTCCTGCATTTCCCCGACGATCTCCTCGGCGCTACGGAACAGCTTGCGGGTCATGCGATCGAAGAACGGGCTGTCGGGGGGTGAGAAGCCCTCCCGGGTCAACTGAAAGGCCGCCGCCGCCGCCTTTTGGGCGGGTTTTGGCCGGTCGGTTCGGTGTAAGTACTCGGCCATTTCGAGCAGGCGGTTCTGGTAGCGCTCACGCCGTTCTTGGCCCTCCAGCAGGCTCTCCACCGCCTGGTCCAGGATCTTCTGAACCTGTTCCATCTTCTGCCGATCGTTGATGGCCACCTGGCTGGACTCCACTTCCTCGATCTTGGAGTGGACGATCTTGAGGGTATCCTCGTCGGGCATCCAGTCGGAGAACTCCTCTAGGTCATGAAGCTCCGCCGCTTCGCGTAACAAGTCTTGGTTTTGTCCGATTTTATCCGGATCGAAGAGCGAGCGGGGTTCGGGTGGGGTCGGAACGTCTTTTTTCGGTTCGGGGAGCGTGTTTTTTGCGTCCAGGTAATCATCCGGCAGGGGCCGGGAGGTCTCCCGGCTGCGGGAGACCGCCTGGGCGATACGGCGCCAGGCCTCTGCGTAAGTAATTTCCAGAAGCACTTGCTCGGGATCGTCGAGCATGTCGCGAGAGAGGTCGCGGTAACGGCTGCGTCCTATGGTTCCTCCGGAGAAACTCACCAATCCCTCGTCGTCGTTCAACTCTACCTGGAACACCCCTACGCCTCCGCGCACATACCTGGCCAGCCAGATGATTCGGCTGCCGTTGCCGGATATGGGTGACAAGTAGCAGGGCAGGTCGGGGTCCTCGGGCAGGACGCGACGTTCGAGAACCGAAGAACCGGTTTCCTCGTGAACGGATACGTCCAGGCCCCGGCTGCGCATTCGGTGGAGGGCGCGCTTGGATGCCTTCTTGACTACGCCGGAATCAGTCATGCTCATGAGGTCGCCGATCTGATCGTCGTCTTCCTCTTCTTCGGCCAGCTTTACGAAGGCGACCTGAAAGGCGACGGGGAGCCCGATCAGCTTACGGGGGTCCGTCCCTTTTTCGAGCAGTGCGCATCCTTCCTTGAACGCCCCGTCGAACTGCTCGGGGTCCAGGCCCGCTTTCTGAGCCTCCGACTCTAGTTTTGCCGGGTCGCCGGCCTTCAACTGGATGGCCAGCCGATCTTCGAAACTGGCTGTGCGTTTTCGTCGTTTCTTGCCCATTGGTCGAGGTTCCTCCCAGGAGATTGACGGCGTGATTATCCACGACCAACCGGGCGGATGCAACGGATTTGTAGCTTTTAGCCGTTAGCAATTAGATTTTAGCTAACAGCTAACAGCTGGATACCCTTGACTTGCACGATCCACTTGTCTACGATGAAAGCCGTTTTCTGCTGAGCCTGTGGGGGTCGCGAGGATGAATCGGATGCAGCTGGATGTGATCGGTCTCGGACACTGCGCGGTCGACTACGTTGGTGTGGTCGAGCGCTATCCCGATGTGGATTCCAAGATCGAGCTGTCCGAGTTTTCCATGCAGGGAGGCGGGCCCGCCGCGACGGCCATGGTGACTCTGGCGACGCTGGGCGTCGGAGCGGGTTTCTTCGGGAAGATCTCCGACGACGATTTCGGCATGTTCATCCGCCAGGGGCTCCGGGATGTCGGTGTGGACACCTCGGGTCTGGTCGTCGAACCCGACAAGGTGTCTCCATACAGTTTCATTGCCGTGGAGCGCAAGACCGCCAAGCGCACGATTTTCTGGACCCGCGGGAGCGTGGCACCCCTGGAGCCCGACGAGATCCGGTTCAAGCTGATGCAGGGGGCGAAAATCCTGCATGTGGACGGGAACCAGATGGAAGCCCAGATCGAGGCGGCCAAGTGGGCCCGGTCCGCCGGAATGCAGGTGGTCTACGATGCCGGTTCCCCGCGCGAGAGAATGGACGAAATGATGGGGTTGACCGACGTGCTGATCGCATCGGAGCGTTTCGCCGCCGAGATGGGTTTGGGCGCCCTGGCCGATAGCCTGAAGAAACTGCATGCCAAAGGACCCTCCACGGTGGTGATAACCATCGGAGAGGAAGGGTCCGTGGGAATGGAAAACGACGAGACCTACATCGTTCCGGCCGCGGCCGTTACGGCTACGGACACCACCGGGGCCGGGGACGTGTACCACGGGGCGTTCATTTACGGCATGTTGCAGGGATGGGGTCTGCGCGAACGCATGTGCTTTGCCAATACCGCCGCGGCACTCAAGTGCCGATCGCTAGGAGGCCGTGCGGGAATTCCCTCCCTGGAAGAGGTGCACAAGGCTCTCTCGTCGTAACTTGTTGTTTTTGTGGTGCAATTTATTAAATTCCAACAGGCTCTGAAATGCAGGCGGTTACTGGGTTTGAGAGTCCATGGAGGCCTCGCGGCCTTGTTTTTTGCGGGTCTGCGCGTTTTATGGGTTGACAGATTTGATCGGCTTATCTACACTACACTCCAACGTCGGAAAACCATAAGGGAGGAATCATGACGAAGGCTGAACTGATTAACGAAGTGCTCAAGACCAAGGGTCTCCCCGAGATCTCGAAGAAGGCAACCGGCGAGATCGTCGACGCCGTCTTCACTACCTTGTCGAAGGCCATCAAGAAGGACCGGCGGTTCGTATATCCCGGCTTTGGTACCTTCTCGGTCCGCAAGCGCAAGGCGCGGACAGGCCGCAATCCGCGGACGGGCGAGAAGATCAAGATCGCCGCCACCCGGACGGTGACCTTCAAGCCGGCCCCGCACCTCAAGAAGAGCCTGTAGCAAGATTCAGCCGTGAGCGAAAGCGGGGTTGCCCTCCGGGCGGCCCCGCTTTTTTTGTTTCCAACCCCCGCCGGTTGGTGGCAGAATAGAAAGCCGGAGAACCGAGCACAAGGAGGCCCTTTGTGGATCCGCAAACATTGAGAAAGCACCTTCTAGAACTCGTTCGTATGACGGCCTGCGACCTGGCCCCGGATGTGGAGCAGGCGTTGGCCCGGGCCCGGGATCGCGAGGAGGGCCGGGCCAGATCCACGTTGGAATGGATGATCAAGAACTCCGCCGAGGCCCGCGAGTCTTCCCGGCCCGTTTGCCAGGACACCGGCAGCCTGATCTTCTACGTGGATCATGGGCGGGAGATTCGGCCCGGCCTGGTCGCCCAGGCCGCCCGGGAAGCGGCGGCCGAGGCGACCGAGCGAAGCTACCTCCGTCCCAACGCCGTCGATCCCATCACCGGCAAGAATTCCAAAAACAACGTCGGGCGCGGCTCGCCATACTTTCACTTCAATGAAGTGGAGGACGACAATGCCCTGCGGGTGAGGTTGATGCTGAAGGGCGGGGGCAGCGAGAACTGCGGAGCTCAATACACCCTGCCGGACAATACCATCGAGGCGTCTCGGGATTTGACCGGCGTGAAGCGATGCATTCTCGACGCGGCCTTGCGGGCCCAGGGGTTCGGATGCGCTCCCGGTGTGCTGGGCGTGGGGATCGGCGGCGATCGCATGACGTCCTTCATGGAGTCGAAGGAGCAGTTCTTCAGGAAGCTCGACGACCAGAACCTCGATCCCTTGCTGGCGGAGTTGGAAGACGAGATGCACAAAAAGGTTTGCGAACTGGGGATCGGGCCGATGGGATTCGGGGGCCGGACCACCGTGCTGGGTGTCAAGGTAGGAATCCGCCACCGGCTTCCGGCCTGTTACTTCGTATCGGTCAGCTACACCTGCTGGGCCTATCGCCGGCGTAGCCTGGAGATTGTCAATGGCGAGGCCCGGTACGCCTAGCCCTGCTGGTTGCGGCGCTAAACGTGGAGGACGAAAATGATCGAGATCAAGTTACCGGTGCCGGAAGAGGACATCCGCAGGCTGAAGGTGGGAGACGAGGTGGTTATCTCCGGCGTTATGATCACGGCCCGGGACGCCGCGCACAAATACATGGTGGAGCAGGAGGCCGCCGAGGTGAAGGACGTCTTGAAGGACGGTATGCTTTACCACTGTGGCCCGGTGGTGAAGCAGGACGACCAGGGTTGGCACTTCGTGGCCGCGGGTCCCACCACCTCCAAGCGGGAGGAGCCCTACGAGGCGGACGTGATCGCCCGCTACGGAGTGCGGGGAGTCATCGGGAAGGGAGGCATGGGGGAACGGACGCTGGCCGCCTGCCGGGAGCACGGAGCCGTCTACTTGCATGCCATCGGAGGCCTGGCGGTGATCCTGGCCGCTTCGGTCAAGCAGGTGCAGACGGTGCACAAGCTGGAGGAGTTCGGGGTGCCCGAGGCCATGTGGGTGATCGAGGTGGAGCGCTTTCCCGCGGTGGTGACCATGGACTCACACGGAAACAGCCTGCACACCGAAGTGCTGGAGAAGTCCACCGAGAAGGCCCGAGCCATTTCAAAGACCTTGTAGGAGGTTTTAAAGAGGAGGGTGCCATGGTTTTGGGCAAGCGCGGCTGGGTGGTTTTCGCATTCCTGGGCGGATTGGCGGCGATGGTTCTCGGGTGTGCCGGGGGGCAGGTGCGGGCGGCGGCGGGACCCGGTGCTTATGTGAAGCCCGCGCTCGAGTACCGGGGGATCAAGTTCGATGACCAGTCGTTTTCGGGGATGAACGTGGTGTTTCGTTTCGAGCTGGTTTCCAAGGATAAGCGGGTCGCAATTCTCAAGGAGTGTCCCTACACTCTCGATCTGGAGGGATTGGACCCCATCAAGGGGACCGTGACGCCCGGCGGCCGATTGGGCGAAGGAACCAAGATCGCCGTGGAGACCACGGTGGCGGTGCCCTGGCCCGCAGACCCGGCAAAGGTGCAGGCGTTTTTGGGGAAGAAACAGATACCTTACAAGTTTCTGCAGGATTGTAAGCTCGATGCCGGGGGTGCCGAGGTGGCCGTCGCGGCCTCCGACTCCGGGTCCATTCCGCTCCCCAGGCTCCCCGAGTTGACCGTCAGCGGTGCCAACGCGGAGCGTTTCGGGCGTTCGGACATTCGGCTGAACTTCGAGCTTTCCTTCGTCAACGAGAATCTCTTCAAGGTGAGGGTGGACAAGATCGTCTACAAGATCACCGTGGAGGGAAAGATCCTGTCCGAGGGCTCCCTGCCGGTGATCGAGTCCATTCCGCCCTCCAACGAAGCCAGCTACGACATCTCCACCGGCACGCTGTCCGGTGAGGCCAGTCAGGAGATCCTAAGGTTGGTGTCGAAGCCCACGCTCGCTTACCACCTGGTGGGCCAGCTATTCATGGACGGATTCGAGATCCCCGTAGACGCCACCGGGACGATCTCCTTTCCTCACTAACCAAAACCCAAATGATTTCGCTCAGGGGATGAGTTTCTGTACGACGCGATTTTTCGCTTGAGGAGGAGAGTCAATATGAGATCGAAGGCAATGAGGCAAAAATCGCAATCGCAAAAGGCTCGCGTGACAAGAAGTGATATGCCCGAAATCGACATCGAGCCATTTTTTGAAGACAAGGATTGCAAGATTAGACTTTACCAGGGAGACAGCCTTGGCTTGCTAGCGAAGTTGCAAGATGAAAGCGTGGATATGATTTTTGCAGATCCACCATATTTTCTATCGAACGATGGTATTACCTGCCATGCAGGCAAGATGGTGTCAGTGAACAAGGGCAAGTGGGACAAGTCACCCGGCGTAGATACGGTCCACGAGTTTAATCTGAGTTGGCTTTCCGGCTGCCGGAGAGTCCTTAAGAAAAACGGCACTATCTGGGTGTCAGGCACGACTCACGTAATTTTCTCTATTGGTATGGCAATGCAGCAACTAGGGTACCGAATCCTGAATGACATTACGTGGTATAAGACGAATGCGCCGCCGAATCTTAGCTGTAGGTACTTCACGCATTCAACCGAGCATGTTATCTGGGCGGCAAAGGGGAAGAAGAGCAAACACAAGTTTAACTATAAACTTATGAAGCAAACGAACGCGGGCAAGCAGATGCGTGATGTGTGGACGATAACCGCCCCCAAACCGCCCGAGAAAAAGCACGGAAAACATCCTACGCAGAAGCCATTAGCACTCATTGAGCGTATTATCCTTGCCTCGACCGATGAAGGAGACCTGGTCCTGGATCCATTTTCAGGGAGTGGCACGACGGCAGTGGCAGCCTTATTGCGAGACCGCCGTTCAATAGGGATAGAGTTGGAGGGGGAATACCTGGCACTGGCAAAGGCCAGGTTAGATGAAGTTATTACCCAGCCCAAGCTTCTCTGAATCAGCCCAATCGGCGGACTCGACCATTTATCTGCATGCCTATTTCGGAAAGTCGGGCTAGAAAGGGGAGTCAATCAAGCAGCGCAGCGGATCCTTCTGGTCGTCGGAGAGTTTGATGAACTCGATTCCCCAGTTGTAGTACTCGCCGATTATTTTGGTCCAGACGATTCTACCGGTAACAGTGGAGAGGCCGTAGGGAGTCCGGATCTCGAATTCGACCTCGTCTCCGTTCTCCAGTTGGGGATCGTCGGCGGCCGATTCGACCTGGAACCCCGCTCCGAGCTCGGCGACGTTCTGCATGACCGCGCGATAGGATTTGCCCTTGTGCTCGAAGGTGGTCGGACAGAACGTGGTCAACTCCGTCCGTTTGGCGCGCCGTCTCCTCATGCAAAAATCCCCTTGTTACCAGGCGGATTCACGCTAGCAGTGACCCTGGGAACTGTCAATTTCAGTCGTACGGCCAGGATCTCACACCCCATTTCCGGTCGATCCCAATCTCCCGCGTAAAATTAGACACTTACACCGTCCGTTTCATCGGACGGCGCAAAAACGCACACTTGCGGGAGGACCACGAGTAAATTATCTCAC
>JAUXGL010000154.1 GCA_030622135.1 Deltaproteobacteria bacterium
GACGAACACCCAAAGAGGGTTCTCCAGGTTGTATGGCCGTAGGGCTTCCGTCTGCTCCTCGAACACCCGCTGCTGCTCGTAGAAGGACAGCAGGTTGCCCAAGAGAAGCGTCTCGGTCTTGCCCTCCGTCGTCTCCTCCTTCAGGTTGAGGATGCGGAAATCCTTGCCGTATCCGTCGCCGTGGAAGTAGCGGTAAGAGTAGTCGAAGACGATGGCCTTTCCATACTCCGCCGTAAGCTGGTCGTTCCGCGCCGCCGTCAGGGCCTGGCCGAATGTTGCGCTGTACTCGAACGTGAAGCCCGTTTCGCCCCGCGCGTCGCGGAAGCTTCGCCACGCCTCTCCGCCCGAACCCTTGTGCCCCTCGTCCACGAAGATCAGGTTGTTGCCCTCGAACGCCTCCACGGGCACGCTCACGCCGCCGCCGCGCTTTTCCTCCACCAGCTTGGTAATCTCGATGACCCGAACCGCGTCTTTCTCGGCCATCATCAGACCGCTCTCGTTCAGGTCGAATCGCCTGGCGGGAATATCCGAGGCCGCCATCTCCGTCATGTGCTGATCGCTCAGCCCCTCGTTCGGCGTGATCAGCAGTATGTTGTCCAGCGGCAGGTTGTTGTAATGCAGAAACTGGCGGTAGTTGATATGCATGATAAGCGTCTTGCCGCTGCCGGTCGCCATCCAGAAGGCCAGCTTCTTCAGGTCTGATTCCGAGAACTTCGCGTTTTTCCGCTCACCGGCGGTCTTCGATGCGTTGCGCTCCTCGATAAAGCGATTCAGCGAGCGGAGCATCTTTCCCCGGCGGTGGAAGTACCAGTCCAGGAATATCTCCGTGTAGAGAACCGCGACGTGCTGAAAGTACCGAAGCGTGATCTGCTCGGGCCTCCGGGTGTTCATGGCGCGCAGGTGTTCGCAGACGTTGTCGTCGTAGCGGGCCAGGTCGGCCAGGGGAATCTTCACCTTGTCTCCACGTGCCTCCAGCCGGTGATAGGCATAGCTGCGGCCCGAGGCGTCGAACCCTTCGGCGGCCTCCTTCATGTCCGCCAGCAGATCGCGGTTGTGCTCGTATCCGAAATGCCCGTTCAGCCAGGCCAGCAGGACCAGCCGTTGCTCGAGCTTGATGTATTCCAGTTTGCCGTTTCGCGATCGGGCCATTTGCTATGTCTCCACCGTCGAGAACATCCGGGCCTTGAATACGGGCTCCAGGGCCCTGGCGTTAGGGATGAAAGAATCGCCATTGACAAATACTTCGTCCGCGCCCTCGGTCAGCTTCTGCGTGGCCACGAACTTCTTGTCCCGCTCCAGGTCCTCCTTCCGCCAACTTTCGGTTTCGCGCCAGATCACCGCGATCTGCCGGTGGTCGATCCGGCCGCGATAGACGAGGTATCGCCGTCCGTCATCGTTGTGGACCCGCCGCGTCCGGACATGGAGTCCCAGCAGGTAGTTGAAAGTCTCGGGAATGTCCGCGACCATCTCACGCGTTTTGCCGTCGGCGTGGATATGGAGCTTGTAGCTGAACGGACGGGCCAGCTTCTCCACGTTCAGCAGCGTCTCGCTCGCCCGCGTCTCCCACTTGAGCATGTACTTGAGCAGGTAATCCTCGAACTCCAGCGCCTGCTGTCCGGACGCATCGTCGAATCCGATGTTGTTCAGCGCGTCCTCGTAGCTTTCGAGGCGAAGGTACTTCACAACGCGAGGCCCTCTGGCAAATTCCTCTTTCGTCGCCATCCGCTCCGGCTTGCCGTCCTTCCAGGCAGGAGTGAACGCAACCTTCTTGATTCGCGGCATAACAACGGTATCGAAGTATTCACCCACCTCAACAAGGATGAATCGCCGCCTTCCGCCAGTGTCTCTGTTGAGATTCATCACGGCGTGTCCTGTCGTTCCAGACCCTGCGAAATGATCCAGGGCCAGAAGTGAATCCGCGTCCACCGGGGATAAAGACAACGCCCGTTTCACGAGAGACGGAGGCTTAGGATTGTCAAAGACGGCGCTGCCGAACATCGCCTTCAATACATTTCCGCCATCATCGGTTGTACCCGTGAGCTTGTAATGCCAGACGTCTATGGGGACCATTCCCTCGCTGGCTTCAGAAAGAAACGATTTGAGTCGAGGCAACTCGTAACCACCGTCGAGCCCCCAATACAGCCGATCCTCTGTAACGTGTTGTTTATGCGTTTCACCATCATACTTCCAAGCGTGCGTCGGATGCTCCACTTCCTTCTTCGTGTGAGGGTTGCGAATCGGATACACCAGATTGGAACGTTGCTCCTTGGTTGCTGGATTGACGTAGGAAGAACTGATCCAAGGTCCTCTTGGATCGTTGTCAGGGTTGGAGTAGTTACTCTTGGATTTTTCACTTCGGGATTCACGGATAATGTCCAGTGTATCAGTGACTCTGTAGGACAAGACGGTATCTTTGAGGCTGTAAAAGCGTTTGGCGTTGTTGCTCCGCGTGTATCGTTTCTCCCACGCAATGTCGGCCAAGAAGTTATCGGGGCCAAAGATACTGTCACAGAGCAAGCGCAGTTTCGACACCTCGATGAAATCGATGGTCAAGAAGAGCAGTCCGGTGCTAGACATGACTGGTTTCACAATTGAAAGGCGGTTTTCCATCATGCTCAACCAGCTTGAATGCCGGTATCTGTCCTTGTAGGGAAAACCGTCTACTCCAGTGTTATAGGGCGGGTCGGCAAAAACAATATTGCAGCTACCTGCATAACGTTCTCGCAGCAAGGTGAGGGCCTGAAAGTTCTCGCTGTGAAGTATCAGACCGTCGGTCTTGCCGTCCAGGTCGTCGATGCTCGCAACCAACTTGTCCACAAAATCGGCATCGAAGTGCTTCGTGTCGAGGACGAGCGTTGGGTGGGTCTGGAGGAAAGCGATCCGCTTGCCTTTCTTGCTCTTGCCGGAAGTGAATAGATTTGTCTCTTCCTCGTCGATATGGAACAGCTCCTTCCACTCAGACCATTGCGGATTGCAGACAGCGACATCGGGATAGAAACTCTCGTCGATGTTGCCGATGGTGATGCAATACTGCGTCTCGGTGATGAATTTCCGCTTTTCCCACAGCATTTTCTGAAAGCACTCGATCTGGTCCAGGAAATCGACGATCCGGCCGCCGACAGCCTTGATCGCCCGCGTAATCTGGAACCAGCCCTCTGCCCGGTCCTCACCGGCGGTTTCCATCTCGTCGCGATTCAGAACTTCGTTTTTCAGGTAGAAGTCGAGTTCACGAGAGAGAAATCCTTTCAGGTCCTTGTGGATGAAGAAGTCGGATGTGTTCCGTCGCGTGTACTGCCGAAGATGATGTTCGAGTAAGGTAACCGGCCGGCAATCGCCGTTCTTGTGGCATTCGGCCGTCAGCGCCGCAAGCGCCTTGTCCGCCTTGTTCAGCCGCTTGGGAATCTCTGTCAGGGCCTCGGTGATGATCGCATCCTGCTGGTTCTTCTTGCCGTAGGCGATCTCTTCCTGCTCGGTCAGGGGCCGGTACTCGAAGGGGATGACAACCTGGTTGGCTTTCTCATCCGAGGCGATCTCCTTGGCGCGGGGCAGGAAGAACCGCTTGTCGCCCTTGACGTTATTCTGCTCGACATCGGCCGCGGTGAGCTTGAAATGGACCGTGACGCCGCGCGACGTGAAGGTGTAGTCATGGAAGTGCTCGGCGGTCTTGACGTAGTACTGGTCGTTGTTGGCCCAATGCAGGTAGACTTCCTCGCCGTTGTACGGGATGGCGTACCGCTGGCGCTTGGAATAACGGCGCTTCGAGATGAAGTCGCCGTCCTGGTAGTAGCGGCTGAAGAAGGCATACAGGTGATTGAAGATGTTGGCTTCGAGGGCTTCGCGGCCACGACCACCGGCGGCTTTCGATTTGAGGTCCTGGTACTTCTTGCCGAGCGGGATGTTGTCGTAAGCCTTGGCCAGGTTGCCGTCGGCATCGAGGGCATCCTTGCCCAGCGTCTCCTCGATCTGTTGCGCGACTTCCTTCAACTCCCTGGCGGCCTGGGACTGGTCGGCCAGTGCGCCGCGATCCAGTTCTTCGGCGATGGTTTTCGGCAGGTCCTTGGTGATGAACTTTTCGATCGCGTCCCGCTTGTAGTTCATGATCCGGTAGATGCCGAAGTCCAGGTCGGCGCAGTCGAACTGGAAAAGCTCGCGCAGCAGCCGTTGGAACTTCTCACAGTATTGTTTCGTGGTCGTCATTCCTGCTTTCCTCACTTTTCCGAGTCGCGAACACGCAAAGGACAAAGAGAAAGACTGAGAGTATACGAAAATTAATCTTAGGGGTAGGAAACGGGTACGAAAAAACAGCAGGTTTCAGGCCCGGCCGGCCTTGACCAGCTTGGCCCAGCGGTCGCGAAGCGGAACTATGCGATTGAAAACGATTTTTTGACCGGTTGAGTCCTTGGGATCCACGTAGAAATACCCCTGACGCTCGAACTGGACCCGATCGCCCGGCTGGGCATTCTTCATGCTTGGTTCGATCTTGGCGGCTGCAAGCGTCTCGAGCGAATCGGGATTGAGGAAGCTCTTGAAGTCCTCCTGCCGGCCCAGCGGGTTCTGCACGGTGAACAACCGATCGTAGAGGCGGGCCTCGACCTCGATGCAATGGGGGGCCGAAACCCAATGGAGAGTGCCCCGGACCTTGCGGTCGGCCGCCGGGCCTCCGCTCTTGGTGTCGGGATCGTAGGTGCAGCGGACCTCTGTGATCTCGCCGGTCTTTTCGTCCCGGATCACGCTTTCGCACTTGATGATATAGGCCCAGCGCAACCTGACTTCGCGTCCGGGGGCCAAGCGGAAGAATTTCTTGTAAGGCTCTTCCATGAAGTCCTCGCGCTCGATGTATATCTCGCGGGAGAAGGGGACTTTCCGGGTGCCCATCCTGGGAGGGTCGTCGGGAAAATAGGGGGCCTCGAGCTCCTCGGTTTGTCCCTCCGGGTAATTTTCGATGACCACTTTCAGCGGACGCAGGACGCACATGACCCGCTTGACTTTTTGGTTCAGGTCATAGCGGATGGCGTGCTCGAGCAGGGCCACGTCCACCAGGCTGTCCTTCCTGGCCACCCCGATGCGCTCGCAAAATGAGCGGATGGCTTCGGGCGTATACCCGCGCCGGCGCATCCCGGTCAGGGTGGGAATGCGCGGATCGTCCCAGCCATCCACGAGCCCCTGCTCGACCAGGTCGAGCAACTTGCGCTTGGACATGACCGTGAAGCTCAGGTTCAGGCGGGCGAACTCGAACTGGTGGGGGTGCCAGGGCGGGTCCACTTCTTTGACGAACCAGTCGTACAGCGGACGGTTGTTTTCGAATTCCAACGTGCAGAGCGAGTGGGTGATCCCCTCGATGGCGTCGGAGAGGCAATGGGTAAAGTCGTACATGGGATAGATGCACCACTTGTCATCGGTCCTATGGTGGGGCACCTTGCGGATCCGGTAGATGGTCGGGTCGCGCATGCTCAAATTCGGTGAGGCCATGTCGATCTTGGCCCGCAGCGTCCGCGACCCGTCGGCACACTCCCCGGCCTGCATGCGTTCGAACAGGTCCTGGTTTTCCTCGATCGACCGGCCCCGGTAGGGGCTGTTTTTTCCCGGTTGCTTGAGGGTTCCGCGGTACCGGCGGATCTCGTCCGCGCTCAGGTCGCAGACGTAGGCCTTGCCCTTCATAATCAGCCGGACGGCGAACTCGTAAAGCCGGCCGAAGTAGTCCGAGGCGTAATGCAGGTGCTCTCCCCAGTCGTACCCCAGCCAGCGCACGTCCTCCATGATGGCTTCGGTGTACTCGACGTCCTCCTTGGTCGGATTGGTGTCGTCGAAGCGCAAATGACAGCGCCCGCCGTTCTCGGTGGCCACGCCGAAGTTCAAGACCACCGACTTGGCGTGTCCGATGTGCAGGTAGCCGTTGGGTTCCGGCGGAAACCGGGTAATCACCCGCCCGTCGTGCCGGTTCGACCGGATGTCCGCGGCGACGATCTCGCGGATGAAATCCGTGCCGGTTTCTTTGTCCTGTGTGTTCATCTAGAATCTCCTGCCTTTATAGAAAAGGAGGAGGCGACTGGCCTCCTCCTTGCATCCAACTGGGGGAACAGGATTCGAACCTGTATAGACAGATCCAGAGTCTGCCGTCCTGCCGTTAGACGATCCCCCATTCACTATTTTTTCTTGCGGCGCTTCTTCTTTTTCTTCTTCTTCTTGGGATTTTCCTTTGCCTCTTGTTTTTCTTTCTCTATTCGCTCCAACTCCTGATCGGAAAAGACCACGTAGATTATAGTCGAGCCCTTGTACTCGTAAACGTTGAGGCCTTCCCAGTGGGCGCCGGGCTTCTTGTTGCGGTAGAAGACCGCTCGAACCTGGCTGGTGTTTATAATCTTTTCCTTGACGATGTGGGTAGCACCCAGGATGGTCTTGCGGTAGTACTTTAGGGTGTCGTCGTAGTTGCGGGGAGAGCGGAAGCGGTGCTCACCGGTTTTTTTGGCCCAGGGAATTAGCGGGGCCGTGCGGTAGGGAACCGGCGGGGTTTCCCGGGCCTGGGTCAGCGCCGGAAGGAGCAGGCCCAAAGCCACAATGAAAAGTATACTGATTGTCACAGCGCGGCTCCGCTGCAATCCAATGACCCGCGCAGTACTCTCAAGATTTGCGAGTGGCGCGCAAATCTTGGCGGTTAGTAGTATAGATCGGCTTCGCATCGGGGCAAGAGTTTACGTATCGGTACCGTAGGTGTCAACCCCAAACCGAAAACCCCAATCTCCCATCGGTGCCCCTACGTTAAATTCAGTTCTGGCCGGACCAGTTGCGCCAGGCCAGGAGGAAAACGATGGGGATCACGTCGGCGGCGGCGAAGATGTGCTCTTTGGGCTGGAAGATTTGCAGCGAGACGTCGGTTGAGAGGAGCAGCATGAGCATGAGCAGGATCGCCGCGGCACCGGAGGCGCAAAGCACCCATTCGCCGGCGGGGAAGAAGAACGCGATCACGCATGCCGCCACCAGCCAGGGAGCGGTAAGGAGGAACTCGGCGAAGCGGGTTCTTTCCTTTCGAAAGACTATGGTGTTGATGGTACCGCCCAGGACGGTCAGGCCTATCAGGACAGTGGGGTTGAGTAGGCAGTTTTCGGTGGGGCTCAGGCTACCAAAGGCACTGCCCAGTGTAATGAAGGCCAGATAGAAGCTGGTCGTTTGCAGCCAGCGGTTGCGGGTCCGCATGGCGGCGCTGAGCAGGAAGAAGCCCAGAGCGGCGCCGAACAAGGGCCAGCGCAAAAACGACCGCGGACCATCGAGTTGCAGGGCCAGGATCCACATGGCGGAGAGTCCCAGCAGAATCGCCAGGGTGAAGGCGATTCGCTTTTGAACCAGAAAGCGCCGCTGTACCTCCCGGCCGGCCATGGAGGCTATGAACACCGTCTCCCGGGGCAATGTCCGGCGTTTGCGCTGTTCGGGTGTGTCGGGTCGCAGTGCCATCTACTCTCCAACCGCCGGGAATGCGCGGCTATTCCTGAATCGTAGCCAGTATATCATTAGTCACCGCCACTAGGGAGTGCAGCATCCACCCATACCAGAAAGAGCGCGTTCGTACGGCCAGGTATCCCAGAAGTACTCCGGCAAAAACCGCGGCCAGGGTCTCGATCTGCGGCTTTCCGAAATGCATGATGGCGAACGGAATGGTTTGCACGAAGACGGCGTAGAGTCCCAGCGCGGGCTTGAGACCGAACAGCATGAACCCGCGGAAGATGAACTCCCAGCCGATGAAGTACAGCATGTAGGACAGCTCATAGATGATGAAGAGCGTGACGCTTTTCTGCGCCTGGTCGAAGAGGGGGTACTTGGCCATAAACGCCGGCTGGTAGCTTACCACCACCAGAACGGGCAAGAATGCGAAGTAGCAGATCAGGACCGCCGGAAGACCGAACTTCCAGTCTCCCAGGCCCACACCCCACTCCCGTACGGGTCGGCGCAGGCCGAAACGCCCGATCAAGAGCGGAATCACGCCGAGCACCAAGAAGCTGCAGCCGTACCAGAAGAAGGCTGGGTAGAGGGGCTTGAACTCGGATGTCGAGAAGTAGCGCAGGAACTTGGCCCGGAAAACGTGGGACGAGCAGTTGTCGTGGAACAGGATGAGCAGAACCGTGGAAATGAGCAAAACCAGAACGGTAGGAAGGGACAACCCCTCGGTCCAGCGTCGCCATTCTCTTTTTAGCGCCGAGGCTTGTCCTGTTTCGGTCACGCCGGGTTTCCCGAGAGCTCCGCGAGGGCCCGGTCCAGGCGCCGGATCACTTCCTCGCTCCCGAGGATGGATATCACCTCGAATAGGGAGGGACTGACGGTGGTGCCGGTCAAGGCCAGGCGGATCGGCTGGGCCACCTTGCCCAGCTTGCCCCCGGCGGCTTCGTCGGCCAGCTTGCGAAACGCCGTTTCCACGGTGCTCTCGTCGTTGAAGTCCAGAGACTCGGCCATCCCGCGGATTTTTTCCAGGACCACCTCCGCCCCGGGCTTCCACCACTTCTTTCTTGATTTTGGGTCGTAGCTGTCGGGCGCCTTGAAGTAGAAGACGGCTTTCTCGGCCATCTCCACCAGTGTCTCCGCGCGTGGCTTCAGCGTCGAGACGATATTCTGCAGGTGCCCTGGCGGGTCGGCGGCGGCTTCGATTCCCAGCTCGGCCAGGTAGGGGACCAGCAACTCGGCGATTTCGGAGTCGCCGGTTTCCTTGATGTAGTGCGCGTTCACCCACTTGAGCTTGGAGGGATCCAATATCCCCGCCGACTTGCCCACGGCGTCGAGATCGAACTTCTGTTCCAGCTCCGAGCGGGTGAAAATCTCCTGGTCTCCGTGGCTCCAACCCAGGCGGGCCAGGTAGTTGAGCAGGGCGTGGGGCAGGTAGCCCATCTTGCGGTACTCCTGCACCGAAACGCTGATGCCCAGCTTGCGGTACTCCTGCTCCCGGCGCTTGGAGAGCTTGGATCCGTCGGGGCCGTGGGTCAAGGGCATGTGGGCGAAGCTGGGGACCGGGTATTCCAGCGCCTGGTAGAGCAGGATTTGCTTGGGGGTGTTGTCCTTGTGATCGTTGCCCCGGATGACGTGACTGATCTCCATGGTAGCGTCGTCGACCACCACTGAAAAATTATAGGTGGGAGTCTTGTCGGTCCGGGCCAGGATCCAGTCGTCCAGCTTCTCCTCGTCGATGGGAATGCTGCCCATGATCAGGTCGTTGTAGTGGTCTGGGTAGATCTCCGGCGTCTTGAACCGCACCACGAACGGCCGGCCCGCGGGATCCTCGTCGGGGTCGCGTTTCCGGCAGGTGCGGTCGTACTTGTAGGTGACCTTCGCGGCGATGGCCTTCTGACGCTTGGCTTCCAACTCCTCGGCCGGACAGTAGCACCGATAAGCCTGGCCTTCCTTAAGCAGGCGCTCCAGGTGCTCCTGGTAGATCTCCAGGCGCTTCGACTGGAAGACCGGCTCCCTGTCCCAGTCGAGACCGATCCAGCGGAGGCTGTCGATAATCTGGTCGACGGCTTCCTGGGTCGACCGCTCCACGTCGGTGTCCTCGATGCGCAGCAAGAATTCGCCGCCGTGCCGGCGGGCGAACAGGCAATTGAAGATGGCCGTGCGCACCCCCCCGATATGCAGGTAGCCGGTAGGGGAGGGCGCAAAGCGCACGCGTACATTTTCGATGGCACTCATGTCGGGGAAGATACCACAGTTCGTTCGGATGACAAGACAGTTTCTCGGTTGACGAACGGGCCGCTCGTGGTCCAGTGTTCTAATGGGATCTTTCCGCCACCTAAGAAGAAAGCAGGAACCATACCGTGCTTTTTTCGAGAAAAGCAGAGGAGTTCTATGTAGATCCGGGGGTGCTGCGGCGCTTGAAGGACCGCGATTCCAAAACGCAGGAGCAGGTCTGGCGCCTGGAGAGGAGCCGTCTGAGGGCGATTGCCCTGTCCGTCTTGAAGTCCGGCGAGGATGCGGACGCCCTGGTTTCCGACCTTTTTGTGGATTTCTTCTACCGTCACGTGAACGATATTCGCAGCGGCCAGGCGATTCCGGCCTACCTGCGCATCATGGCGGTGAGGAGGGCGCGCCGGCAGATGGGCCGGGCGCGGCGGCAGGTGCCCATCGAGCCGGATTTCCCCGGCGAGGACCCGCTGCCGGGGGGAGTGGATCGGATCGACCGGAGCATCTGGACCCGTTGGCTTACGGAGTGCCTGGCCGGCCTCGGCGAGAAGGCCCGCAGGGTGTTGAGAATGCACTACGGGCACGAGATGAGCTACGCGTTCATCGCCGGCGAGCTGGGCGGCTCCAAGCAGGCGGTGGGCAAGATGGCGAAGAAGAGCCTGCAGGCATTGAGGCGCTGCCTTCAAAAGCACCGGGCCGCGGCCTTGGAGGAGTGACGCGTTGAGCTTTGCGCCCATCGAAGAAGGTCTGCGTTTTCTGCTGTCGTCCGATCGGGCGGACGGCGAGACCTGCTCCCGCGACCTGTATCGCTATGTGTCCGGCGACGCGACTTCGGAGGAGGCCGCTGTGTTCGAGGCGCACCTTGTTTTGTGCCGGCCGTGCCGCGAGGATATGGATGCATTTCGCAAGACGACCGAATCCATCGAGCCCGGCCGATCGATCCCGGGGTGGCGGCCGGCCTGGATGGCTGTGGCCGCGCTTCTTTTGTGCGTGCTGGTGGCGGGCCTCTGGGTGGCGCTGCGAAGCGGGGAGGGGGAGCTGGGGTCTGAGTTTCGCATCAAGGGGCCCTTCAGGATCCACATGGCCGTCCAGCGGGGCGAGCGGAGCTTTGTGGCCTCTTCGGGCGACGCATTCCTGACCGGAGACGTGTTGGGATTTTTCTACACCGCGCCCGAGGAAGGATACCTGGCGGTGCTGTTTTCCGACCAGCGGGGGCGGATCGTCCGGGTGTTCCCCGACCGGCCGCCCGGGCGGGTGCGCGCCGGCACCCAGTGGCCGCTGCCTGACGGGGCGGTTCTGGAACCGGGCGAAGGCTGCGAGTGGATCGTGGGATTCTTCAGCCGGGAGCCCTCCGATGTGGAAGAGCTCGGCGAGCTTTTGCGCCGGGCTGTACAAGATCGCAAGCCGGATTGCACCCTGGGTCCGATGGAGCGGGAAGGGGTTTCCATCCATGCCCTGATACTGAGGAGAGAGTCGTCATGAGAGGTTTTTTGACTGTACTTGTATCCGTGGCGCTGCTTTCGACGCAGGCTTTGGCCGGCTCGTCGGTGCGCTACGCCTTGATCGTGGGCAACAACCACGGCTGCACGTCCCCGAGTGTCGTCCTGCCCGACCTGCGGCACGCGGAGAACGAGGCCCGGTTGCTGAAGCACAAGCTCGTCCAGTTGGGCAACTTCGACGACTCCGGAGATCGGGTGGTGCTGCTTCTGGGTAAGTCCCGCGAGGACGTTCTTTTGGCCGCCGGGCGGATGGCCCGGCGCCACCGGAGGGACCGGGAGATGCTCGGGGACGTTCCCACCCTGTTCGCCTTCTTTTTCACCGGGCACGGCCTGGAGGGAAAGCTGCTGACCGCCGCCGATCCCCTCACCGCTCTCGATCTGGCTTCCATCTTCAAGGACATGAACGCGACCTTCACCGTGGGCGTGTTCGACGCCTGTTTTTCGGGAAACCTGGATCTGGACAGTCTCAGGCTCAAGGGGTTGCGCACCACGCTGGGCTTCAACGCGTTCGAGGAGCTGCCCCAGGAGGTGCTCAACTCGAAGGGAACCATGTGGTTCACCTCCAGCCGGCCGGACCAGGTCAGCTACGAGGACGACCGCTTGGGCGGCGTGTTTACCCATTTCTTCATCGAGGCCCTGGAGCACGCCGAGCCCGACCGGTTTGGAGTGACCCTGGATGAAATCTGGGAGTATGCCCGCAGCCGCACCCAGAAATACACCAGCCGCGCCGGACGGCCCCAGACGCCCCAGAAGATGATCCGCAACCTGACCAGCACCGGTCCGCTTTACTTCAGCTTTCCCACGGCGAGAAGCGCGGCCTTGGTTTTCGGCCCCGGGGTCGAGGGCCGTTTTCTGGCTCGTTACGAGAGCGGCCAGCTCACCGAGCTGGTGGATAAAAAGAGGGGCACCCGGATGCGGGTGGCCATGTACCCCGGGGAGGTGTTGCTGGAGCGCCTGTCGAGCGGCGGTCGGGAACGGCAGTATGTGACGCTGGCTCCCGGTTCCACGGTGCGGGTCCAGGGCGGCGCCGGCTGGACGGATGCCGAGGGTCTGGGCTCCCGGGAGACTGCCTTGGTGGCGAAGGGGGGCAAGCTGGAGGGCCTGGTGCTGACCGAAAAGACATCCAGCTTGTCCGGCCTGCTGGAGCTTACCTACCAGGCGGCCTTCGGACCGACCTACGGCGCCGTTTCCTCGCACAACGGCGGCGTGGGTGTGCGTATCGACTACGGATTGATCCATGCGCGTCTTATGTTCTTGTACGGGCGTGCATCCGCGGACTACCCGGCCTGGGGCTACGATCTGGACCGCGCCGACTTGAGGATCGAGGCGGGACCCGCCTTTAACCTGGGCGACTTCCGCCTATCGGTGGCCGTTGGTGGTTCGCTGTTCTCCAGGGAGGTGACCTACCGCGATGGCTCCCCCCGATCCCGGGACGGCTTCGGCGTGGGGATCGGCGCCGCTCTGCTGTATCCGCTGATTCGCAGGCCCCTGGGCCTGTACGTTGGTCTCAGAGCGGGGCTGACCGCCGAGCGGGCGCACCCCGTGGCTCCGATGGACGCCAAGGAATCCTGGGAGGCGATCCCCTGGGCGGGAGCGGGCCTGGCGCTGGAGATCTTTTAAGGGTTGACGATCGGTAGCCTGGCGGTCTTACCGGGAGATTGCCAAATTACCGATCCAGGAGGATGAGATGAAGCATGAAAGACTGATCATGTTGCAATTGTTTGCGATTCTGACCCTGGCGCTCTCGGCCTGCGGGCCGGAGAATCGGGAGATTTGCCAGTCTCACGACGACTGCCTTCCCTGCGAGCAGTGCAAAAACGGCACGTGCGTGCTGGACGAGAGCCGTTTGAACGCCTGTGGCGAGTGTGACCAGCCCGATCC
>JAUXGL010000121.1 GCA_030622135.1 Deltaproteobacteria bacterium
AGCGTCGATCGTTCCGTTGATGGTCGCGTCCCCGCAGGCGATCAGGGCCAGCGGGTGCCCGCCGGACACCTTCACGGTGGTGGTCTGGGGAATGTTGATGCTCGAGAAACTAAGCACCAGGATATCTCGGGCATCGCCTTCCTGTGGTACCCACTGGGCGGTGAGAATCGAGTTGTCGTTGATGGTTCCGTCGTCCGTATTGATGTTGACGGTGGTGCCGGTAGTAGGGGTCAGCGCGGGTGCGCCGGGGACACACAGGTAGTCGTGGCCCACGTTGGAGGGGTTGACCTCGTAGCACCGGGAGGGGTTGGCGCTCGTGTTGCAGCCCAGCGGGCAGGGGAGGCCGCTCTGGCAGACGCCGCTTTGGCACTGGTCCGGGAAGGTGCAGGGATCTCCGTCGTCGCACTCGGTGCCGTTGGGTTGGGGATTAAGGTCGCACTGATCGGTCGTATGGTTGCAGAAACCCTGGCCGCAGCCGTCCAGGGAGTGGGGGCAGTTGCGCTCGCTCCCGCCGGTGCAGAATCCGTCCTGGCAGGTTTCGTCAACGGTGCAGTACACGCCATCGTCGCAGGGCTGCCCGTCGCCGACCGGCTGCGCTTCGCACCGGTCCGTTCCTTCGTTGCAGACGCCATCGACGCATTCCGCGTTCAGATGGGAGCAGTCCCGGGCGGTGCCGGTGCAGAAACCCTGTTTGCACACATCACTCACCGTGCAGTACTGCCCGTCGTTGCAACCGGTATCGTTGGGCTTGGGCACGGCCACGCAGGCGTCGTTGTCCTCGTCGCATCCCGCGTGATTGCATTGGTTGGCTTTCGCGCTGCAGTCTCGGGAACCGGGTATGCACCAGCCGCCAACGCACTGCTCCTCGCCGTTGCACCACAGATTGTCATTACACTGCGAGTGTCTCTGGCACGGAGCTGCGCCGGCCCACACTCTCATCATGGCCGGTTGTGAATCCAGGCTGCCGTCGTTGACCGTGAGCCTCACCATCCAGATGCCCACCGCGTCGGGCACCAGCTCGGTCGTCCGGCTCCCCGTCGAGCTTAACTCGGCCGTGCCGTCCTCGGGCACCGCCACGAGCTCCCATCGGTAACCGATCTCGTCCCCGTCCGGATCGTAGCTGGCGCCGCCGTCGAGCCGAGCCGAGTCGAAGAGACGCACCACCCGATCCGGGCCCGCAATCGCCACCGGGGTTTGGTTGGGCCCCGTGGTGAACCCGGAGCATCCCCCGAAAAGTGCGGCCAAAAGGAGCAGGTACCTCAACATGTCTATATTATATAATGATTGGCTCAAACAGTGTAGGGGCCTGGTGCGACCCGGTCATTTTCCTTCCGTGGGCATGAGCCGGGAATAGGCGTCGTACTTGGTCTGGATGCGGCTGACGTACTGCACCGGTTCGGTGCCCCGGCAGTAGCCGTGCCGGGCGCGCTTGTAGTACTTCTGCTTCTCCAGAAGGACAATGGCCTTCTCCACGTCACCGAACCAGCGATCGGGATTCAGGCCCCGCTCGCGGGCCAGGCGCCGGGCGTCCCGGACGTGACCGAGACCGGCGTTATAGGAAGCCAGGGCGAAGCGGACGCGCTGGCGCATGGGCAGCGTGGGCTCGAAGCGCATCAGCAGCCATGACAGGTATTTCACCCCGGCCTTGATGTTGCTCTCGGGATCCCAGGGATCTTCGACACCCAGCTCCGCGGCCGTCTTGGGCATCACCTGCAAGAGCCCCATGGCGCCGGCCCAGCTCTTGGCCCGGGGATCGAACTTGGATTCCTGGTACATCTGCGCCAACACCAGGCGCCAATCGATTCCGTACTGGCTGCCGTACTTCCGGGCGAATTCGTCGTAGGGAGAAATGGCCCCCGAGGCGTTCAGCGCATCGGCGCGCACCTCCACCATGCGCTTGCTCGCCTTGAAGTACTTGTCGTACAGGGCGGCGAAGTGGGCCCCGCTGCAATCTTCTAAGACAAAACGGTTCATTCTGGAGATGAGCTTGGGCGAGTCCCGGCGCACGGCGAAGACCAGCGGTTTCTTCTTGGCGAACACCAGGCTTCCCTGAATATCGCTGCGGTAGGTCTTCTCCACGTCGAGCAGGATGGAATTGGCCACCGTAAACGGGATCTCCTTTTTACCCACCATGTCAATGAGGTCTTCGGTTTCGAGGTTCTCGTCCGCCTCGACGACCTTCATTCCGGGCACCGACTTGGCCACCTGCTGCAGCGTTTCGAAGTACTGCGAGGATCGACGCACGTGGACCTGCTTGCCGGCCAGCTGAGCGAGCTTGGTGACTGGTTTCTCGCCGGCGTTCTGGACCAGGACCTGGTCGGCGAACGAGAAGGGCTGGGAGAAGATTACTCGGTTGGTGTGGGGATCGATTGGAAGCGGAGAGACCACCACCACGTCCGCCAGGTTCTCCACCAGCAGCCGGGTCAAATCCACCGGCCGCTCGGGGACTACCACCTCCAGCCTGACATCCAGCCTGCGGGCCAGCGTTTCTGTCAACTCGAACTGGAAGCCCATCTCCTGCCCGCGGTAGATGAAGTAGGCCACCGAGTTGTTGAGCATTCCCACTCGGATGACCTGGCGGCGCTTGATCTCTTGGATATCTCCCTCGTAGCGGAAGCGGCGGTGGGTGGTCAGGGAATGCTCGTACAAGAATCCGTTGACCGCCTCCAAAAGCTGGGGCGATTCCTTCCTCACCGCCCAGGCCAGTGGCGCCTTCTCCCGCAGGACCAGGGCGATTCTCACGTCGTCCCGGTAGGCCAGGTAGGCCTCGACCCGATCGGACAGGGTCACGCTCAACGGGTACTCTCCCGAACCCACCGAAAAGAGAATATCGTCCGTATCCAGGTTCTCGGGCGTGGATTCGATGTCGAGCTTCTGCCCGCTTTTCTCCAACGTTTTCCGGGACCCCGATTGAGCCGGAAGGAAGATCTTGAACTTGCCCAGATCCTCCACCCTCCTGGGTATTTTCCTGGTGCCCTTCCGCGCGACCAGCACCTCCCGGACATGTCGCACCGGAACCGAGAAGGATATATCCTCCACCTCCCGATCCGCGCGCAGCCCCGTCCCGACCAGATCCCCCTTTCTTTCCCGCAGCGCCGGAATCAGCCCCGACCGCCGGTCGACGTAAATGAAGCGGACCTTCGCCCCGATCTTTTGGGCCAACGCCTCGAACCGGGCAATATCGGCTGCCTTCGAAGTACCCTCTCGCGAAACCTCCCCGCCTTCCGGTTTCCACAACAGGACCCGAATCTCTCCGGCCTCCCGCATCCTTGGAAGATCGCTGCGGGGAAGTCCCTTCGTAGTTGGCGGGGTGGGATCTTTCGGCTTCTGGTCGCAGAAGCAAACGGCGCACGAAAAAACCAGGCAAACGGCTGTAGCCCACTTACCCATGCTGCGGAAACCTGGCCCATATCGCGACAGTCGTCAAGACTTGAGTTCGCGGCGTTGTCTTAGCGCATGGTCAGCGCCATCACCGCCTTCTGCGCGTGCAGCCGGTTCTCCGCCTCGTCGAACACCACCGACTGCGGCCCGTCGATGACCTCGTCGGTGACCTCGAACCCCCGGTCGCAGGGCAGGCAGTGCATGTAGATGGCGTTCTTCTTGGCCATCCTCAGGTGCTGCTGGTCGCAGATCCACTTCTTGTTCTTGTCGAAGATCTGCTGGGCCTTCTTCTCGTCGCTGTTGCCCACCGGCTGCTTGAAGAAGGGGGTCGCGCACCAGGCCTTCGGGTAGATGACGTCAGCGCCCTCCAGTCCCTCTTCGAAGCTGTTGGTTACCCGGAAGGATCCGCCGCCGGCCGAGGCCAGTTGTTTGCAGTTCTTCAGCACCTCGGGATCCAACTCCATTCCCTGGGGATGCGCCAGGGTCACTTTCATTCCCATCATCGAGGCCGCGATTATGGCGCTCTGCGGTACCGCCCGCGGCTTGTGCACGCTGGGTGAGTAGGCCCAGCTCATGGTGAAATTCACTCCCGAAAAGCCCCCGCACTTTTCCCTGACGGTTAGCAGATCCGCCAGGGCCTGGCAGGGATGGTACTTGTCGCATTCCATGTTGATTATCGGAATGTCCGACCAGCGGGCGAACTCCCGCATCATCTCATGGGCTACACCGTACTCCCAGTCCACCGGGTCGCCGTAGCAGCGGATGGCGATTGCCTCGCCCATCCGCGCAAGCGTCCGGGCCACGTCGGAGACTCTTTCGGTGGAGTAGGCCACCTCGCGACCCTCCAGGGCCGGCGTATAGATCTTGGAAGGATCCAGAAAGTGCGCGTGACCGCCCAGGTGGGTCATCCCGGCCTCGAAGCTGTTCCGGGTGCGCAGGGACTGGTTGTAGAAAATCAAAAAGAGCGTCTGGTCATCCAGCAGATGGTGTTTTTCTCCGGTGGCCCGCTTGCGCTTGAGATCCCGGGCCACGTCCAGGATGGTCTCGATCCCCTCGCGGGTGTAGTCCAGCAAGGTCAGGAAATCTCGTCCGCGGAACGTATCGGTCTTCATTTTCACACTCCCTTTCTGACTGCGAAACGGACCGCAAATTACCGCCGTTTGGAAAAGCTGTCAAGGGAGTGCCGCCCGTGCTAAAATGCCGTGGTGCTGTCGAGGTTCATGAGAAAAATCGTGTTGCTGCTGTTGCTGACGGCGCTCGTCGGTTGTTCGGGCAGGGACGGTCGTCCGGATGTGGGCCCCCAAGACGGACTTGACGGCATCGACGGCATCGATGGCAACGGGGGCGATCGGTCCCAGAGCCCGTTGCGGATCGGCTCCGGGCAGACGTTCGAGATTGCCACCTGGAACATCCGCAACTTCCCGTCCGACTCCCGGACGGCGCAACGAGTGGCCGCCCTCATCGCCGAGATGGACATCGACCTGGTGGCCGTCCAGGAGATAGCCGACGTGGCCGCCTTCGAGCAGATGCTCTCCGGACTACCCTCCCACCACGGAGTCCTCTCCACCCACGAGTACGGCTCGGGGGAGTACCAGAAAACCGGATACATCTACCGCTCGGGCATGATCCAGATCGGGGAAGTGCAGTCCCTATTCGAAAGCGATTCATACGCCTTCCCCCGTCCGCCGCTGCAGGCCCGGTTTGGAGTCACCGGGCCCGGCGGCGCAACCATGACCATCGCGGTCATCGATCTGCACCTGAAGGCCGAAACCGGCGAAGAAAACGAGGCCCGCCGCCGGGAGGCCTGCCGGAAGCTCAAGGCCCACGTGGACAATATGCTGGGCGCGGGGATCGAGACCGAAATCTTCATCGTCGGCGACTTCAACGACCGGCTCTCCGATCCCCCCGGCGACAACGTGTTTACCGTGTTCCTGTTTACCGTGTTCCTGGATGACGGGCAGAACTACGAATTTCTCTCCCGAGTGCTTGAAGACGAAGGCGAGTACTCCTTAATCCCCTGGGGCACCGTGTTGGACCACATCCTGATCACTGCCGACCTGCAGGACGACTACGCCGGAGGCCGCATCGTGGCGGCGCCGCTGGATCTGCAGATCACCGACTACGACTACGAAGGGGAGATCTCGGACCACCGCCCGGTCGTCACCGTGTTTCCCTTCTGAAAACAGATCAGAACTCGAACAGAACATGGGGAGAACATGGGTGGGTGCTCACTCCTGATCGTCGAGGCCCTGGCGCTTGGCGTCCAGCTCGGCCCAGCGAGCGTAGAGCCGCTCGACCTGGGCTTCGGCCGTCTCCAGAGCCGCCTGGCGCTCCTGCAGGGTTTCGGCTTCGGTGGCCACGGTCGGATCGGCGATGGCCGCTCGGGCCTGTTCGAGGGTCCGTTCAGCCGTAATGATCGTTTCTTCCATGCCCTCGAACTCGCGCTTGTCCAGGTAGCTCAGGCCGGGTTTGCGCTTTTTGGCCTTGCGCGGATCGGCTTTTTTTGCCTTGGCCCGTGGTTTGGGTGGCTTGCGGATCCAGGCCTCCCACTGGGCCGCGTCGGCCAGCAGGGTGGTTTCCCCGTCGCCCGACAGGCCCAGCAGCAAATCGGCCACCCGGTCGAGCAGCAGCCGGTCGTGGGTGACCAGCACCACCGCTCCGGGAAACTGAAGCAGGCTGGTCTCCAGCACCTCGAGGGTCTGTATGTCCAGGTCGTTGGTCGGCTCGTCGAGCATCAACAGATCGGCCGGCTGGACTACCAGCCGGGCGATGGCCGCCTTGGCCTGCTCGCCGCCCGACAGGCGCCCCACCGGCATCTCGAGCTGCTCGTCCCGGAAACCGAAGCGCCGGGCCCAGCCTACCACATGGATCGGCCGGTCGGCGTAGATCACCTGATCGCCTTGCCCGGCCAGGGCTTGCTTGAGGCTCTGATCCGGGTCCAGAGACTCGCGTTGTTGCTCGAAGGTGACCACCCGCAGGCCCTCGGCGCGCTTGATCGATCCCTCGTCCGGCTCAAGCTCACCGCCGAGCACCTTGAGCAAGCTGGACTTGCCGGTCCCGTTGTTGCCCACCAGGCCGATGCGCAGGCCGGGTTTTAGCAGCAGGTCGAGACCGGAAAACAGACGCCGGCCGCCGCGGGTGCAGCCGATGCCCTTGGCCACGAGCAGCCGACGGGTCTTTCGGCCGGTGGCGTCAAAGGAAAAATCGGTTTCCAAGCGCCGGTCTTCGGTCTTCATCTGTTGCAGGTTGGTGATCAGGGTCTCGGCGGTCTGGATGCGGGCGTGGGATTTTGAGGTGCGAGCCTTGGGGCCTCGCCTGAGCCACTCGACCTCCCGGTGCACCTTGTTGGCCAGGGTCTCGCGCTCCTTGGTTCGGGCCTGCAGGGCGGCCGCGCGCTTTTCCACGAAGGCGGCGTAGTCTCCTTCGAGTTGCAGGAGCCCGTCCGGGTGGCGCGGATCGATCTCGACGATTTGGTGGGTTACCCGCTGCAAGAAGGCTCGATCGTGGGTCACCACCACATAGGCGAACGCTGCGGCCGACAGGAAATCTTCCAGCCACAGGATGCCGGCCAGGTCCAGGTGGTTAGTGGGCTCGTCGAGCAGCATCAGCTCGGGCTCGATCACCAGCGCTCGGGCGATGGCCAGCCTTTTTTTGAAGCCGCCGGACAGGGTGCCCAGCGGCTGTTCGGGCTCGGCGAAACCCAGCCGGCTCAGGCTGGTCCCCACCCGCACCAGGCGCTCGACCGGGTCGATCGCGCCGACCGGGTCGGCCGCCTCCAGGGCGGCCTCTATGCTCTGTTCGACGGTCTGTTCGAGATCGAAGCTCGGTTCCTGTTCGACCCAGCCGATCTTCAGGCCGCGCTTGGCCATGCGCTCGCCCTCGTCGGGCGGTTCGGCCCCGGCCAGGATGGACAGCAGGCTGGTCTTGCCCGAGCCGTTGGCCCCGATGAGGCCGATGCGGTCTTTGGGGTGCACGTGCAGGCTGAGGCCTTCGAACAAGGTGCGGTGGGCGAGGATCTTGGCGATCCCGTGGCAGGAGACCAGGGTGTTCATGGCGGGGAGAGAATACAGGAGTCGCGGGGGGCTGGCAATGGAGGTGTGAGCCGAAAATCGATGCCTCGTTTGAGTTTCGGGCGGAGTTGCTGTTAGATACACAGCGCGGCTCCGCTGCAACCCAATGACCCGTGCAGTACTCAAAAAATCTTTGCGGGCCGCGAAGATTTTCGGGGTCAGTAGTACAGACTGGATGAGTGATTTGCAACAACATTCTCCAAAAGCCGTTTACGCGGCTCGGCAAGAGCGGTTCGAGAAAGAGGCCCAGCGGCTGGGGCGCAGCTCGGGACTGCTGTCGAACCTGCGCCTGGTTTTGTTTCTGGCTTTTTCAGGATTGCTGGTGGCCGGGTTGTGGAATTGGGATCAGCCCAGTCGGTTGTTGCTCGGACTGTCCGGGGGGGCGTTCGCCGGCTTCGTCGTACTGGTGATCGTGCATGCGCGCGTTGAGGCGCGCAGGCGGGAGGCGGCCGGGTTGGCGGCGATCAACGCCATCGCCATCGCCCGGCTCGAGCGGCGCTACGACGCGTTGGCCGAATCGCCCAGGACGGCGGTGGACGATTCGGCCGGCCTGGGCGACGATCTCGATCTGTTCGGTTTTGCTTCCCTGAGTCACTTGCTCGATACCCTGCACACCCCGCGCGGCCGGGCGCTCTTGGCCGGCTGGTTGCTGGAACCGGCCGATCCCGACACCGTTGCCGCCCGCCAGGCGGCCGTGGGCGAGCTGGGTCCGCTGCTCGATCTGCGTCAGCGCCTCGATCTGGCCGGGGCCGAGTTGGAAGCGGACGCGGCCCAGGTGGACACCTTCTTGCGCTGGGCCGAGTCCGAACCCTGGTTGATCCGCAAGCCCTGGCTGGTTTGGATGTGCCGGGTGCTGGGGGGGGCTTGCATGGGCGGGCTCGCCGCCGATTTGGCCGGCTGGATCGGCCCGCCCTTGTGGCTGGTGCCGGCGGTGGTCAACCTGTTGCTGACCGCTGTCTTTCTGGGCCGGCTGGGCCGCTCCTTTGCCGGGCTGGGTCATTCGGACCGTTCTCTGCCCGCCTACGCCGGGTTATTCGAGGCCGCCCGCCGGGCAAATTACGAAGACCCCAGCCTGCGCGGGTTGATCGAGCGCATGGGCGCTTTGGGCGTATCGGCCCCCGAGCAGATGCTGCGCTTGAGCTCCATCCTGGGCTTCGTGGCTCTGCGCCGCTCGTTCATCTACCTGCCCGTGCAGGCCTTGACCCTGTGGGATTTCCACTGGCTTTGGCGGCTGGAGCGTTGGAAGGCCAAGGTCGGCGCGCGGGTGCGCGACTGGCTCGAGGCGTTGGGCGCTTTCGAAGCCCTGGCCGCTTTCGCGGCCCTGCACCACGCCCACCCGGAGTGGGCTTTCGCCGAGATGTGTGCCGTGGATAAGGGCCGGGTGACGGCCGAGGCTCTGGGCCATCCCCTGCTGCCGCCCGCTGGGCGGGTGGACAACGACGTGGAGTTGGGGCCCAAGGGCAAGGTGCTGTTGGTGACCGGTTCGAACATGTCGGGCAAGTCGACTCTGTTGCGGGCCCTGGGGGTGAACCTGGTGTTGGCCCAGGCGGGCGCGCCGGTGTGTGCCAGGTCGTTTTGTTGCCCGCCTGCGCGCCTGGGTACCTCGTTTCGGGTGCGCGATTCGCTGGAGCGCGGGGTGTCGTTCTTTCTGGCCGAGCTGAACCAGCTCAAGACCGTGGTCGATCTGGCGGCCGAGACGGGTAAAGCCGGCGAGCGGGTGCCGGTCTATCTGTTCGACGAGATTCTGCTGGGTACCAACGTGGCCGAACGTCAGGTGGCCGTGCGCCGGGTTTTATCCCACCTGTTGTCCGTGGGCGCCATCGGCGCCATCGCCACCCACGACCTGAGCCTGGCCGACGCCGCAGGCCTGGCCGAGGCCTGCATCCCGGTCCATTTTTCAGAGAAGTTCGTAGGCGCAGGCGACGATGCCAAGATGGAGTTCGACTACGTCCTCAAGCCCGGCGTGACCCCGACCACAAATGCCCTGAAGCTTCTCGATCTGGTAGGGCTCAAAAAGGCCGAGAACGACTAGGCCCCACCTCGAGCCATGGCGATCGTCTTCAGGATCGCTTCGCCGAATTGCTCGGCTTTGGCCGGGCCGATGCCGTTGACCGCAAGGAGGTCTTCTTCGCAGGTCGGGGCGTCTTCGACCAGGTGGGCGAGGGTTTTGTTGGATAAGATCCGGTAAGGGGGCACGCGGTTTTCGTGGGCCAATTTGGTGCGCAGCGAGCGCAGGGTCTCGTAGAGCAGCGGATCGGTCGGGGCGTTTGCCGGCGTGCCGCGGCGATCGCTTTTGGGTTTGGAGCGGGACTTCTTGGGCTTCTCCGGCGCGGGGTCGGGCAGGGCCAGCTCGACTTCGATCTCCCGGCGCATCACCCGCCGGCCCTGGGCGGTGATGCGGATCTTGGGGTAATCCTCGCCGACGGACTCCAGGCAGCCGGCGTCCTCCAGGGCGTCTGTCAGCACCCGGATGTGGTTAATGCCCATGCCCGCGAGCAGCCCGTAGGTGGACAGCTTCTGCAGACCGGTAGAGAGCAGGGCCTTGTCCTGGGAGCCGACAAGCACTTGGGCCAGCTTGGCCCGGCCCCACATGCCGTTCATGCGCGTCGCGCACGACAGGGTCTTTTGGATCTGCAGCCACTCGGCCTCGTCGGGCGCGCGCCGTTCGGTGCCGTCCAGGCCGGCCCGGCGCAAGCAGTTGTCGCAGGCGGCGCAGTCGCCCACCTCCCGGTGGGACGGATCGCCGAAGTAGCGCAGGATGGCCGCGTGGCGACAGCCGCGCGCGTCGATGTAGCGCAAGAGCGCTTTCAGCTTGGCCCGATCGGTTTGTTCGTTGGGGCCCTGCAGGAAGTACTCCTGGGTGTGCACGTCGGCATAGTTGAACAGGATCTCGCACTGGGCCGGCTGGCCGTCCCGACCGGCACGCCCGGCCTCCTGGTAATAGGCCTCCAGGGATCCGGGTAGGTCCCAGTGCACCACCGCCCGCAGATCGGCTCGGTCGATGCCCATGCCGAAGGCGTTGGTGGCCACCGCCACCGGCACTTCGCCGGCCATGAAACGGTCCTGGGCCGCCTTGCGGGCCTCGTCGCCCATGCCGGCGTGGTAGGCCACGCAGGCGATGCCCGCCCGTTGCATTATCAAGCCGGCCACCTTGTCGACCATCTTGCGGGTGGCGCAGTAAACGATCCCGGTGCCCTGTTTTTGGAAAATGCGCCGCACCCGCTGAAGCTTGATGTCGTGGTTGGCGGTTCGTTTGACCCCAAGGGTCAACTCGGGGCGCAGGAAACCGGCTACCACCACATGCGGATCGGATCGTGGGGGCTTGCCCAGCTCGAGTTGGGCGATGATGTCGTCGCGCACCTGGGGGGTGGCCGTGGCGGTCAGGGCGATTACCTGCGGGTGGCCCAGGCGCGCCAGGGCCGGACCGATCTCCAGGTAGTCGGGCCGAAAATCGTGTCCCCAGGCGCTGATGCAGTGGGCCTCGTCCACCGCCACCCGCTCGGGCGGGAACCGTTCGAGCAAGTGCCAGAACCGTTCGCTCTTGAATCGTTCCGGGGCGACGTAGACCAGCTTGTAGCGTCCGGCTCGCAGACCGTCGAAGCGCCGATTGAGCTCGGGCAGATCGAGGGTGGAGTTGATGAAGGTGGCCGGCAGACCGCGCTCGGTCAGCCCGTCCACCTGGTCCTGCATCAGGGAGATAAGCGGCGAGATCACCAGGCAGAATCCCCCGCCCACGACGGCTGGAAGCTGGAAACAAAGCGACTTGCCCGCTCCGGTGGGAAGCACGGCGATGGAGTCCCTGCCGTCGAGCACGGCTTGCACGATCTCTTCCTGGCCGCTCCGAAAGGCTTCGAAGCCAAAGTGGGTCTCAAGCGCCGCGCGCAGATCGGTTTGGGTGGTTTTGGTTCTCATAGGTGTTTGAGCATAGCAGGCTTTGTGCCGGCCGGCCCAGCGGAACAGGCGTAGGCCGGGGACGGTGGGTAGAAAATCAACCTTTCCTTGCGGTTTTCTTGGTTGTGTCAAACGGGTTTTGTAGTATAAATGGGTTATGGATGTTTCTATCAGTCGAGAGTTGATCCAAAAGCTGCCCAAGACCGATTTGCACGTCCACCTGGACGGATCCATACGCATACCGACGCTCATCGAGCTGGCCCAGGAGGCCCGGGTGGATCTGCCTTCCTATACCGAGGCGGGCATGCGCGAGAACGTGTTTAAGGATGAGTACAACAACCTGGGTGAGTATCTAAAGGGCTTCGGTTACACCGTGGCGGTGATGCAGAACCGCGAGCAGATCGAACGGATCGCTTACGAGCTGGCCATGGACAACCTGGCCGAGGGCGTCCGGTACATCGAGGTGCGCTTCGCCCCGCAGCTCCACGCCAAGAAGGGTTTTGACACCATTGAGGTCATGCGCGCCGCCTCGGATGGGTTGGAACGGGCCAAGCGGGAGTTCAACAGCCGGCCGGAGGTGTCCGATGGCTCCGAGCCGCCGTTCGCCTTTGGCATCATTGCCTGCGCCATGCGCTTCTTCAAGGAGAAGTATTCCGGTTTCTACCACTCCTTCCTGGAGTTGCACCGTTACTCGGATCCGGATCAGGTGTACGCGCTGGCCTCCCTGGAGCTGGTCCGGGCGGCGGCGCGGGCCCGGCACGAAGAGGGGCTCGCGGTGGTCGGCTTCGACCTGGCGGGCGTCGAGGAGGGCTATCCGCCCATGCGCTACAAGGAGGCCTACGACTTCGCCCACCGTAACTTTTTGAAGAAGACCGTCCACGCCGGCGAGGACTACGGACCCGAGAGTATTTTCCAGGCCATCACCGAGTTGCACGCCGATCGCATCGGCCACGCCACCTCCCTGCTCAACCCGGACGCCATCCGTTCCAAGCTCATCGAGGATCGTGAGCGCTACGTGCGCAACCTGGCCCAGTTCATCGCCGACCGGAGGATCACGTTGGAGATCTGCCTCACCTCCAACCAGCAGACCAACTCGGCCTATCGCCGGCTTTCGGATCACCCCTTCGGAAAAATGATGGAGTACAAGCTGTCGGTTACCCTGTGCACCGACAACCGCACCGTCTCCAACACCACCATGACTGACGAGATCTACAAGGCCGTGACCCACTTCAATTTGGGCATGAAGGATCTGAAAAACCTCCTGGTCTACGGCTTCAAGCGCAGCTTTTTCCCTGGCGACTATCCCACCAAACGTGTCTATGTGCGCCGGTGCATGGACTACTTCGAGAAAGTGGAGCGGGAACAATCCCCCCAGGCGTGATCAAGCCACTCCGGCTTCCTTGAGCTTTTTCTTCCCCACCAGTTTTCGGTTCAATGCGTCCTCGACCAGAGCATCGAAGTCGGGAGTGGCGGGGGATGATTTCACGGAGGCGATGGCTTGTCGGACGGTTTCCGTGCTTACCAGATCCAGTTCATATAGGGCCAGGGAGAGCTGTACGGCGCCCTTCACCGGCACAACCACCGGAGCAAGCGACTGGAAGCGCTCCGGGGGCGTGTTGTTTTCCAGGTGAATGAAGGCGCGCTCGACGCGGCCGCGGTCGGGTCCCAGCCGGTTGAGCAGGGTGCGAATGCATTGCCGATCGTCTAGCTTGACGCCGGCGTCGATCAACTGGGTCTCGGCCGCTTTGGCGGTGAGTTCCCCGGACAACAACCGGGCATAGATGAAAAAGGCCCCGGCATCGCTTTCCACGTCGTCGCCGAATAGGTAATCCACCGATTTGGGGCGGTTTTGCCGGGCGGCCAGCAGGGCGCAGATCTTGAAACCCATCTGCTCGCGCAGTCTTCCGGGGCGTAGCTGACACAGGGTTTTGAGCCAGTTCTTTAAGATGATTCCGTCGTACTCCACGCCGTCCATTAGCATTTTTTTTTCGATCACCCGGCGCATCTGCGTGGGGCTGGCAGAGACGAAGTACAGAGGCGCGCAGGCGGAATCTTCTCCCGGACCGCGGCGTAGCCCCCTCAGGATTTCGGGCATGCCGGCGATGGCCTTCTTGTCGATGGCGAACTCCATCGCGATTCGGGCCATTTCACTCAGCGAGGAGAAGTTCGTCTGCAGGTAGGTCTTGTCGATGTCCCAGACGAAAACGTCGCCGGCGAAGCCCTCGGGATAGCTACGTTGCTCGTTCTGGCTCAACGGATAGGGAACCTTCATCGGCGGTACCTCAAGCCGGCCAGCTCGCTAAAAAAGGCACCCAACTGTTGGCTGGGCGCCCTTATTTTATGGCGGAAGTGCATGGGAATCGAACCCACCCAACGCGTTGCTCACACGTCACACCGGGTTTGAAGCCCGGGAGGCCCACCAGTGACCTTGGCACTTCCAAGCGTAGCTTAGATTAGGTTTATAGACGCTGTCAATTGCGTGTCAATTGCGGCTCTGATTTGGCCCCAATCCACCACCTGTGCCCGTAAGAAGATATGCAACCAGTTGACTTCCATAAGGAACTCAAGATACTCGGCGCCAAAGATACGGTGTGTGAAATAAGCTCGCTGGCCTCTCGCAAGTTGTCGAAGTTACTCGGTGGATTGGGATTGCCGCGGAAGGTGGGTGGGAGATCCCGGTTTGGCTGCATGCGGCGGAGGTGGGATCAAGGCTTACGCAGGGTGACGTCGAAATCTCCCCACAAGGCTTCGTTGTCGATGAATTTGCAGTGGAAGTATCCGGTCAGGCTTTCTCCGGGCTTTTTGCCCAGCGCGCTGAAAAATACTTGTACCTTGGTATAGGGCGTGAAGTTGGGCTCTTGCGTGAGGATTCCAAGGCTGTCCTCAGAGATTACGTAGTGATCCACCAGCAAGGCCCTGGGCTCATCGGTCCACAGGAAAGTGATCTTCTCCGATTCGGCCAACGCAACTCTCTCGGTCATGAAAACCAGGCGGGTCACCTGGTTTTCCAGGTGACCGCCCACGCGCCGTGATGTGTAACTGCGTTGATAGGCGATTACCAGTTCTTGGTTGAGCCAGTAAGCGCCGGCTTGATCGAACTCGAGATTCACGCCCTTGCCGAACATGCCATCCAGGCGGTTCTCCTCGCTGCAGCCCGACAAGGCGGTGGCCAGGAGCACACATCCAGCCAAACGGCAGACACGGCCTATTACGCTATGGTTCGAAGTGGGCATCATTGACGTACAACTCCAGGGCGGAAGGGTCTCGGGTCCCCTTCGAGGGGTTGAACAATATCCATAGTCGGCCGTTCACGTGGCGGGCATACTTGTCCAGCATGGGAGAGTCACGATCCTGTTCATCCACCGGCGCGGGACGCTCCACCCGCCAGAGCCGGATGCGGTTGGCTCCTCGAGGCCACGCCACGCCAAGGATGTCTCGTGAAGCCCTGGTCTCGCGGAGGCGGATGTTTTCTACCCGGAACCGGTAGCAGCGCTGCCCGTCGATCACCTCCGTCGGCTCGGTAATCGGGATCACGTTCTGGCAGTAGTCCGATCCCGGAGGAAACGTCTCTTTTACCGTGGGCGAGGTGCCCTGTCTTATCTCCACATAATTGGAGATTCCGTCATCGTCGGGGTCTCCGAACGCGTCGGTCACATGCGGCATGGTGCCCGCGCGGAACTCGATCCCGTCTATCAAGCCGTCGTCGTCGGTGTCGGGATCGGTGTCGTCGAGTCCCAGGCGCTCCTCGACGAACATCACCAGGCCGTCCCGATCCTGGTCCGTGAGCTGCTCTTCGGTCAGGCCGGGAACCATGGTGGCCAGCGGATCGAACTCGCCCTGGAGCCTGGATTCAAACAGATCGTCGAGACCGTCGCCGTCCGTGTCCGCGTTGCCAGGATCGGTGCCCAGTTGAAACTCGATCTCGTCTACCAGGCCGTCGGCGTCGCTGTCGACGAAATACCCGACTTCCCCGTCCACTTCCGCGATGCGCACATTTTCGTTGAGCACGAAGAAACTCTTTGGTTCCGAGGGTACGGCCACGGAGCCCAACTCGAACTCCAGCAACACGCGCTCCGATTCAAGCGCTCTCTCGAAGTGGTCGACCAGCCCTTCGGGGCTGGTGAGCTGTAAATACAGACCGTCTCCTGCCTCCGCCATGGTGGGAAGCAGGTCGAAGAACTCGGGCGGAATGATGGCGATCTGAACGATGCTGATCACGTCGAACCGCATGGGGAACTCACCGGACATGGCCTGGATTTCGTTGAGGATCTTCTGGCGGGTGAAATTGGCGTCCATGTCTCCCGACTGGGGCATCCCGTCGGTGAGAAACATCACGAGGTAGCTGTGCTGCATGGATTCGGTAGGGTTCTCCGCGGTGTCCTGCAGCAGGTATGACCGGATTTCCTGCAAGGCGTTGACGTAGTCGGTGCCTCCCAGGAACTTGTCCGGGTTTACGGACGGCAGTTGCCGCATGCGGGTGAACGCCTCGTTGAGCCTGGTTTCGTCCTTGGTGAACAGAACCGGATCTTCACGGTTGTAGTCCGCCAGTTCGCGGATCACCCGTTCTCCCCAGCGCAATATACCGAAAGAAATATTGGGCTCCTCCCGGCAATTCTCGACGGCGCTCTGGATGGCGTCCACGTGTATGTTCGCGGGATCGTTAAAGATCATGCTGTCCGAGGAGTCTACCGCGAACAGCACCCGGATGGGATGCAGGAACGAATCGGGCCGGGCCGTGCAGAAATTGCCGCTGATCGCCACGCGATCGTGAGGCGTCCTGTCCAAAAACAGAATACCGGTGTCGGTGCAGCCGGGAAAGCCGGTCCAGGCAAGGATCCCAAGGAGAAGCGCGGAAATAACCCGGCTCACCTTGCTGCCGGGCCTCGGTTTTAGGGTGTCACGGTTCATGATCGATCCACTATTCCCAATATACCGTCACGCTCTCCACGACTGGACTGCTCACGGCGCTCAAGGCATACATGCGGATTTCCACCTGGCCGAAACGACCGGCGACCGGGCAGGAGATATCGCCGGGTTGATCCAAAAACGGGCCCCAGGGCGCCGTGGCCAGCGTGTCTAGGGTCGTCTGGCAGCGGAAGC